>PCUH01000266.1 GCA_002770955.1 Flavobacteriales bacterium CG18_big_fil_WC_8_21_14_2_50_32_9 | reverse complement strand
CGCGCGCTCTAGCACTTCACACCCTTTTATTTCTTCATCGCGCAACCGCCGCAACTCCCGCCATACAGTCACGCTTGCGCCTCCGATTTGCTGGAACTGCCGAATCCCCCAAGTTGAAGCCCATGCTTCTATTCTTGCGCTTGCCGCTTGCGCATCATTACCGAATAAATCAAAATCGACCCCATAACCGTCAATGGCTTTTGAGATATACTTAGCTATGTAACCGGCTGCCGAATACTCGCCGCCCGTCTTTGGGTTTGTGCCTGTTAAAATGCGTTCGGCTTTGAATCGGTGCTTTTCCGCTCCCGCTTCGCTGCCATCCACTTCTAACGCATAACTTTTTAAAACTGAACGAACAAACCCGGTAACACTGGCATCCATAAAAAGCAATAAATGCCAATGCGGGCACCCATCATGGTGCGGCTCAACAACTCTGAACCCGTAAACTTCTATTTTTTTTCGGTTTAATTTGGCTCTGATTTTTTGCCATTGAGTAGATAAATAGGCTTGCGCTTGCTTCGGTGTTGTGCCGTCATATTTGCGGCTTGATGAGTGCATTTTTGAAGGACATGTTATTGTGTAAAATTCGCCAACATCTCCCCAGTTTTTAGAATATTGCTCAAAGCCGCTGATACGAGTCATTAATTCAGCGCGCCTGATCTGTGGGTTTGAGATTGACAATTGCGCCAAATCATAAAGTTTATATTCTTGACCTAAGTCATTGATTGCGGTTAGATTTTCTAAGATTCGATCATTTTGCCCACGCTGCGCCCGTCTTCTCGCAACTGTTTGATCTGAGACATAAATTTGTTTTGATTTTTTAACCAGTCCTGCATCAATCGCCTTGTTTTCCTGCTCCCTGGCTTGCTTAACTCTTAAACGACGCCGCCACCATTTAGTGCATAAAACGCGGTTAACTTTCCATTCCACGGTTTCAGCTTCTGGCTCTGCTATTCCGATCAATGCTAAATGTACGGC
The DNA here is from genome assembly GCA_002770955.1 of Flavobacteriales bacterium CG18_big_fil_WC_8_21_14_2_50_32_9. Lineage (GTDB taxonomy): Bacteria > Bacteroidota > Bacteroidia > Flavobacteriales_E > Vicingaceae > BRH-c54. The sequence continues at coordinate 2,292 of PCUH01000266.1, read as the reverse complement.
TAATTCAACCCACGCGCTTTGATAATCTCCGAACGTTGATCTCAAAGCATTTTTAAAAATCTGCTTTGCTTTTCGGACTTCGCCGCGCGCCATCCACTTGATCTGAGTTAAACTGGCATCCGACAACCGGTGCATAATTGCGCCGCTTTCTTGTTGCCACTGGTTACCTTTAAGATTTAAAATTCCAGCGGTTTGTATTGCCGCATCTTTTTTGATTGCGACGGCTTCCCATTCCTCTACCGGCTGAATATTTCCACTAAATCCAGCGATCATTTATAAACCTGCAACCCAGTTTTTAAATGCTTTCTCTTCTTCAATATCAACATCGATATATAAAGTTTTACTGTTGTCACTCAGATAATCCCAACACTCAACTGTTATAAAACCACTATCATCTTTTGATACATAACCGATCCTCAAAAAAAGGACGATTAAACCGCCTGCTTTAAATTCATAGAAAGAATGTAGTTTTTGAACTTCAACACCTGATTTGAAAGTAAATTTGTCTGACATGATAACCACCCCTAAAGTTAATTGATTTGACCCCTGTTAAAGATGGGCTTCCGTCGAAGCCCTAAGGGGTAATGATTCCCAAATCTGGGAACTTACGAAAACAATAATCCACAGGCGGGCATTTGTCAATATATTTTTTACCCGAGCTGGCAATATTGCAAAGCTTTTAATAAAGGTTAATAATAGAAACATTCCGTTAACGTAACGGTTTTTATTATTTCTAAAGGGGGAATGATTATGTCTAGCGTTACAAGCCTATATATCGAAAAATGCCGCACAAAACTGAGTCTAACACTTAACAAAAAAGCGACCGATTACCAATTATGCAAACTGCTTGATATTTCAACCAGCGCAATGAGTAGATACACAAAACAAGAAAGGGAATGCGACGACGAAGCCGCGTTTTAGCGGCTTTTATTTATCTAAAATGAATTCTACTTTATGTAGTCGTTCTGAAATTTCAGCGTGTTTTTTGGCGTGTTCGATCAGCAAATCTCGCTGTTCATTCAGCCGCCATTTTATAAAGCCCAGATGCGCCCAAACTGCGGCATATGCTCCAGCCGCTCCGACTAACCCGGAAACAATATTGCCTTCCATTAGTCGTCTAAATCCGTGCTTTCTTGCACTGCCACGGCTACCGAATCTGCAACGGGCGTTAAAATGGTTGGATTGACCCCCATATAAGTTCCACCCCCCATGATGACTGCGAATAATAACCATCCTAACCACGTTTTTTTATTTTTCATGATATCAACTCCCTAAGTATTTTAAAAAATCACCAACCGGGCATGAAAAGCTTGCCGCCCATGTATCGCCGTTTTCTTTGTCAATCTCGCATTGTGTTTTGTTTGGATTTTCAAGCCCGACAAAATCACTGACGCCATAGACTGTGCCTTCCGCAACGCCACCGACTACACCAACGGCACCGCGCGCCGCTGAACTTGCGACACCCCTAAAGCCTTTGAAGTATAGAAACGCGGCACCGATCACCACCCCACCAATAATCAATTGATTTTTTGTTAAAGTCGGCACTTTCATCACTCCCACCAATTTTGATTTTTATTGTCTGCAACGGGCGGCGGCGTTACTCTTTGCCGCATATAGCCGACAATTACTGCTGTTATAACCCCCGAAACTACCGTTATTAATATTTGCTTAGTAGTTTGGCTCATACAAGCCCTTTGTCTTTTAGCGCCCACTCAACGCCGCGCGTCAGGTCATAGTCAGCGATCATGCGGCCGTTTTCGTGCTTTATAATCGCGGCGGTTAGGTTTGTTAAATTTTTTTCGTTTAACTCAAAGACTTCAAACGGGCTAACGCCCATTGCATTTGAAACGCTCGCAATATAGCTACCCGTGTCGTTTTCGACCGACGGCGCCCAACGGTTAATAATCGCTGTTACTGTGTTTAATCCGTAACGCTCATAATAATTGATCAAAAGAATGCTTAAAGCTCTAACGCCGCTTTTCATCGACTCAAAAGCGGCAAATCGACCACCGACCAACTCAACCCCTATTTGACCTTCCCAGTCATTTGCGGCATTAAATTCAATATTGCCCGGGTTGTTGTTTCTAATCCCTCTCGGAAAACTCATAATATACCCCCAATAAGCGGCGGCAAGTACCGCGCCGCCGATTAGATAATTTTTCATTAGATTGGCTTAGGCAAATCAAGCTTAATTTGTGCGACCGCATCTTTCCACGCCTGCATGTCTGCCGGGTCTCCGCTGTATTGTGCTGCCAAATACATACCGTCTGTTTCTGCTTTATAGCGTGCTTC
>PCUH01000286.1 GCA_002770955.1 Flavobacteriales bacterium CG18_big_fil_WC_8_21_14_2_50_32_9 | reverse complement strand
TTGTCACTAAATCGTTAATGCCGTCTTGGTCGTAACAGATAAACTGTCTGCCAGCGTGATCAATATCCATTTTTAAACTCCTTAAACTCCATATAAATACAGACCCGAACCTACAATGGTTTCTGCTGCGTTTGTCTTTAAAAAATTTGTATCGCCCGGAAGAACCACTTGAAAATAATGAACAAAAAACCTCCCCGATTGTTTGACGTTAAAAAGAGTTAAATTATTAACTACAGACGACATAGCTACTATCGCTCTACCAATGCTTATATAATTATTAGCCCGATCCCTATATCTATAATCTACGCTAAAAATTACTCTTTCCGCCACATCATTATTAACAGTAATATTATTAGTATAATATCCGCCCACTCTTATATTCGCGCCGTTACAATAAAAAACCCCGCTATCTCCCAAATCTAAATGCACAGATGCATTTACTGATCCGCCACTGACATTAAAACCAGAGTTATTAATATAAAACGAGCCATTAATAAACAATGTATAACCCAAATTATCTTGCGCACTTGCTGTCAAATTTACAATTTTATTTTTAATCGACAACCCATCAGTATATGCGTCAGACATCAACACAATATTGCCTTCCCCCATCTCGGGGATTAAATTTACTGCTACATCAAAACTTTTAACCGGATTTAATACCCCCCCCCCGTCGTTTGCATCATCTCCATTGATAAAATCAACATAGACGGTTTTAGTCAATATCAAACTCGGCAAGTTTGACACCGCGCCTTGAGCTTGTGAAACCGCTCTTTGTGCTTGTGATACTGCGTCTCTTGTATCTGTTAATGCTTGTGCGATCTGTGCGTTTAAAGCATCTGTTAAAGCCGTTGTTGCCGCGCGCTTTGTTTCGCCGCCTTGCTCGATAATAAAATTATCCGCATCATTTACTACTTGAACTGATGGTAACTGACTGATTTTTGGCATTTTTTAACCCTCTTAATTTCCTAAACTGATATAGTCGCCGCTTTCAGTAAAGATGAAAGCGCCTGTGTTTGTTTGCAATGGCTCAATCGGCACGGACAAATATTGACCCTCGACAAATTCTTCTAAAACAACAACTTGACCGTTTGCCGCGTCGCTGTATGCGTACACTTCGGCCGCGCTTGCTGCTCTGATCTCGATAAACTCGCTTGGTGATAGAGGGTACCCATCAATCACCACGTCTTGAGTACCAATATAAATAGTGGTTGCACCTGTATTTTTGATTCTCAGCGCGTATCGACTGCCGTTAGCCTGCGCTATGATCTCTTCGACCGTGTTAATCGTTAATTTAGTTGACTGTATTCCACCCAATGGCTTTTGTCTGACGTCAATAACGCCGCTCATTCTGCTATCGTCAATGCGCCCGCTTGTATAGCTTATTTCGATTGCTTGATTCCATTCCGACTCAATCGACACGGCTACAAAATCGCGATTGTGCTCCCAGCCCATACCGCGCCACATGCTGTTCGACTCGGTTGAGCCGTCGATATATTCCGCAATGATTTTTAACTCACTAGACGCTTCTATAATCCTTAGATAACGCCCATTAATTGCAATTCGTTGCTGTTCGCCTGCTTTTAAATTGATAATCATTTTTTACCCCCGCTTAAAAGCCATACTCGCGCCGATTACGGCGGCCGCTAAAGCTGCCCATTTTACCGCTTGAGTCATATTGGCACTTGCTGCCATATCGTCACTTTGCGAAATATTACGCGCCACGTCTAAAGCCGCATCCGCTGCCCCCGCTGTCACCATTAATGATTCTGTATTGATTTTTTCAATTGCGCTCATATTTTTTTCATTAAACGCGTTCATAGCCGCAAACGCATTATTTGACACGTTAAAAGCTGAATCCGTCACACTGCTATTTAAGTTAAAGGCACTGTTTGCGACGTCGGTACTTGCGCTTAATGCCCTGGATGTTGTGCCGCCAATCGCATCAAAAGCCATTGCCGTGGTGTCGTTATTTGACAACAAAGCGTTTGACGACAAATCTCTAACACTTGAAAGGGCATTACTGACCATATCGCCCGCTGCCGCGATAATGCCGCCATCCACGTAATTAACAACGCTGTTATCTGTGAAGCTGTTGTCGGTTTGGCTTTGATCTGTGAAGCTGTTGTCGGTTTGGCTTTGATCTGTGAAGCTGTTGTCGGTTTGGCTTTGATCTGTGAAGCTGTTGTCGTTTGTGCTGTTATCTCTATAACTGTTATCCGTCCAGTTACTTGTTGATGTTGACATATCATAGTTATAATCACGATTGTCGTATACGTTGTTTGTCGTATTTGTTGTTTTTTTTGATGAACCGGAATTTCCGAACAATGAGAAGCCCATTTTTTTAACCTTTTTTAAACGCTACAACTAACAACACCGCCGCAAAAATGCCTGCGCCAACTAAAACCGCTTGATTCACATCAAAGCCGCCGCCGTTTGGCATTAAATCTTTTAAGCTGCCACCCATGATTGTTAGACCGCCGCCCGTATTGCCGAACCCGCCAAAACCTTGGCTTACTGTCTGATCTCCCAAGTCGGCTTTTCCGCCGCTTAGCGACATATCCCGACCGCTGGAAAATGTTGCTGCTAAACTTGCCGGATCCATTTATCGCACCGCCAAAATTAAAGCTAAAAGGCCAACCAAAGCCGCACCACCCGCCATTAAATAAGTCGGATTAATGCCGCCGCTTTCTTGTTGCTGTTGTTGCTGTTGTTGCTGTTGTTGCGCATTCCCTGACGCTTTGGCATCCCACAATTGCGCATCGACATTTTGCGTTGATTCGGTTTGTGTTAATACTTGCGCTTGACGTGCCGGCGCTTCTTTATGTTTCAATTCTTCATACTTCGTCGATACACCATCGCCAACATCTTTAATTGCTTGAAACCAGTCATTTTCTTTTAAATCTGAATACCATCCCATAATTTTTCCTTTATCTTTAAAAGCCGCTTTCGCGGCTCTTAACGGATTAAATACCGGCTAAACCGTCATAGTATTCAACCACGATATTTGTAGCGCCCGCTGTTGCTAGCGTTTGACGTAAACGAAAATCTTGTACGCCTTGAGTTACGACCGCTTGCGACATATCACCTTCAAGCACAAAGTCCAAATGAGTTGCCGCTGCCGATTGTGGAATGCGTCCATAATCTTTCTGGTTTTGCTCTGACAATCTCTTTTCAGCTTCATACGCTAAAAATCCGTTAAGTTCTAGCTCCACCTTTGAAACGTCCGGCTTAAACAAGTGAATCGCTTTAATCCGCGCGGAACCCGTCGGCAAATTATCAATTTC
>PCUH01000224.1 GCA_002770955.1 Flavobacteriales bacterium CG18_big_fil_WC_8_21_14_2_50_32_9 | reverse complement strand
AACAACAAAAGCTTCAGATTTTCTGAGGCTTTTGTTTTTTGTAGTGGGTTATTTTATAGTAGGTAAAGTATTTTTTATATATTTGGAGAAAATAAACCTCAATTTAAACTGAGGATATTGCTTTATTCATTAAACGACACTGACAAAAGACCAAAAAATCATTTTGTAGTTGGACAATATCCGACAACCGAAAATGACAAGAAATATATTAACTTTATAAAACAGAATTTAAAACTTGAATTTGATTATTTGAGCGTAGAAATTGAATAATAACAACTGCTAAATTCTGAATATGCTATCAAAAAAATGTCGTTTATCGCTAATTCGACACAAAATAAATTTTAGCACAGGAAAGCTGAAAACTGAACAGAGTAAGCATTAATAAAAAATTAATATTATGCCAGTTTACAAATTAAAAGCCAAAAGAAAATATGGTGATATGCAAGGCGGTTATGAATTCCAAGTAACTTCTGCAACTTTTCCAAATCCTAACGCAGAGGACATTGGGAAGGAGATTGCAAAGTTAGGGTTCAATAAAGACGCTCAATCATACAGAAGTTCTGGCAATTGGGATATCACTAAGATTTCTTAAATTATCCCTTTTATTTTATCATTATTAAAAGTGTTCAAAGAAATAAAGGTTCTGCGAACGCTTTATAAAAAATCTATCAATGAACGAAAAAGAACTTCAAAAAATAATAACAGAATTATGGAAAATTGTTTCACGTCTTGAAAATAATTACAAAAAAGACGATAGAAAATTTACAATTGACGGGCATTTATTAGGAAGTATTGGCGAGGTTTACGCAAAGGAAAAATTTAAATTAAAATTACTTCCAAATTCTGAAAAATCACACGATGCAGAGGACATAGAGACTGGAAAAAAATATCAAATAAAAATTACCCAACGCAAGAAGGTGGGCTTAAGAAATAAGCCTGACAATCTCATTGTAATTAGGATTGACGAAAAAGGATTTCCTCATATAATATATAATGGATGTGGTGAACCAGTTTGGGAACTAATAAAAGATAAAAAAGCTGAGCAAAAATTTATTTATTTAAGCCAACTTGAAAAGTTAATCCCGAAAAAAAATAGCATTTAATATCAAATTAAAATATGACTAACTAAGTTAGAAAACTATGAAGAAGATGATAGCCGAACCGCTAATAGCCGTACCCCAACTGTTCTTAATCTAACGGGAGGCGATGAGTGATAGGGGCTCAAGACTTATTCCTACCATAACTAAAATAATTCTTACTTTTGGTTGATGTCAGAAGGAGGGTTATAAAATGAAGTTGTTATTCGCAAGTAAACCAGCTTGGCTTCAGAGTGAGGGGGTGACAGTGTAAACTTGAAACTTTTGACAGCAAATAGGACTTGCTGTCCTTTGTTTGATTTCAAACATTTGACACTTATATCAATTTGCTGTCTTTTGTTTGATTTTTTTATTACCTTTTAAGCCTCCCTTCAATTAGTACCAATCAAAGTTTTTGTAAGTAAATAAGTTTCTGCTACCTAAATCAGAAGATCTTTAACAATAACTCTTTTATTTTAAACTAATGAAATGTTGCTGCTTCGCGGTCGACCTCATTTTTCTATCCCGATAAATCGGGATGAAAAATTTTGCTCAAGATGACATTCTAATAAGAGGCTCGTTGCTACGCTCTCGGAAGTATCCAACCTGTGCGTAATTATAGCTGTTATCAATTCTTTTTGTAAGTAATTTTTCTACTTTCAAAAACCTAGCAATGTTACTCCAACCGAAAATGGATATAATTCTGGTCCTTTGTTATTTTCAAACAATGGAGTTAATGAATAACTAGCAAATACATTAAACCTTCCATAACCTACACGAGCAGTTAGGCTCACTCTAAAAGGATTTGTATTAAAATCTTGTTTGTCTTTTTCCTTTTTAGAATCTCCTTCTACTTTATATTTATATTTCATTTTAGTCTGCAAATTAAATCCAAGAATAGCTCCTGTTGAGATGTGAAATGACTTCTTTTTATTGTTTCCTGTATTCAATTCAAATAAGAGTGGTGCATTGATGAAAAATGTCTTGAATCTGTTTTTAGAATAATCTCTAAGCGTATCTATTTCTCCCCAAGTATAGTTCTTATTAAAGTCATTAACATCATCAAAAACATATTCACCTCCTTTTGATGTTAATCTCACATTATGACGAAGTTCATAATTATTCCATTCAAAACCCAAACCAGTAACTAATCCTACATGATGTTTGCTTATCGGTATATATTGCTCATAAAAATTTAAGTTCACAGACCATGATTTTTGTAAACGAGTTTCCATAAACTTTGTAACTTCTTTTGGATTGTTATTGAATACCTCTGGATTATTACTCAAATCAGTACTTCCTGATGAATTTAAAAAACCGTTGATTCCTACATCAAGACCTGCCCAATGATTATACCGATGTTTTTGTGTTTTGAAACTAGTATCTATATCACCTATGATTAAAAACGTATTGCTTCTCCATTTAAACCTTGTTGTATCACTTTCATTAATAGCGTTTTCAGAATTATTAGTTGTTTTAAAACTAACTTTAACTCCTTTAACATCAGCAGCACCACTTTTTTGAATGTAACTATTTTCTGGATTTCCTACAATTTTCAAATCTGAGGCACCAGAAACTTCTCCAGTTATATTTTTAGTTACATAAACCATTGCTGTTGAAGCTCCAGATAAATCAATTTCTACAGTTTCAGAAAATAATTCTCCATTTTTTATTGACGATGCTCCTGAACCTTTCAATTTATATGAAGTGGCATTTCCTTTTAATTTTAAATCACTTGCTCCCGATACATCAATTATCAGGTCTGTAAAATCTGCATCTAACTTAATTGTTGATGCTCCACTTGATTTTATGTTCATCTTATTAAACATAATTGGCGTGTTGTTTCTAATTGTTGCTGCTCCACTAATATTAATTTCTTCTAAATCAATAAAAGTTACAATAATTTTCATTTCAGAATCAGCTTTTATACGATCTTTAGCATAAATTGATAAGCGGTTGTTTTTCACTTCAGTCACCACATTTTCTAAATACTGTTCTGGAACACCTATTATTTCAACTTCATTGTCGTTTCCTTTCACCAATTCCACTTTAAAAGCTGAGGCAACTTTAATTGAATTAAATGATTCTAATTTCCTGGTTATTTGTGCTGATAAATTAAAGTAAATAAGCACTGCGATAAAA
>PCUH01000099.1:14760-16838 GCA_002770955.1 Flavobacteriales bacterium CG18_big_fil_WC_8_21_14_2_50_32_9 | reverse complement strand
TATCTGTTGTTACTGTTAAACTAACATTAAACGTATTGGCTGTTGCATAAAGATGTGTTGGCTGCTGAAGGGAGGATGTATCGCCATCGCCAAAATCCCATGCCCAATTGGTTATTGTACCTGTTGTTACTGTTGAAGAATCAATAAAAATTGTTGTTTCTGAAAGACAAACACTAGCAGCAGAAAAATTGGCTACAGGAAGTGGATTAACATAAACTGTTTGAACAATGGAATCTGTGCATCCACTAGAAGTTTCTACAAGTAATTCAACATCATAACTTCCTGATAAAGGATAACCATAAGCAGGATTTTGAGTTGTGTTATTCACTATTCCATTATTAGTGAAATCCCAATTCCAACTGGAAATAATTCCTCCATTAGCATTAGAAGTATCTGTAAAGTTCATTAAAGATCCATAACAAACATTATTAAATGAAAAACCTGCTGTTGGCATATCATTGACTGTAATCGGGACTATCAACGTGTCGGTACATCCATTATTCCAAACCACTAATTGTAAATTATACGCTCCTGATGTTGAATAAGTGTAAGCTGTAGGAGTTTGAGTAGTATCATCTGCAATACCATCACCATTAAAATCCCACGCCCAACCAGTAATACTAGTTGTACCAACAACATAAGACAAATCAGTAACTGAAACACTTTCTCCAACACAAATTGTTGTTGGAGCAGCTGTAAAATTAGCTATTGGATAATCTGTAGATCCATAAATAGTAGTGGTAAGCGTTACGGAACATGCTGAACCTGAAACAGGGGTTACTACAACACTATAATTACCTGGTGTAGCTGTTGTAATTGATTGCGTGGTTTCTCCTCCTGGACTCCAAAGGTAACTTGCTGCACCCGCTGGAGCAGTTAAGGTAACAGGTTGTCCGTTACAAATTACCGTATCAGATTCAATAATTGCTAAGGGAGCACAATTAGCATCAATATATCCATATCCATAATGTCCAGTCTGAGAACAATCACCAATAATAAATTCAATGGTAATATTTTGTCCAACATAAGCATTAAGTGGAGCAAAAGTAGTCCTCCAAGGTAAGTAGAAACCTGCTCCATAAGGTAAAAAATCTGGATCACCTCCAGAATTTACAGGTCCTGCTATTACTTCATACTGACCACATGCTATAGGGTTATTATTTTGATCATACATATTTACCTTAAAGAAAGGTTTTTCTCCAATAGTATGACCTGATGGATCTTCTAAAACCAACGCATAACTATAGGTGAAAGAAGTTGTTTGAGATGATACTAAAAATGTTTGTCGCATACTTGCCGCTTTTGAACCCGTTCCTGTAAAATCTCCTAACATCACCGAACAGCCACCTCCATTTGGATCAGTTGTTGGAATACCAACCAATGGATCTGTTCCTGGTGTGGTAATATTATGATGTCCTCCTGGTCCACTAGGTGTAATATTTATCATTTGATAAGGCTGATTATTTACATTTCCATCAAATAAATCCCAACCTGTGAAATCACAAATTTCAAAATCAGCATTATTACAAGGGTCTCCTGCTCCTTTATCATTAGGCTCACCTTTTTTCATTGAAGAACTACCAAACATATAGTTATGCACATCTTTTGCTACTTTCGTTGGCGGAACATAATTCTGAAAATCTAAGATAATTTGTTTCACTATTTGATCTACTATCAATTCAAAAGCTGCCTTGTTTTCTTCTTTCATAACAGCTACCATATTAGAAAAAAGTTCTTTGTAAGTTGAATAATTATCAGAATAAAAATGGGATAATTTATGCTTATCAAAAGAAGATGTATGTGGACTATTTTCTAATTTTTTATGGATAAATTCTTTTAACTTTACATTCAAATCATGTTCAGTGATGTTTGATTTTTTATAAACATCTTCCTGTTGTGCTTGCATAGAAAATGCAAACAAAAGAATAGGTAATAAAATGATAGCAATATTTTTCATAACCGTTAGCTTTAGAATTAATGCATAAAATCCATAACTATTTAAATTTTAGCCAAATATAAAAAAAATATTTTATTTATATAAATATAATTTTATATTTTATTAGGCTTCTAGTTATATA
>PCUH01000099.1:875-14709 GCA_002770955.1 Flavobacteriales bacterium CG18_big_fil_WC_8_21_14_2_50_32_9 | reverse complement strand
TGTGAAATTAAGCTCATAAAATCATTAAAAAAATTCTCGTACTTTTATCGAAATAAGATGAAACGTCTTAATTTTTTTATTAATCAATAATATGCCCTTAATTCTCAATCAAAAAAGTACTGATAATGAGTCTATTCTAGCCGTTTGGAAAATAACTGAAAGTATTGATGAACTTCGCAATTTATTAAAAAGTTTTACATCTATTCAACCACTATTAAAAAAAACAACTAATGAATCTTTAATCAAACAACAACTTTCAATTCGCATTTTAATTTTTAATTTTTTCAACCAATACCATTTATCTTATGATGAAAAAGGAAAACCATTTTTGGATAATGGTTATTCTATTTCTATCTCACACTCAAATGAATATGCCGCAATTCTTCTTGATAAAAAAAATCAATGTGGGGTTGATATTGAAAAAATTTCTTTAAAGGTTGACCGAATCAAACATAAATTTCTTTCTAAAAATGAACTTTCTTTCGCTTCACTCTACAACAATGATATCGAATTGCTTACTGTGATGTGGTGTGCAAAAGAAGCTTTATATAAATATTATGGAAAAAAAGAGGTGATTTTTGATGAACATTTATTGTTACAACTCAACCCAACCAACTTATCTTGCCTAAAGGGTGAAATTGCTATTGGAGACTTTCATCAACATCTAGATTTAGCTACCGAAAAAATAGACGATTTCATGTTGGTTTATACATTACAACCCCCTTCCGTTTAATGAAATTGTTTAAAGTCCAAATGTAATAATGAAAATGAATTTTTTTTTTCAATACAAGACATTTTTGAGAAGCATAGCCGTAGGTTAAGGTTAGAGAAAAAACGAAATAGTGTAATTTTTTAATTTATAGAGGTGACTTTAAACAATTTCAATGTTAACAAATACCCCTTTTATCGTTCATAAATCTTTCATCAATAGCTTAATTTACACCATTTAAAAAATGTATTTTCGCAGCCAATCTATTACAATTTCATCTCTATGGAAAAAAAGAAAATTAAAAAAATTTATGTATTGGATACTTCTGTTATCCTTTATGACTTTAATGCAATTAACAATTTTGAAGAAAATGATGTTGCAATTCCTATTACAGTTCTTGAGGAGTTAGATAATTTCAAAAAAGGAAATGACACTAAAAATTTTGCAGCTCGTGAATTTATTCGATTTTTAGATAAACTTAGTGGAAATCACACCTTACAAGAATGGATTCCTATTAAAGAAAAGAATGGTGGACATTTTAAAATAGTAATGCACTACAATTCTCCTAAAATTGATGCTTCTTTTGTTTTTAATAATGATAAAGCTGACCATAAAATATTAAATGCAGCTATTTCATTAAAAGAAGAATTTCCTGAAAAAACAGTTGTTTTAGTTACTAAAGACATCAATCTTAGGCTAAAAGCCAAAGCCTTAGATTTACATGCCGAAGATTATCTGACAGGAAAAATTAAAGATGTAAAAAAACTTGTTGAAACAGGGAAGCAAATCATTGATGATGTAGATAATTTAATAATAAAACAGATTTTTGAAGGCAAAAAAGTAATTGAAACCTCAATCAACGAAATACAATTAAAAAATAATGCCTATTATATTTTAAGAAATGGAAAATCATCTGCATTATCTTTTTATAACCCTAAAGAACTAGCGTTAGAAAGAGTAGAAAAAGAATATGTTTACGGGATAAAACCAAAAAATGCTGAACAAACTTTTGCTGTTCATGCCTTACTAAATGACAATATAAAATTAGTTGCATTGCAAGGTGTTGCAGGAACAGGCAAAACCCTTTTAGCACTGGCAAGTTCTATTGAACAACGCAACAAATACAAACAAATTATTTTAGCAAGACCTATTGTTCCTTTAAGTAACAGAGATATAGGTTTTTTACCAGGCGATGCCAATGAAAAAATTGGTCCTTATATGGAACCTCTTTGGGATAATCTAAAATTCATAAAAAATCAATTTAGCACAAAAGAAAAGCGTTATCGACAAATAGAAGAAATGCAGGAAGAAGAAAAGATAGTAATTACTCCATTGGCATACATTAGAGGACGAAGTTTAAGTGATGTGTATTTTATTGTAGATGAGGCTCAAAACTTAACTCCTCACGAAGTGAAAACAATAATCACTAGAGCTGGAGAAAACACAAAAATAATTTTTACTGGTGATGTAAATCAAATTGATTCTCCTTATTTGGATGAACAAAGTAACGGACTTTCTTATCTTATTGACAAACTTAAAGGAAATGAACTTTTTGCACATATTAAATTAGAAAAAGGCGAACGCTCTGAACTAGCTAATTTAGCTAATGAATTACTTTAGTTAAGGCTTTTCAAGAATTGAAAATAACGAAGCTATTTCTTCTTTTTTTTCAACGTATCCTAAATTATCAAAGGTGTACATTAAGTGTTGAAGTAATCTTTTAATGATTATTAAATTAGAACATGGGATGTAATAAGATGCTTTAGGACTTAATTTTAATTGTGCTAAAAAATTATCAATATCATATTTACTAAAAACTGTTCCTCTATTAAATAAATTTATATAGAATAATATGTCATTGGGTTGTTCTGCATAAGCCAACACAAAATGAGCTGGAACATTTACACCATAAATTGGAATATTTAATTGTTTACAAATAGAAATATAGATTATTCCCAACGTAATTGGATTCCCAGACTTTGACTCAATAACATTATTTATAAAGGAATTTTTTGGTGAATTAATATTTCTTTTGTTGCCATGAAATCCATGTAAATCAAAAAATACACGATTTAATACATTCACTTGTTCCAAGGCTGTAAGGTCTTCACTTAACTCCAGCCAAACATCTTGTTTTAAATGATTTATGACTGATGAAATAGATTCTTTATTAATATCAGGATATTGATATTTTGCAACAATAACAGCTCCATTAATAAGGTCATGCTCAGAAGATTTTTCCCATTCTGAAAGTTCTTTTTTTACCGTTTCAAATTGTAAATAATGAATAATATTTTCAATTCGTTCTTGCCTAAGTACATCAAAAGATGTTTCCCAAGCATCTTCAAGAAAGGGAATAACACGATCTCCAAACGAAATTATTTTTTGTTTAATCTCATCAAAAACAGCATTATCAGGATCATCCAATAAACTTATTAATGCTTTTAATTCTTTGTCTGACATGAATCAAAGATACATCAGTCTGAAATTAATTAAAGAGTCGATATTTTTTACTTATGAACGGTTTTGTGTTAATTTTAACAATACCTTTTGAATCAACTGATCCATTGCTGGTTTATAGTCTTTGCTAAACTCTTTTGAGAACCGATTTGCTACTACCACACAAACCGTACAGGCATTGTGTCCCAAAGCTCGTGATAACCCATACAATGCAGATGTTTCCATTTCAAAGTTGACAATTTTATGATTGTTATAGCTAAACTGATTCAATTTCTCATTCAATTTATCTTCTTTTAATGGCAATCGAAGCACCCTTCCTTGAGGGCCATAAAAGCCAGAAGCTGTTGCTGTTATTCCTGAAATTGCATCTTCTTTAAGTAAATTAAATAAAAACGATGAAGCTTTAACAAAATAAGGTTTAGCAAATGTTGTTGAATAATTAGTTTGCTTACAAAACTGAATTAATAACTGTTTTTCTTCCTCTGTTTGCTCAAATGCATAATAATTCATTAATCCATCCAAGCCTAAACCAAACTCAGAAACAACAATTGAATTTACAGAAATGTCTTTTTGTAGAGCTCCACTTGTCCCAATACGAACAATATTTAGTGAAGTCTTTTTTGGTTTAATGGTTCTATTAATTAAATCAATATTTACCAAGGCATCCAATTCATTTAAAACGATATCAATATTATCCGTTCCCATACCAGTTGACAGTACAGTAATCGGCTGTCCATTTAATATACCCGTGTGCGTAACAATTTCCCTATTTTCTACTTTATGTTCTATAGAATCAAAAAAACTAGAAATTAGTGCTACCCTACCAGGATCACCAACAACAATAATGTTTTTGGCTAACTGTTCGGGGTGTAGTTTCAAATGATAAACGCTATTATCTGGATTAAGAACAAGTTCTGAAGCTTCGATTTTATTCATATAGAAGTTAAAACAAAAAAGACATTAATAATCGAGTGCTATTAATGTCTTTTGAATTATTATTTTAATACTATTATTTTTTAGCTGTAGTTTTTTTTGCTGCTGGTTTTTTAGCTGCTGGCTTTTTAGCTGCAACTGTTTTTTTTGCAACAGTTTTTTTTGCAACAGTTTCAACTTTTTCAGTTTCTACTGTTTTGGCTGCAGTTTCTTTTTTTGCTTTTGGTTTAGAAATTACAACTGTAGGTGTGTCTTTTCTTTTTCTAGAATTACCAAAACTACCAGCAAAAATTTTTCCTTTTTTTGTTTTTTTATCACCTTTTCCCATACTATTATTTTATTTATGTTTGATTATTTTATAATCAGGCAAATGTATAAAAAAAAATGATGACTTATGAATTTAATACCCACAAAAATTAAAATCCAAAATTTACTTTAATTTTATATGCTTGTCCGTTTTGTTGCCTAATAAATAGTGCCTCTATGCAACATCAACACAAAAAAAGTTTTAGCCCCTTGTTGAGTAGTGGCAAAATGTACCGAACTATAAATAAGTAACCTTGAAAGGAAAACTTAACCCGAATAATTCATACAGATTAATAGTTATTCCTTTATTACTATTAAGTGACACTAAAATTTTCCTACATCAATTTTAAGCGTTTCTATTACGATAATTATCGGAAGGGGTTAACCGCCAAAAGAAGACCATCTGCAAATATTGATGAATAATGGCGGTTAATACGTTTGTCCTTTTACAACCTATAATAAGTTGTTCATTTTAAAAATGTTAAAAATAATTAGGTACTGTAGCGGACAATCATATAATTTTATATAAGAATTATTACTAATCACTTATGCTGGGTTCTTTGTTTTTTGAAAGGAATCAATTTATAGAACCCACCTTAAGATTACAATTTTTGATAAACAAATTCTATTAATTAATTTGCTCTGAAGCACTATTAACTTAACTTTGCACAAAATTAAATTTATGCAAACATACCAAGATTACGCAACTCATTTAAACAAGATTGCAGATGTATCAAACAGTATAGCTCTTTTAAATTGGGATCAAGAAGTGATGATGCCACCAAAAGGGGCTGAAAAAAGAGCCCAACAAATTGCTACACTTTCTGGAATTCATCATGAATTAAGTACAGAAAATGCCTTTGGAGTACTATTACAAAAGCTCCAAAATGACCATCAGCTTTCTGATAATCAAAAAAGAAACGTGTTCGAATCGTTAGTCGAATATAACCGAAACAAAAAATACACTACCGAATTCGTGCAAGAAATGAGCAGAGCCATTTCACAAGCATTTAATGCATGGAACAAGGCTAAAAATGAAAATAATTTTAACTTTTTTGCTCCTTTTTTAGATAAATTAGTCGCTTTAAAAAGGCAAGAATGTGAATTATTGGGTTACGAAAATCATCCTTACGATGCACTCATTGATTTATATGAACCCAAAACTACCGTTAAAGAATTAGATGTCTTATTTAAAGATGTCAGAAATCAATTAGTTGATTTTGTTAAAGAAATTGCCAATTCACCTCAACATGAAGACATATTAATGAAACAATATTACCCTAAAGAGAAGCAATTGGCTTATACAGAATCTATACTAACTAATATGGGCTATGATTTTGAAGCTGGCAGACAAGATATTTCAACACACCCTTTTTCAACGAGCTTTAGTTCTCAAGATTCAAGAGTAACAACAAGGGTGAATGAAAATGATTTAAGTGAAATCTTGTGGAGCAGCATCCATGAAGGCGGACACGCATTATACGAGCAAGGTTTGAAAATTGAAAACTACGGGCTTCCTGAAGGTACTTATTTATCGTTGGGAATTCACGAATCTCAATCCAGACTATGGGAGAACAATGTGGGTAGAAGTTTAGCTTTTTGGAACAATCAATTTCCAAAATTACAAGAAACATTTCCTGAAAACTTAACTAATTACTCAGTAAAAGATTTTTACAATGCAATGAACATTGTTAAATCCTCTTTAATAAGGACTAATGCTGATGAATTAACCTACCATTTTCACGTATTAATTCGTTATGAAATTGAAAAAGAACTTATTGCAGGAGCAATTGAAGTGAACGACTTACCTTCCATTTGGAATGCAAAATACAAGGAATATTTAAACATTGAAGTTCCTTCTGATACTAAAGGTGTGCTTCAAGATATCCATTGGTCGCACGGTAGTTTTGGTTATTTCCCTACCTATTCTCTAGGTAGTTTTTATGCGGCACAATTTTTTCATAAGGCAGCTCAAGAAATTCCTGATTTGGAAAATAAAATTGAAAAAGGTAACTTTTCAGAATTATTAACTTGGCTAAGAACGAATATACATCAACACGGAAGAATCTATTCAGCAAACGAATTGTGCGAAAAAGTTACAGGCGAAAAATTAAATTTTTCTTACTTCATGAATTATGCTAAAAAGAAATATACTTCAATTTATCAATTATCTAATGTTGAAATTAATGCAGAATAAATTACCTTTGACATTCAAATAAATTTAAAACTTAAATCCAATGAAAATAATAACTTCTATAATGATAGTGTTACTTCTTATTTTTTCATGCAAATCAACCTCAAAACCTATGAATTCCGATAACCCTATACCTCCATCAGATGTAAAAACTTATACCAAAGGAGAAGGCAAACAAGAAAAAATTGTATTTGATATGATTATTAGTTTTATTAGTAAAGGCGAAGGGTTAGACTATAAGTTAGTTGAAAAAATTGACGCTACTATCAACGATTTCAACAAAAAAAACAAAACAAAAATAACTCCCGAAATAGTTAGCTGGGGGAGAGAAGGCGAAAAAGACTATAATTTCATATTAAAAAACTTATCAACACCACTACAAAAAGAGTTCATCAATAGCATTGAAGGAGCAATAGGAAAGACAGATATGGCACATATTACTTTCAATCACGAATCTGTTCATAAAAGATAAGATTTTTATTTGAAAATTCATAGACTTATCAGACCTTTGTGTTGTTATTTATAACATTATAATATTATCATTTAGTTTAACGAAAACATTTATCATGAATGAATTTGGAATAAAAGCAGAAAATGCTTCATTAAAATCACTTGGACTACAACATGTAGCCTCAGCGTTATGGAATTTAGAACCTTCTCAATTAGTAGAAGAAACAATTATTAGAGGCGAGGGTGAACTTTCGGACACAGGAGCTTTGGCTGTTGACACTGGCGAATTTACTGGTCGTTCTCCAAAAGATAGGTTTATAGTGTGTGATGATGTTACAAAAGATGCTGTTTGGTGGGAAGGGTTCAATATAAAATTTGACGCTGCTAAATTTGATGCATTATACAACAGAGTTACTGCTTATTTAGCAGGAAAAGATGTTTATGTTCGTGATGCTTATGCTTGTGCTCATCCTAAATACAGAATGAATATTAGAGCTGTTACAGAAACTCCATGGATGAGTCTCTTTGTTCATAATATGTTTTTAAGACCTTCTTATGAAGAAGTAATGTCTTTTGAGCCTGAATGGACAATAGTTTGTGCTCCAGGATTTATGGCAGACCCTGAAATTGATGGAACTCGTCAACATAATTTTGCTATTTTAAATTTCACAAAAAAAATAATTCTAATTGGTGGAACTGGTTACACTGGAGAAATTAAAAAAGGTATTTTTTCTGCACTAAACTTCATCATGCCGCATCAAAAAAATGTACTCTCCATGCACTGTTCTGCTAATATTGGGAAAGATGGCGATACTGCTGTTTTCTTTGGTTTATCAGGAACAGGTAAAACCACATTATCTTCTGACCCAGAAAGACATTTAATAGGTGATGATGAACACGCTTGGGATGACGATTCTGTGTTTAACTTTGAAGGTGGTTGTTACGCAAAATGTATTGACCTGTCTGAAGAAAAAGAACCAGACATCTTTAGAGCTGTTAAATTTGGTGCTTTATTAGAAAATATTAACTTTTTTGATGGAACTACAACTGTTAATTATGAAGATAAGGAGAAAACAGAAAACACACGAGTTAGCTACCCAATTTATCACATCAACAACATCGCAAACCCTTCAATAGGAACAACCCCTAAAAACATTTTCTTTCTTACTGCTGATGCCTTTGGAGTATTGCCTCCAATTTCTAAATTAACTCCAGGACAAGCAATGTATCAATTTATTTCTGGATATACTGCAAAAGTTGCTGGTACAGAAGCAGGAATAACTGAACCTCAAACAACATTTTCATCTTGTTTTGGTGCCCCATTCCTTCCATTACACCCAACTCAATATGCTGAAATGTTAGGTGAAAAAATGAGAAAACACAATGTTGCTGTTTGGTTAATCAACACTGGTTGGTCTGGTGGAGCTTATGGAACAGGCGATAGAATTAAATTGAAATTTACTAGAGCTATGATTACATCTGCACTTACAGGAAAATTAGCAACAGTAAATTATGAAACACATCCGGTTTTTGGTTTAGCTATGCCAACCGAATGTGAAGAAGTGCCAACTGAAATTTTAAACCCACGAAACACTTGGACAGACAAAGCTGCTTACGACAGAAAAGCAAATGAATTAGCTGAAGCTTTCATTAAAAACTTTGAAAAATTTGCAGATTATGCTAACGAAGAACTATTAGCAGCAGCTCCAAAAGTAGGTGTGAATGCTTAAAAATAAAACTAACAGACAATTAAAAAAAATTTAGAAAAAAATCTGCTAATTATTAAAATAGTACTACATTTGCAGTCCTAAAAAAATATTAATCACTTTTAAGAATATAAAATATGGCTAATCATAAGTCGTCATTAAAAAGAATAAGACAAACAGCAACCAAAACATTGCGAAACAAGTATCAACACAAAACTACTCGTAATGCGGTTAGAGATTTAAGAAATACAACTGAGAAAAAAGTTGCTGTTGAAATGTTACCGAAAGTTGCTTCTATGTTAGATAAATTAGCTAAAAGAAATGTTATTCATAAAAACAAAGCAGGTAATTTAAAATCTAAATTAACAAAATTCGTTACTACACTTAAGTAAAATTAAACAGTAACCCATATTTAAAAACGCTTCAAAATATTTGAGGCGTTTTTTTTGAGTTAACCCACTTTATTCATGCAAAAGCGAAGCGAATTGTATGAATGTGCAAAGGGCTGTGGGAAGCAAAGCGGTTAATCCCTTCCGATAATTATCGGAATAGTAATACCCAAATTTGGGTTATTGAAAATAGCTAAATTTGATGGTATTACTTATATCATAGAAAATTCATGAACTGAGTTTGCGAGTTCAACGAAGTTAATTTTCTGGGTTAAATTACATAATATTTAACCCTAAATAATTTATAAGCACAACGGTTATATGCTTATCTTTGTGTTTTAAAATATGAAAAAATGAAACGTATAGCAATAAATGGGTTTGGAAGAATTGGAAAGGTACTTACACGATTAATCCAAGACAATAATAATATAGAACTAGTTGCTATAAATGACTTAGCGGACACTAAAACTTTAGCACATTTACTAAAATATGATTCTGTACACGGGATATTTAACGGCACTGTTGAGTACACAGCTGAAGCCCTAATTATCAACGGAAAAAAAGTAACTGTTTGCAAAGAAAAATCTCCTGAAAATTTACCTTGGGCAACTTTAAATATTGATATTGTTGTGGAATGTACAGGATTGTTTTTAACAAAAGAATTAGCCAACAAACACCTCATCGCTGGAGCAAAAAAAGTATTATTATCCGCTCCTGCTAAAGATAAAGATATAAAAACTATTGTTATTGGCATTAATGAACACTTATTAAAAGCATCGGACACAATAATATCAAATGCTTCATGCACCACCAACGCAGTTGCTCCTATGATAAAATTGATTAATGATAATTTTGGTATTGAACAAGCAAGTATAACTACCATACATTCCTATACAAACGATCAAGGGTTGCACGATGCTCCACACAAGGATTTACGAAGAGCTAGAGCTGGAGCTTTGTCTATTATACCTACTTCAACGGGTGCTGCAAAAGCAACAATTGAAATTTTTCCTGAATTAAAAGGCAAAATTGAAGGCTATGCGATTCGTGTTCCTGTTCCTGATGGTTCTCTAATTGATGTTTGTGCTATCGTTAAAAAAGAAGCAACAGTTAATTCAATTAATAGCGTTTTTCTTAACGCTTCGCAAAACGAAATGAAGCATATTTTAGAATACACCATTGATGAAATAGTTTCACATGATATTGTTGGAAACAAAAACTCATGTATTTTTGATGCTAATTTAACATCCGCAAGTGGAAAACTTGTCAAAGTCGTTGGATGGTATGACAATGAAGTAGGTTATTCAAGTAGACTAATGAATTTAATAGAAATCTATTAACTAAAAATTATTTACCCCAAACGTGACGATTTTTATGCTTTCTGTTACCCACATGACCTGACGAATTAACTTTAGCTCCTCCATTTCGAGGTTTTTGATAACCAGGGCTTGATTTACAAGACTGAAAAGCCACAGGGAAAGAAAATAAGCTAAGCACAAAAATTGCTGCTAACACCTTACTGTATAATGATTTTCTCATCTCTTTTGATAATTTTAATTTAGACCCTAAAAGTAATTAATTTTATAACATGTTAAAATTTAATTAACAAATCTTATTCTCAATGAAATAAAAAGATGTTAATTATCATTTTGTTTGAGCATCCATTACCTAATTTTACATAAAAATAAAAAAATTGAAAACAGATTTTTTAATTATTGGCTCAGGTATAGCTGGTTTAAGTTTCGCCTATAAAATAGCTGAACATTTCTATCAACGTAAACAAATCGTAAATGTTACTATTATTACAAAAGTAAATGAAGATGAGGGTAACACCAAATATGCTCAAGGAGGTATTGCTGCTGTTACAAAAGATGATGACTCATTTGTTAACCATATCAATGACACCCTAGTTGCAGGTGATGGCTTATGTAATGAAAAGGTAGTTCAAATGGTTGTTGAATCTGCTCCTGAACGCATAATAGAGTTGATTAGTTGGGGAACAAATTTTGATAAAACGGCACATGGAGATTTTGATTTAGCAAAAGAAGGAGGACATTCTGATAATCGTATTTTACACTTTAAAGATTATACGGGAAATGAAATTGAACGAGCTTTAATTGAGCGTGTTTCTAACCATCCATATATTACCGTTTTAAATCATCATTTTGCAATTGATATTATTACTCAACATCATTTAGGAGAAAAGGTAACTCATTCCTCCCCTAATAAAAAATGTTTTGGTGCTTATGTTCTTAATAGAAAAACAAACACCGTTTTCACTTTAAACTCCAAAATAACATTACTAGCAACAGGTGGAATTGGTCAGGCTTACCTCAACACCACCAACCCTACGGTTGCTACAGGAGACGGAATTGCTATGGCTTATCGTGCAAAAGCACTGATTCAAAACATGGAATTTGTTCAATTTCATCCTACTGCACTTTATCATCCCATGGATAATCCTTCTTTTTTAATTTCCGAAGCCGTTAGAGGTGCTGGTGGAATTTTAAGAGATGAAAAAGGTGTTGCTTTTATGGAAAAGTATGATGCTCGAAAGGATTTAGCTCCAAGAGATATTGTTGCTAGAGCTATTGATGCTGAAATGAAAATATCAGGTAATCATTTTGTTTATTTAGATACGACTATGATGGAAAAATCTTTTTTAGAAAGTCATTTCCCAACAATCTATACTAAATGTTTGAGTATTGGTATTGATATGACAAAAGATTTTGTTCCTATTGTTCCTGCTGCTCATTATTTATGTGGAGGTATTGCTGTGGACGTTAATGCAAAAACTTCAATTCAAAATTTGTATGCCTCAGGTGAATGTAGTTTTACTGGATTGCATGGAGCAAATAGGCTTGCATCTAACTCTTTAATTGAAGCATTAGTTTTTTCTCATCGTGCATTTTTAGATGGTATTAACTTATTCCCTTCTATTGATTTTAATGACACTATTCCTGAATGGAACGATGAAGGTACATATTATCAAAATGAAAAAATTTTAGTTTCCCAAACAAAAAAAGAATTACAAACAATTTTGAGTAGTTATGTGGGCATAGTTCGCTCAAACGAACGATTAGAAAGAGCATTAAACAGACTTCAACTCATTTACGAAGAATCGGAAAAGTTTTACGCATCCTCCAAAATTAGTGTGGACATTTGTGAGTTAAGAAATTTAAGAAGTGTTGCTTATTTAGTAACTAAAGCAGCCGCAGAAAGAAAAAACAATGTAGGGTTGCATTATAATATTGACAATGTGAAGTTGTGATTTATAGAGCAAAGATTTTTGATCCCGAAATATGTTTTTTTAAAGAAAAACTAATATTTCGAGGATGCTCGTAAAAAATAAAAAATTATAAATTTTTGTTTTTACGGCATTTACGATTTAAAAAGAACATAACCTTTGTAAACTTATAACCTTTTAATCTAACGAACTTTCAGAAATTAAGAAGCATTCTTTTTTTCGAACTCTTTTACTATTTCTTCTAACGATTTTCCTTGTAATTTTATAGATTCTTTGGCACTTTCAACTAAAGGATGTGTTGGATATTTATCAATAAATTCTTGGTAATACCTTTTAGCGTTTTCATGTTCCAATAAAATATCTCCAATAACCATGGCTTTATAAAAAAGAGCTAACGGAGCACGTTCATGGTTTGGAGCTCGCTCCAACAATCCATTAAAATGTTTAATTGCAACATGTGGTTTGTTCAATGCTTTTGCTAATTCACCTGCTCTAAATTGGTATTCCATAGAAATAGTCTCAAAACTATGGTAATGAATATATTCTTCATACGCATTTAATAATTTTAGAGCGACTTCATCATTAGTGTTTAATGAATCGCTAAATAAAATAGCCGAATATTTTTCTACTTCGGCTGCACGTTCTTCAAAAGTATCAATTATAGTGTCTTTCTCTATGGTTGGTTGTTCAACTGAAATATCTTTTTCTGAAGAATTAGAACATGAAAATAAAAAAATACTTACCGCACTTACTATTACTAATCGCATCATACTATTTATTTTGATTTTATTAATGGAAATTTCATTCTATAATTCACTTTCACTTCGCCTTTTATAATGGCATTAAGCTTACCTTTTATCAATTGTTTTTTCAAGGGGTTTATTTTGTCAATAAACAATACGCCTTCAATATGATCGTATTCATGTTGCACCACTCTCGCAGCCAAACCATCTAACTTCTCCTCTATCAATTCAAAATTTTCATTATAATATTCTATAATTAGATTGGGTTTTCTTGAAACTTCCTCTCTAATTCCAGGAATACTCAAACATCCTTCTTCAAACTTCCATTCTTTGCCAGATTCTTCAATAAGTATAGGATTAATAAACACACGTCTGAAATCATCTAATTCAGGTTGGTCACCATCTTCATTAAAACCTGAAGTGTCCGCTATAAACAGACGAATTGGCAATCCAACTTGAGGAGCTGCTAATCCAACTCCCTTTGAGTTTTCCATGGTTTCAAACATGTCGCTAATTAGTTTTTTTAAATCTGGATAATTAGCATCTATCTCTTCGCCTTCCTTTCTTAAAACAGGATCTCCGTAGGCTATAATTGGTAATATCATTTAACAAAATTAGCAATTTTTTTTTGTTTCTTTGTAACGGTATTTAAAGATTGTCTTTAAAGTACGAATTACTATTAACTATTGACTATTGA
>PCUH01000099.1:0-820 GCA_002770955.1 Flavobacteriales bacterium CG18_big_fil_WC_8_21_14_2_50_32_9 | reverse complement strand
CTTCACTATTATCAATTTTTAACCTTCACCAGCAAAATGAGACACCTAATATCTTCCTTTATTTTTCTATCTTTTATCGCTTGCAATACAAATCCTAAAAAAAAAGCTCCCAATGAAGTAAAAGGATACGCACAAGGTACAACCTACCAAATTTTGTATTTAGATGACAGAAATTTTCAACGCTCGGTAGATTCGATTTTAATTGCCATAGATAATTCGCTATCAACATACAACAAACGCTCTATTATCACTAATTTTAATCAGGCAGATAGTTTATTAGAAGTTGATGCATATTTTATTGAGGTTTTTAATATGGCTAAAGAAGTTTATACAACAACAGGAGGTGCTTTTAATCCAACCGTTACGCATTTAGTAAATGCTTGGGGATTTGGTTTTGAAAACACCGAAAAAACGGATAGTAACTCCATTGATAGTCTATTGAAATTGGTTGATTTTGATGGAATATCTATTCAAAACAATAAAGTTATCAAAAATAGAAAGGAATTAATGTTAGACTTTAACGCCATTGCTCAAGGCTACACTGTTGATGTACTTGCTGATTTTTTTGATGAAAAAAATGTGAAAAATTACTTGATAGAAGTGGGTGGAGAAATTATTGCCAAAGGAAAAAATGCAGAAAAAAAACCTTGGCGAGTAGGCATAGATAAACCTATAGAAAATCAGGAAGAAAGAGTATTAGAAGCTGTTATTAACTTAGAAAATGCTGCCTTGGCAACATCTGGTAATTACCGTAAATTTTACGAAAAAGATGGCATAAAATATTCCCATACCATTAATCCTGTTACTGGTTATCCTGTTA
>PCUH01000085.1 GCA_002770955.1 Flavobacteriales bacterium CG18_big_fil_WC_8_21_14_2_50_32_9 | reverse complement strand
CTAAATTGTGAGTGAATTCTATTTTTTTTATCATCATAAAGTTTTCTGATGTTTTTTTTAATTTCTTCTACATCTTCAGGATGAATTCTTTTAATTAAAATACCTGATAGTCCTTCTTTTACAAATTCTTCGGGAGTTAATCCTGTTAAATTTATTATTTGTGGACTAACAAAAACAAGTTCCTTACTCTTATTTACTGTATCAAACTTTACATTATAAATTACTTCTTCTATATTTTCTAATATAAAATCTTTTTGATTTTGATTTTCTTTTTTCTCGGAAATATTTTTAGCAGAGCCTAAAATGCTTACTAATTTATTTTCAGCACTATATGATGGTGTAAAAGTTTCTTCTATCCAAACATATTTATTTAATTTTTTATTAAAAAAGCGGTATTGAATAGTTTTTATTTTATTGCTTTTTTTGGCAATAGCAACTTCTTTAATAATTTTTTCTAAATCATCTGAATGAAAATATTCTGATAATGTGGATTGATTTTTTATGTATTCTTCAACTGTTAACCCTAATACATCTATAATTTGAGGACTAATAAATTCAAAAGTTTTATTTCCCTTTTCATCAAAATTGAGTTTATAAAACATTTCTTTTATGTTATCTAACACAAAAGACATATTTTTTTTATATGCTTTTAGCAATTCTAATTCTGCAATTAGCTCTTCTTTTGATATTTCAGTATCGTTCACCTAATTTAAAAGTTTATTTTTTTACTTTAGATCCATTAATTTTATAATCTTCTCCGTCTTTATATTCTATTATTAAAGAAATTTCTCCTATTTCATTATAAAATTTCCAATTATCTGTTTTTACTCCCATTATATAAATTTCTTCTCTTCTTATTTTACCATCTTCATAATAAAATTTATGTTTTCCGTTTGGTAACCCATCAATAAAACTTCCTTTAAAATTAATTTTTCCATTTGGATAATAAAAAATCCACTCTCCAAATCGTTCTCCATCTTTATATTCTCCTTCTTCTCTATGGTCGCCCAACTCATAAAACCAAGGTCCTTCTTTTTTACCATCAATAAATTCTCCTTTTGTTATGAGTTTTCCATTTTCAAAATATTCTGCTAACATTCCATCTTCTAATCCCTTTCTAAACGATTCTTCTCTCAATAATTCACCTCCTGAATAATACCAATACCATGTTCCTGTTGGTTTTTCTCCTTCTAAATAGTTTCCTTTTTGCAAAAGTTGTTTGTTTGCAAAATAAAATTCCCAATTATCAATTTTTTTTCCGTCTTTGTAATTCCCTTTCGATTTTAATTCACCATTAATATAATATTCTTCCCAATAACCTTGTCGTCTATCTGCATCATCAATCATTCCTTTTGCTAATAAAACACCATGATCATATATTTCAACTTTTTCAATTTCACCATTTGTGTTGAAATACTTAAATTTTCCATGTTCTTTTCCTGTTATATCATACGTTCCTTCTTTTTTAATTTGACCATTAGTATGATATTCTTTTTTTATATCTAAATTAAATAGTTCTTCTGCAAAAAGCTGAGGTTCTCCATCAATATAAAGTACTGCATTTATTAATTTCCCTTTTAAATCATATTCTTTCAAATAGCCATTCAATAAATCATTTTTATAAGTTGCTTCTTCTTTTAATTTTCCATTTTTAGTATGAAATTTTTTCCAAACTCCTGTTTTTTTGTTTTGAGTATCATATCTGTTAATATTTTCCTTTCCAATTAAAGTTCCTTTCTTATATATCATTATGGTTATTAATCTTCCATCTAAACCATATTCATAAGCACTTCCATTTTCAATATTATCCTCATAATTAATTTCTTTCCATTTAATTTTTTCTAATGTATCATAATAATGAGTTGTTATTCCTTGTTTTATATCAGCCAAAAAATTTTCTTCTAAAATAATATTACAACTATCACTATATGTTATTTTTAAACCATTTTTTTTATCTTCTTTGTAATTTATTTTAGAAGTAGTATCTCCAAATTCATTATAAAAAATCCAGGTGCTGTCTAATAAAAAGTTTTTTCTATTTCCTTCTGATTTTTTTATTCCATTGGAATAATAATTTTTCCAATAACCTTCTGGTTTACCATTTTTAATAATTCCTTCGCTTGAAATAGTTCCATTTTCAAAATAAAATTTTTTGTGTCCATCTTTAATTTTTTCTTGTGCCAACAAAGTAAGTGGAAATAAAAACAAAAAAAGAATTATTTTAATTTTGGTTATCATCATAATATAGTAATATATATTTTTTAATAAAATTTAATAAAATCTATTATTATTATTAGGTCGTTTATAAGGCTTAAAAATACTTTTAATAATGTTTGTTTTTATAATTTATAAAAAGTTGTTGACGTTAATTAACAAAATATAAAACAGTATAATATTGAAAATGTTTAAATTAACATACATATTAACTAAGTGTTAATTTACCAACAGTGTTATTATGTTTTATTAAAACGGTTAATAAATTAGTTAATAACTGTGTTTAAAAATCATGTTAAAATTTAGCTTATAAAATTACGTTATTTCATTTTCATTTTTGCTTATAAAATGAATTGAATTATCCTACATTTAATTTTAATTTTTTATTAACCATTTAATTTTTTACAAACATTTTTTTGTTAACTATATTAGGTTAATTTTGAACGTATTGAAAATAACCTGATTTTTTAGTGTTCATAACATTAAATTTATACATAAGACATTAAAAAACAATAAATTATTAAATAAATGAACACAAAAAAAATAATACCAATTGGAAGTGACCATGCAGGTTTTAAATTAAAAGAACAACTAATTAAGCATTTATCAAAATCAGGATATAAAATTAAAGATTTTGGACCTTTCTCTGAAGATAGTGTTGATTATCCTGATTTTGCTCATCCGGTAGCTAATTTTATTGAAGAAAAAAAAGCTGATTTAGGAATTTTAATTTGTGGAAGTGGAAATGGAATAAATATGACAGCTAATAAACATCAAGAAATTCGATCTGCACTTTGTTGGAAACCAGAAATTGCCGAATTGGCTCGTTTACATAATGATGCTAATATTATTGCTTTGCCAGCACGATTTATTTCAGAAAATGAAGCTATTGAATGTGTTGATGTTTTTTTAACAACTGAATTTGAAGGAGGAAGACACAGTAAAAGAGTAGAAAAAATAAGTTGTTAATAATTAGTATATTAACATAATTTTTTTTTTTAAAAGATAGAAACTTTTTTTTTTTTTTGACGTTGAAAGATTATAGATTTATAAAACTAAAACCATGGATACCATTAATAAAAACACAGAGGTAATTATACCAATTGAAAAGGAAATAATAGGCAGTTTAAAATTTCCTAAAGAAAATATGTTGAAGAATGAAAATGAGCAAAAGGAACTGCAACATCGTTTAGACAGAGCCATGCATTTAGGAAATAATAAAATTAAAGTTAAAATATTTTTTCAAGACATTGAAGGAAAAAAAGTGGTGGAAACATCAATTTGGGGTGTAACAGAAAGTAACGTAATACTTAAAGGAACTACAATTATTCCTATAAGAGCTATTCATGAAATTAAGTTTTTTTAAAGGTTTTTATATTCATGAAATGAAAGTTGCCTCTCAATTTTGAGAGGCTTCTTTGTTTTAATAATGCTGTTTAAAACACTTTATTAAGTTATTAATCTGAGTTCGGTATATGCAAAATACTATCAGTTTGAGTGAAAATCTGCAAGAATAGATTATTAGGGTTAAAAATTCCTAAAATAAACAGTTTGGAAATAATAAAAATACATTATTTTATATAAAATAGGTAGCTTTGATTTTTATTATTTAAAATAACGCTTATGCCATTCATTCACAAAATGAAAACAACAGGACTCTTTTTGTTGTTTTTGTTCGTTAACACCATATTTGTTTCAGCTCAAACAGATCCGTTAGAAAAAGTCAATTGGGAATTTAGAGTTGAACAAAGCGGCTGTGAAGCAACAATTATAGGAAAAGCAACCATAGTTAAACAGTGGCATATTTATGGTGCTCATTTACCTGCAGAAAGCTTTGCCCTACCAACAGAATTAATTTTAGATAAATCTCCCAATTATCAATTGGTTGGAAAATTAATTGAGCCAAAACCCAAAAAAGACTATGATGATATTATAGGGGAAGATATTTTTAGTCATTCTGGTACGGTGGAGTTTAAACAAAAAATAAAAATACTTACAGACAAAAATTTTACGCTGAAAGGAATTTATGCTTTTTCCGCTTGTGATGAAAAAGGTTGTTTACCTCCTTTTGATGATGTTTTTGAGATAAAAGTGAAAGGATGTTCTTCTCAACCAGTTCAAGATACAGCTTCCACAGCTGTTGCTGTTATAACAACAATTGAAGATAGTAGCGAAATTATATTAGAAAAGAATGCAACAGCTACAGTAGAAACCCCAACACAAAAAGAAGTTGTTGAAGAGGAAAAAGAGGGGTTGGTTAATAAATCGCTGCTTACTATTTTCTTTATTGCTTTTTTTAGTGGTTTTGCTGCCTTATTAACACCATGTGTTTTTCCTATGATACCTCTAACGGTGAGTTTCTTTACCAAACAAAGTAAATCGAAAGCTGCGGGTATTAAAAATGCTATGTTTTACGGCTTATCTATTATTGTTATTTATGTATTGTTGGGAACAATTATCACCAAAATTTTTGGTTCAGATGCTTTAAATGCTCTTTCTACCAATGTATATTTTAACATTTTCTTTTTTTTATTGTTGGTTGTTTTTGCTATTTCATTTTTAGGGGCTTTTGAAATAGTGCTACCTAATTCATGGGTAAACAGAGCCGATTCGGCTTCTAACCGAGGAGGTTTAATAGGTATTTTCTTTATGGCATTTACCTTAGCATTGGTTTCGTTTTCATGTACTGGACCAATTGTAGGTACGTTGTTGGTTCAGTCGGCATCAATTGGCGGAATGGCTCCTTTTGTAGGCATGTTTGGTTTTTCTTTGGCATTGGCATTGCCCTTTGCGTTGTTTGCTGCTTTTCCAGGTTGGATGAATTCTTTACCCAAATCGGGCGGATGGCTAAATACTGTTAAAGTAGTATTAGGATTTTTAGAATTGGCATTAGCTTTCAAATTTTTATCAAACGCAGATTTAGTAATGGATTGGCACTTGTTAGAAAGAGAAGTGTTTTTAGCCATTTGGATAGGTGTTTTTGGAGTACTTGCTATGTATTTGTTTGGATTTATTAAACTTCCTCACGATAGTCCTATGCAAAACCTCTCTGTTGGAAGAACTTTATTAGGAACACTCGTTGTTATTTTTGTTATTTATTTAATTCCGGGCATGTGGGGAGCTCCATTAAAAATAATAAGCGGATTTCCTCCGCCAATGGAATACAGTGAATCGCCAAGAGGGGTTGGTTATAAAGCATTGCCCTCTGCATCTTCTGGCAATAATACAACAATTCATATTGAAGGAACTCATACTGGACCACAAGGAATACCTGCTTTTCATGATTTGGAAGAAGGATTGGCTTACGCAAAAAAAGTAAACAAACCTGTTTTCTTAGATTTCACAGGCAAGGCTTGTGTGAACTGTAGAAGAATGGAAGAGGGTGTTTGGGGTGAGCTAGGCGTTATAGAAATTTTAAGAAATGACGTGGTGTTGGTTTCATTATATGTAGATGATAAAAGACCGTTACCTATCGAAGAACAGTTTGTTGCGGAACAAAATGGTAGGGAAATTAAAATAACAACCATAGGCAAAAAATGGAGTCATTATCAATCATCTACTTATAAAATAAATACGCAACCTTATTATAGAATGCTTTCAACTGAAGGTAAAGAAATTGACAATGGTTCAGCCGATTATGAACATCATGGCAATGTAGCAGCCTTTAAAAATTGGTTAGAAGATGGGTTGAAGAGACATAAAGCTCCTTAATCCCCCTAATGGGGACATTTCTAACGCACAAAGCCCTTTAAAAATGTCATTAAGATGCTTTAGATTGGCTTAGTGCGTTAGCGCAGAAGCAAACAGTTAGTTTTATAATTAGAAGATTTTTTTTATATTTACAAAAAATAGATGTAACCTAAAAGTACATATATACAACAGCATTATTATATACAAGTTATGCGGCAAGTGTAGCAGACGACACCAATCACCAAAACAGACAGCTAATTGGACTTGAATTTTAAACAGTTGAAAACTTTTATTTGTTATTGTTAGTTATCCTAACTATATTTGTACCGACAATAATGTCATAACAATTTAAATTTTAAACAAAATGAGTAAATCAGTTTTCTATCACGCAGGTTGTCCTGTATGCGTAAGTGCAGAACACGACATCATCAACCTTTTAGGTACAGACAAAGTAGAAGTAGTTCACTTTGGTAACGACAAGTCACGTATTGACGAAGCAGAAAAAGCAGGAGTAAAATCAGTTCCAGCTTTGGTAACTCCAAATGGAAATGTTTTACACATCAACTTTGGGGCTTCTATGGCTGATGTAAAAGGTTAAAAAATTTGCCTCATAAAGTTAGGACAACTACCTTTGTGAGGCATTTTATTCTAAATCAAGAAGAAATGAAATATTTATTAAACATTGTTTTGCTTCTACTCTTTACTCAAGGTTATAGCCAAATACAAAATAAAACAATAATTAAAATGAAAATAGCAGTTTGGGACACCTATGTAACTAAAAAAGGTCGGCACAATAATGCACTTTGATATTCTTGCCCCCCGAAGATATTAAAGATACAACTGTAATTTCTGGTTATGGTAAAGCGTATCTAAAAACAAAAGGACAAGAAGGCCAACCTTTGACATCAAAAGAATGCAAGTTTGCCACGTTGAGACATTAAGACCTAATTGGGAAGCCGACATTAAGGAACAAGGTTATTTTATAATCGAAATGGAAAATTGCAAGTAAATTTTAATATGGAAAAATCAGCGTTTGATTTAGCACATCAAAATTCAAGTATTGAAAGCAAAATTGTTGCTTCTTTGGAAAGAGTGTCACAAGCTTTTAGGGTTTTACTTTGGAATGAAAGTAAAGAATTCTCATTAAGCCCAATTCAAGTTCAGGTGCTTATTTTTTTATTACATCACGCTGACCAAAAAAGAAAAGTGAGTTATTTGGCTGACGAGTTTAATATGACAAAGGCAACCATCAGCGACACCATTAAAACTCTTGAACAAAAACAATTAATCAAAAAAGAATACGAGCAACACGACACAAGAAGCTACATCATTAACCTAACTAAAAAAGGGAAAACCATTGCCGAACAGACATCTTTATTTGCTAAACAAATACAAGTTCCTATCGACAAACTACATTCATCCGACAAAGAAAACCTTTTGTTAAGTTTATTAGATATTATTCATCACTTGAATAAAGCTGGTATTATAACCATACAAAGAATGTGTTTTACGTGTCATTTTTACAAGGCAAGCAAAAACGGACAAGAACACTTTTGCGGACTTCTAAACACTAAACTTGCGGACACAGAATTACGAATTGACTGTGCAGAACACAAGCTAAAACAAACGGTATGACAGTAACACCAGCAGGTAACAGCACCTACAAGAAATTGGCGGTTCAGTGGTTAAATGAAACTTTGTGCTTCGTATCAAGTTCAGTGCTGGCAGACAGTTTAGTGCTTCGAAATCGCCAACTTCTTTTAGCCTCAATCGTTAAAACTTCAACAAATGAGCTTTAGATTTGTTTTTCCAACCCGCTTGTGATTCGTAATCTACATAATAGATTTTTAAATCAGCTTGAGACTCATAATCAACAAAATAAACTTTTTTATCTGCCTGGCTTTCATACTTTACAGCAAACCAAAGTCCATCTTTGCTGGCTTGGCTTTCATATTTTACGTGATACACTTTTAAATCGCATTGCGATTCGTAATCAACCACATACACTTTTATATCTGCCTGAGATTCATATTTTACTTTAAAAATTTTTTGTCCGAAAACAACATTGCTGCTAAAAGCAAGTGCAAAGAACATTACTAATGGAAGGATAATTTTTTTGCTCATAATCTTATTTTTTTATTTAAACTAGTTAATATTTACTTTTTCAGAAAGAGGTTCATCATTATACAAAATTCGTGCTAAACGCTTCTAATTCATATTTCTTTTTTTATGCACAAACCGTTTCTTTTGAAAACCATGTTTTCGGGGTTTGGTATCATAAGCTGGACCAGGGTCAAACCCATCTGGCAAAGAAAGTTTTTTAACTTCATTACCTATTAAGGTTTCAATTTTTGAGAAATTATAACAATCATCAGCATT
The DNA here is from genome assembly GCA_002770955.1 of Flavobacteriales bacterium CG18_big_fil_WC_8_21_14_2_50_32_9. GTDB lineage: Bacteria > Bacteroidota > Bacteroidia > Flavobacteriales_E > Vicingaceae > BRH-c54. The sequence goes on along the minus strand of PCUH01000085.1, from coordinate 6,364 downwards.
AATAAAGGTAAGAGCAACACCTGTATTATCGCCACGAGCGGTACGTCCAATTCGATGCACATAATCTTCTGCATCGGAAGGAATATCATAGTTTATCACTAAGTTGATGCCTTTAATGTCAATTCCTCGGGAAAGAATATCGGTTGCCACCAAAATTTTAGCTTTTTTGTTTTTAAAATCTAACAACACTTGTTCTCGCTCGTCTTGTGTAAGGTCGGAATGAATTGCTTTTGCAGGAAGCCCTTCTTTATTAAGGGTTCTTGTAATTTCTTTTACATATACTTTTTTAGAGGAAAAAATAAGAATGTGGTCGTGGTCTTTTCCTTTTAAAAGATGCTTTATTAATTCTATTTTTTGATGATTATGAACTAAGTAAGCGGCTTGTAAAATTCCTGCGTTAGGTTTAGCAATGGCAATGTTTATGGTTATAGGATCTTTTAGTAACATGTTTGAAAGCTGCCTGATTTTAGGGGGCATGGTTGCCGAAAAAAGTAAGTTTTGCCGTTGTTTTGGTAGTTTTTCAGCAATCATGGTAATGTCTTCATTAAAACCCATGTCTAACATTCTGTCTGCTTCATCTAAAATAAAGTGTTTAATGCCTGATGTATCAAAATAACCCATATTGAGGTGGGAAATAAGTCTTCCTGGCGTACAAATTACGATGTCAGCACCAGTCATCAATGCTTTTTTTTCTGCATCAAAAGTTTTTCCATCACCACCACCATAAATAGCAATAGAAGTTGCGTTTGTGAAATAGCTAAACCCTTCAATTTGTTGGTCAATTTGCATAGCCAGTTCTCTTGTAGGCACTATAACTAACGTATTTACTTTTCCTGTGGATCTATTTTTACAAATGTTGTTTAAAATAGGAAGCACAAAAGCGGCTGTTTTTCCCGTTCCTGTTTGAGCACAAGCAATTAAATCTTTGTTCTCCATAATGGCGGGGATAGCTTGTTGTTGTATAGGGGTTGGAGTAGAAAATCCCATAGCATCAAGTGCTTGGTTTACTTGCTCTTCAAAATTAAAGTCGGAAAATGTCATTGTAATCTATAAAAGATACCAAAGATACTAAAGTTTTGTACTTATGCTAATAGTATTAACCCGCTTTATTCATGCAAAAGCGAAGCGAATTGTATGAATGTGCGAAGGGCTGTGGGAAGTAAAGCGGTTAATCCCGATTTAGTAATACTCGACTAATAAAAAAATTTAAAAACTAATTGTTTGATTTTTTTTAGAACCCTTCTAGTAATTATTTTGAACACATTACCAACAAAAAATTACAGCTACAAACTTTCAGGAAGCGTATGAGTTCTTCCTTCGTTTTCTTTTTTAAGGTATTGCATTAAAGGCTCAAAGTATTCCAACATGGGTTTAGCACTCATGTCCGAACCTAGTTTTTCCTTCATCAACGCTCTCCAATCCTTAGAGCTACCTGAATACATTAAAGATTGTAAAAATGCTCCTGTTGCTTTGCTTCCATAATAATTGGTCGCATGAGGGTCTTGTTTCAAAATTTGTTTTGCAATATGGTCGTGAAATTGGAACAACAACACGTATGAAATAGCATAATCGTAATATTGAGCAGCATCGTTGTTAATATGTGTTTTCGATGCAGCATCGCAATATTCAGCTCCTCTTTCGGTTGGTGGCACAATGCCTTGATATTGTTTTGTTAATTCCCACCATTTCGTATTATAGGCCTCAGGGCTGAGGTTATTACCGTACAGTTCATATTCAAATTCGGTCATTACACCTGCCGAAAAAGGCAAAAACACCACATAGTTTAATGCCTCTTTTAATAAGGTTTGAGTTTCGTCAGTTTTTACATCTTTATCCAATAAACCTAATTCTTGTAAAAAAGGTTTTTGCATGGCTGCTAATCCCATTAACGAACCCATTGCCTCATGATAGCCTCTATTTGCTCCGGCTCTCAATAAAGGTGGAACATCTTTGTTGGTATAAGTTTGGTAATAGTAAATATGCCCCAATTCGTGTAAAGTGGTTTCGTACCATTCGGTATTCGGAACTATACTCATTAACGAACGGACATCTTTGTCTAGATTTAAATGCCATGCCGAAGCGTGTGTATTTTTCTTAAAATCATCACTTTCAGTTACAGGGTATAAACTTGATTTTTCGTAAAATGTTTGAGGTAGTTTGTTAAACCCTAAACTCACGTAAAAATCCTCTCCTGTTTTAACAATCCATTCAGCTCCTTTTTCTTTAATTACCTTATCCAAATCAATACCTTCAACATTTACCAATCCACTCCAATCTTGTCCCCATTTGTTTGGTAACCAGTGAGCTGGCAACATTTCAGGTACTGGCACGTTGTATTTTTTTGCCAACGTATATCGGGCATACGTATGTAATTCTCTGTACAAAGGCCAAACATCTTTTACCATTTGTTGAGTAGTTTTTCGCATCTCATCAACCGTCATTCCATATTCAGAAACTTGATAAGCAAAGTAGTCATCGTAACCCAATGCCTGAACGGTTTTGTTTCTTAGTTGTTGTAAATTGCTCAAGCCTTGTTTTAATTCTTTTCCCACTTCTTTACTCGCTTCCCATGCTTTCTGGCGTTTAACAACATTGGTTTCTTCTCCCATTATTTTGTCAATATCGTTTGGAGTAACCTCTTTATTATCAATACGAAAAGTAAAACCAAACATTTTATCGTTTTGAGCTGTTTCGGCTTTAATACGCTCTTTTACCACATCCTTAACAATAGCAGGATTGTTAGCAGCAGCATATAAAATAGTTTCCAACTGTTTAATTTGAATACTATTTAATGATTCTTTTTTAGACAAGAATTTTTTGGCTTCGTTAATGTTAAATTCACTTCCAGTAAACGTTGCAAAAGCCTCATTTGCTACCCGTGTTTCATAACCAGTTAAGGTATCGCCTTCTTTGATGTAGGTATTCGATTTCCATTCAGCTTCACTAGAGGCGTAATATAATTTTTGATATTCCTTTGTGTAGTTATCAAGAAAAACTTGAGCTTCAGCATTTTGTTGGTTATCAGCAGTTGTTTTTTCATTTTCGTTAGCACAACTGAAAAGCAAGGAAGTTAAGACAATCCCTAAATAAAACGATTTTTTCATAAAAAATTAGATATATTATTGCTAAAGTACCCTATTTTTTTAATAAAGCCAACTTATAAAACTATTTCTTTTACCTTTGCTTCCATGTGCGGAATTACAGGATACATAACGAACCAAAAGTTGCCACTCGATGAAATGCTTTTTTCATTAAAACATCGTGGTCCAGATGCACAAGGAAAATACGAAACCAACATCAACAACAAATACATTGGTTTAGGGCATACTCGTTTAAGTATCTTGGATTTATCCGAAAAAGGAAACCAACCTTTTGTTTCTGCCGACCAAAAAATTCACGTAGTTTTTAATGGTGAAATCTACAATTATTTAGAGTTAAAAGAGCAATATTTAAAAGCAGAAACCTTTATTTCCAACACCGATACCGAAGTTATTTTAAAACTGTATCAGCAAAAGGGCATTTCGTTTATCAATTTGTTAAATGGCGATTTTGCCATAGCGATTTTAGATGAAAACCAAAACAAATTGTTTTTAATTAGAGATCGGGCAGGAGTAAAACCCTTGTATTTTTCTTATCAAAACGAGGCGTTAATTTTTGGGTCAGAAATCAAATCGATTTTAAAAGCAGGAGTAAAAGCCGAATTGGCTACCGAAAACCTCCAAAAATACTTTGTGTTTAAATATTCTCCCGCCAACGAAACCTTGTTTAAAAATATTAACCGACTGCAACCTGCTCATTTTGCAGAATACGATTTAAATAAGGCAACTTTTCAAATCAAAAAATATTGGCAATCCAATCAGCAAGAGAAATATAAAGGCATCAGTTATCAGGATGCTCAAACTGAAGTAAAACATTTGTTGCACGATGCTTCCGAAAAACGTTTGATTGCCGATGTTCCAGTAGGCACTTTTTTATCTGGCGGATTAGATTCTTCTATTATTGCCTCTTTTTTAAAAAATAAACCAGACATTACGCATTATTGTGCAAGCAAAGATGCTAAAGACTTGATTAAAGAAGGCACTACTTCCGATTTTAGGTATGCACAACAATTGGCTAACGAGTGGAAATTGAACATGATAGAAATCCCTATTGGGAGCGACAACACCACGTTAGAACAAATTAGAAACACCATCAAATTTGGTGATGATTTAATTGCCGATGGCTCGCAAATTCCGTCTTTTTTAATTACGCAACAAGCAGCCAAACATTCGAAAGTAATTTTGAGTGGAATGGGTGCCGATGAATTGTTTTTGGGTTATGCTGGTCACCAAATGACGTTGATTGACAGTTGGTTGTCCAATATGCCTTTTTCAAAATCAATAGCCAAGTCGTTTTATTCGCTCGACCAAGGCAATGGAAAATTTAAAGCATTTAGACGGTATTTACACAAATTAGGCAAATATTACAATTATCCGAATTACAAATATGGCATTTATACCATTGTTGGCGATTTCGAGAATTCACTCTCTGTTTTTAAAGGTGATACAGCCAATACTATTCAATTTTTAAGTACTTATTTTCCTGAAGGCACTGACCCTTTCGACTGCTTTAAAACGTTTGAATACGAGAATTTTTTACAAAAAAATGTTTCTTATTTGGATAGAATGACCATGGCAAATTCGGTAGAAGGTCGAGTTCCTTTTTTAGATTATCGTATTATTGAATTGGCATTTTCTATTCCTAGAAATTATAAATTAAGCAATACTGGAAAAACAAAAGCTGTATTGACAGATGCTTTTAAAAATGATTTGCCCGATTACGTAACCAACAGAAGAAAAGCAGGTTTTGGAATGCCTTTGAGAAGTATTTTTAGTTCCGAACAAAAAATAAACGAATTACTCGATAGAGAGTTGTTGAACAGTATTGATGGATTTGCAATGGAAGCTATCGAAAAAAATATTCAAAATCATTTATCTGGCAGAGAAGATAATTCTGCCTTGATTTATGCACTGATTTCTTTCCAGGAATGGTATAAAATGTACATCGTTTAAACTCGTCATTGCGAGGAACGAAGCAATCTCATCAATAAGATTGCTTCATTCGTTCCTCATTCGCAATGACGAAACGCCTACAACTAACTAATTTTTTTACCTTTGTAGCATTAGGAATTTTTGAATACACATGGAACAACTCACACAAAATTTAAAAGACGGACACATGCAATTGCTCGAAGTGCCATTTCCTGCTTTGGGAAAAGGGCAAATCATGGTGCGAAATTATTACTCAGTAATTAGCGCAGGAACAGAAGGAAAAACCGTAAAAGATGCTCGTTTGAGTTATATTGGTAAAGCAAAATCGCGACAAGAAGAAGTGAAAAAAGTGATTGCTGCTGCCAAAACACACGGTGTAATGAAAACGTACCAAATGGTAATGAATAAGCTGGAAACACCAAATCCTCTAGGTTACAGTTGTGCTGGTGAAGTTATTGAAGTGGCCGATGACATTAAACACCTTAAAGTGGGTGATTTTGTTGCTTGTGGAGGTGCAACAGCGAATCATTCTGAAATTATCGTTGTGTCAAAAAATTTGTGTGTAAAAGTAAATCATCCCGAAATTATAAAAAATGCAGCTTTTACCACCGTTGGAGCCATTGCCATGCAAGGAGTTCGACAAGCAGAATTGAGTTTAGGCGAAAGCTGTGTGGTAATTGGACTAGGATTAATTGGTCAATTAACGGTTCAATTATTAACTGCTGCAGGTGTTAAAGCCATTGGGTTGGATATTGATGATAAACAAGTTTCTTTAGCACTAAAAACAGGTGTAAAACATGCATACAACAGTTCACTGGAAGGAATTGAAAATATTATCCGTCAGCTGACGGATGGTTTTGGTGCCGATGCGGTAATCATTACTGCTGGAACAACTTCGTTAGAACCCATAAATTTTGCTGGAGCCATTGCTCGTAAAAAAGCAAAAGTGGTTATTGTTGGTGCTGTTCCAACTGGTTTTGATAGAAAAAATTTCTACATCAAAGAATTGGATTTAAGAATGTCGTCTTCTTACGGTCCTGGTCGTTACGATAACGATTACGAACAAAAAGGAATAGATTACCCCATTGGTTATGTGCGTTGGACGGAAAACAGAAACATGCAGGCTTTTATCGAATTGGTAGAAGCAGGAAAAATAAATTTGGAAGGCTTAATTTCTCATCAATTTACCTTTGAAAATGCCAAAGATGCTTATCAATTAATTGTGGACAGAACCGAACATTTTTGCGGAATTGTATTGGAATACGATACCACAAAAGCATTAAAAAGAAACATTCAAATCAATGATAAAAAATACAATCCGTCAGAAATAAACA
>PCUH01000007.1:6248-14612 GCA_002770955.1 Flavobacteriales bacterium CG18_big_fil_WC_8_21_14_2_50_32_9 | reverse complement strand
TCGGTATATAATCGGTAAAAAAATCTAACACAAAAAAAAGCGACAAAATAGTTTATTCTGTCGCTTTTTTTTTACCCCAAAATCAAACCGTTGAAAATTTGTGAACCGAGCTTGCGAGTTCAACGAAGTTAATTTTTTGGGATAAATCAACAAAACCAACTATTTATTTCATTCCAAAACCATAAAATTCTCTCTGACCATTTTCATAAACACCTTCCATAAGCACTCCATTGTTTACGGATTGCGTTAATATTTCAATCAATTCATCCACATTTTTAATATTTTTTTGATTTACACGAGTGATTATATACCCTTGTCTAACGCCAATGTTTTTGAGTTTACCGTTAAAAAGTTCCGTAACCTCTACCCCATTTTTGATTCTTAATTTTTTTAAGACTTCTTTATCTGCTTCCTCAAATTTTGCTCCTAATGTTTTTAATACAGAAACAGTTTCTTTTTTAATAATTGTTTCATTACCCTCTAAATTTTTAAGTGTAACTGGAATTTTTATCAACTCTTTGTTTCTTAAAATAGTAACAATAATATTATCTCCTGGTCTGAATTGACCTAATTGCTCCTGCAATTCTGGAACATCATTTACCGATTTATCACTGATTTTTTTAATAATATCACCTTGTTTAATTCCAGCACGATCGGCCGAACCATTTTTTACTACATCAATAATAAAAACACCGTTTAAATCATCTATGCCTTGTTCTTTAGCAAAATCTTCATCCAAATTTCTGATGTTCACACCTATAAATCCTCGTTGAACATTTCCAAATTCTTTTAAATCTTCTACCACTTTTTTCACAATATTAACAGGAATGGCAAAAGAATATCCGGCAAAAGAACCTGTATTTGATTTTATAGCAGAATTAATTCCTACCAATTCTCCACTAACATTTACTAAAGCACCTCCACTATTTCCTGGATTAACAGCTGCATCAGTTTGAATAAAGGATTCTATGGCTGTACTTCCAGAAAATGGATCTCCTTTTAAAATATTAATATCTCTTCCTTTAGCACTCACAATACCAGCTGTAACGGTTGATGTTAAATTAAAAGGATTTCCAACTGCCAATACCCACTCGCCCACTTTGAGTTGATTGGAATTGCCAAATTGCATATAAGGTAAGTTTTCTTCATTGATTTTCAATACGGCTAAGTCGGTTGACGGGTCTGTACCTATCACTTTTGCTGTATAGGTTTTTTTGTTGTTCAATGTAACTTGAATTTCGTCTGCTCTATCTATCACATGATTATTTGTAACTATATATCCATCGTTAGAAATTATAACTCCCGAACCCGCTCCTCTCACTTGTTCTTGAGGAATCTGATTCCCATAAAAAAATTGATGCAACGGATGCACCTGATAATTTATGGTGGAAGATGTTTTTACATGAACTACTGAATTTAAAGACATTTCAGCTGCAAATTCAAAACTTTTTGGACGTTCAGCTAATTCATAATTAGCAACTAATTTAGTTGGAATTTCATCCTCGTTTGTTGATGTTACATATACTTTTTGAGGTGTTTCTGTTAATTTGTAAACTCCTAAAGCAGAAAAACCACCAATTAAGGAAAAACTTAGAGCAAAAAGACTTGTTTTAATTGTTGTTTTCATAATACATCGTTTTAAAGTTTGACATTACAAAATTTAGCATAAAAACGATGAAACCCTATAAATTTATGGATTGGAGGTGTTAAATAATGTTAATCGCCATTATTCATAAATTTTAACGAATCTTTTCTATTGGCGATTAACCCCGATTTAGAAACACTTAAATTTGAGGGTCGAAAATTATAGTGATGCTTAATCGTTATAAGAGATGAACATAATATATATGTCAATAATAAGGGTTAAGCGAAAGTTGTAAAAATTGTTAAAAAAAGAGTGAAAACTAAACAATTTCTATTTTTAGGGCTTGAAGTACATCATCCACTTTTACATTTATTTCACTAACAACAAAATTACTTTCATTATAAAAGGATTCTCTTTCCGAAAGTAATTGCTCAACAAAAAGCTTCAACTCATTGTTGTTGTAATTTCTAATAAGTGGACGGTTTATTTTTGATGCTATCAAGCGACTAACTAAAAATGGGGCTGAATATTTCAAATAAACCGAAGCACCATTTTCATTTATTAGTTTCATGTTGTTATGAAAACAAGGTGTTCCTCCACCAGTTGCTAATACAAATTGAGACTGAGTAGTAAGTATTTCTGTTAATTTTTGATGTTCAATTTTTCTAAAATAAGTTTCTCCTTTAGTTTCAAAAATAGTTGTTATGTCAGCTCCTTCTTGTTCAACAATAGCTTCATCCAAATCAAAAAAAGGGAGGTTTAACCGATTGGCTAATCGTTTTCCTATGGTAGTTTTTCCGCTTCCCATAAAACCTACAAGCACTATTTTTTTTGGAGAATTCAACCGTTTAGTTTTTTTTACAAAAATATTCATTTAGTTTTGCTTAGTCTTAAAAATAAGATTATTAGATGCAAAGAATTCTCTTTTATATTTTTTTACCCTTCATTTATTTGTTATCCATACTTCCTTTTTGGTTACTCTATTTCTTTTCTGATATACTGTATGTTGTTATTTACCATTTGGTTGGTTATAGAAAAAAAGTAGTTTCCACCAACCTTAGAAATTCTTTTCCAGAAAAAACAGAAGAAGAAATAAAAGTGATTATAAAAAAATTCTATCATTTTTTTTGTGATTGGATAATGGAAATGATAAAAAGTATTACCATAAGCAAAGAAGAAGCATTAAAAAGATGTAAGATTAAAGACCACACGTTGCTTAATGAATTAAGCAAGGAAAACAAAAAAATTATTTTTGTTATGGGGCATTATGGTAGCTTTGAATTGGGAGGAGCAGAAATGGCTTTTAACACTAATTATCAATTATATGTACTTTACAAACCACTTTCAAACAAGTATTTCAATGCGTTGATTAATAAAAAAAGAACTCGTTTTGGTGTTAAAATTTTATCGATGAAAGAATCATTAAGAAAAATGCTATTGTTAAAAGAAAGTAACGAACTTAGTGCAACTGTTTTTATTGCAGACCAAACACCTTCTCCTAATAATGCCTATTGGACTACTTTTTTAAACCAAGAAACGCCTATTTTTTGGGGAACAGAATTGATGGCAAAAAAATTAAACTATCCCATTATTTATGTATGTGTAAAACCTTATAAAAGAGGTTTTTATTATATAGAAACAGAAATGCTTTGCCTAAACCCAAGCACCACTCAAAAAGGCGAAATTTCTGAACTTCATACCAAAAGACTAGAACAAGATATTATGAGCCAACCTGAATTTTGGTTGTGGTCGCACAAAAGATGGAAACATAAAAAGCCTTCCTAAAAAACACTAATTTTTTATTTTTTTAATACATTTACATTTTATTACTAATTTTTAACTCTATGAAGAAACAACTCTTTATTCTTTCTCTTTCTGCACTGGCTTTATCATGCACCAAAACAGAATTCGATAATTTTGAAGCAAACTCTGGCACTGCCAATTTCACAAACTATGTTGCTGTAGGAAACTCACTCACACAGGGTTATCAAGATGGAGGTTTGCATAATGAACTTGGGCAACATGGTAATTCCTACCCATCTATTATTGCAAACCAACTTAAGAAAATTAACCCTAATTTAATTTATGTTCAACCAACCTGCTCAGGTAGTGGCTCTGGATACATTCACTTGGCTTGGATAAATGAAAAAATTAAAGTAATTAAAGCCTATGATATTGACAACCCAAACAACCACCCTTTGGCAATTGATGATGATCCTACTTGGGCAACATGGGGGCAAAACAAAACCATAAAATACAATAATTTAGGTATTTCTGGAATTAAACTTGCCAATGTTGTTGGCGGTGAAAACACTTCCGATGCGGTTAATTTTTTTATAAGCAATGTAAATGAAAATGCTCGTTTTTTAAATTGGGGAACAGTTACTAATAAAATAAGTTACTTAGATCATATCAAAAGCAGCAACGCAACCTTTTTCACCAATTGGCTTGGAAACAATGATGTGTTAGGATGGTCAACCAATGGCGGTGATGACGGTTTTGAATCGCAATTTAATGAATATTTTTCTCGATTAACAGACGTTACTGAATTCCGAAACAAGTACGATTCCGTATTAACTGCTTTTCAAAAAATGGGAGCGAAAGGGGTTTGTGCAACCATTCCTGATGTTACTTCAATTCCTTATTTCAATACCGTTACATTAGAAGCTGTTGACAAAGATGTTTGGATTACGGAAGGTCCTTATTCAAACAATCCTGGAAATGTGCGGAAAGCAACCAATGAAGATTTAATTCTACTAACTGCTTCCGATGAATTGGCTATAGGAAATGGTTTGTCTCAAGCAAAACCATTAGACCATACTTTTGTGTTGGATAAAGATGAAAAACTTATTTCTCAAAACCGTGTGATTGCCTATAACAATGAAATTAGAGCGTTGGCTTCAAAATACAACTTTGCCCTTGCTGATATGAATGCATTTATGCGAGATTTAAAATCAGGTTTAACCTTTGATGGTGTTGATTTCAACCCAGAATTTATAAGCGGTGGCGTGTTTTCTTTAGATGGAGTTCATCCAAACACCAGGGGATATGCTATTATTGCAAATAAATTTATCCAAGTTATCAATGATTTTTATGGTAGCAACATTCAGCCAGTTATAGTAGGTAATTACAGAGGGGTAACTTTTCCCTAAACTTAAATTGCTGAAAAGTTGGTTTAGAAGCTATTTATGCAAGTGTTCTTTTTAAAAAGAAATAAAATAACATCTATTTCAAGTAAATACAAATAATTTATTACTTTTACTTTCCAAATTATCAATTTTATGTTACTAAAAAATTAAATCTCATGAAAAAAATCTTACTTGCTTTAACTGTTTTATTTGCTTTAAACTCTTACGGACAAAACTGTGTGCCTGATGGTCAATATACTTCTCCTGGCGTTTATCCAGATAGTGCAACAAACCTACCTATTTCTTATGTTGGAAGTCCTTATAATGAAACAATAACTGCGGTTACTCCTGCTGATACTTGTGTAGTTGTTCTTTTTCCTCCATGTACAACTGTGCCTATTGATAGCGTTATGGTTACATCGGTTACAGGATTACCGGCAGGTTTCACCATTGTTTCTATGAATGAAAACACACTTCCATTCAAATTTTTAGGCGGAACATCTAGTTGCATGCTCGTTACAGGTAATCCAACGGTTGGAGATACTGGAGTTTACCCCATCAGTGTTAGTGGGACTTCTTACGCAACTGTTTTTGGTTTAACACAAACATCACCTTTTGATGTAGATTATTATTCCATACGCATAATTGATACAACTAGCTCTACCACAGGCATAGAAGATTTTTCAAAAAATACTTTTGGAATTAAACAAAATTTCCCAAATCCTTTCAGCTCAACTTCTACTATTGAATATTATTTACCATCAAATGCTATCGTAAACATATCCATAGTTAATGTGTTGGGAGAAGTACTTATTTCTGAAAATTTATCTGGAAATCAAGGGTTAAATACATATAAATTAAATGCTTCAAAATTAAATAGCGGTATTTACTTTTATCAAATGACTTATCAGAAAGAAAAAATCACGAAACGCTTTATCGTGAATAAATAATTTTTTAATAACTCATGTAAGTTTATTCACACAAAATCTTGATGCACAATCAGGATTTTGTTTTTTAATCAATTAACACCATTATCAAATGAAGAAATTAGTTATTTATGCTTCGCTTTTTTTACCACTTTCAGCATTTGCTGGTGGATTTCAATTAAATTTACAAGGATTAAAAGCAGCATCCATGGGTGGTGCAGCTACAGGAATTGCATCTGATGCAAGTACTGTTTTTTATAATCCTGCAGGAATGTCACATTTGAATGGGCATCAATTTACTTTTGGATTTAATTTAATTGATCCTTCTGTTTCTATTCAAACTCCAGAGGTTGCTAATACCAACCAAACATCTAAGAGAGCTACTCCTATCCATTTTTATTATTCTGGACAAATCAATGAAAAATTGCACTTCGGTTTTTTAATAAACAATCAATTTGGTTCTAGTTCTTCTTTTGAAGACGATTGGCAAGGAAGATATATTATTCAAAACATAAGTTTAAAAACATTTATGTTTCAACCTACTGTTTCCTATAAATTGCACGATAAAATAAGTGTTGGAGGTGGTTTTGTTTATGCAAGAGGTAGTTTTTCAACAGAAAAAGCAATTCCAGTAAGCTCATCAACATCAACAGAAGGCAAAGCTAGTCTTTCGGGTAGTGGTGATGCTGTTGGCTATAACTTAGGTATTTTCTCAAATTTTTTAACATTAGCACACGGAGCAAGCAGCACAAAACTTAATGTTGGAATAAGCTATCGCTCGGAATTAGCTGTTGATTTAACTAATGGAGAAGCTGAATTCACAAATATTCCAGTTGCCCTTCAAGGAACTTTTCCAGCAAAAACAGGATTCACTTCAAAACTTACGTTACCTCAAGTGTTTACTGCTGGACTAAGTGCTCAGCACATCAAAGAAAATTATTCGGTTACCTTTATTTATGATTTTAATTGGACAGGTTGGTCTTCTTATGATACGCTAACTTTTAAATTTGACAATACTGATACTCCAGAATCTAAAACAACAAAAGATTGGCAAGATGTTGTTACACATCGTTTTGGAGTTGATTTTACTTACAAAGAAAAATTTAGTGTTAGAGCAGGTTTGTATATTGACAACTCTCCTATTAAAGAAGGGTATGTTAGTCCTGAATTGCCCGATATTTCTCAAACCGCTTATACTGCGGGGTTGGGTTATAAAATTAATGATACGTTTTCTGTAGATTTTTCATTTATTCGTCAAAGTGCTGAAAGAAAAGATAAATTATTAGTAGCAAATTTTGATGCCACTTACCGAAGAAAAGTTAATGTTTATGGGTTAGCATTAAACATAAAATTAGGAAACAAATCAAGCAAAAATGATATAAAAACTGAATAATGAAAACTTTAAAAACTTCAATTCTTTTCACAATTCTAATTTTTATTTTATCTTGCACAAAGACTGAATTTGATGAATTTGATGTTCCTTCATCAGGAAGTGCTGATTTTTCTAACTATATTTCCATAGGAAGTTCATTTTCGCAAGGTTTTCAAGATGGTGGATTACACAATGAATTTAATCAACAAAGTAATTCTTATCCAGCAATTATTGCAGAACAAATGGGTGTTAATTTTCTTCAACCCCTAGTTCAAGGTGAAGGTTCTGGATATATGCACTTAGCATACATTAATGAAAAAATAGAAATAATTAAAGTGTTTGATTGTGAAAAAAATGACAACCATCCTTTAGCAAAAACGTACGACCCTTCCTTTTTAACATGGGCTAATAAAAGCTTACCCTACAACAACATGGCCATTGCTGGTTTAAATGTTAGAAATGTAATTGCATTTAATCCTACTGATGCCATAACCAACTTCATTCTTTTTGACAGTGGAACACCCAACAACGAACTTGCTTGGAATTGTGTGGCTGGAGAACCTATCAATCCTTATGGACGATTTTTAAGTTTTGGAACAATTGGAAGTCCTATTGATTATATCAAACATATTAAAGATAGAAAAGCAACATTTTTCACCAATTGGTTAGGTATTCAGGATGCGATGGGTTGGGCAAATGCTGGTGGTGATGAAGTAAGTGGTTCTTCTCCATTAACTCCCATCGCTGAGTTTAGAGCTAAATATGATGCTCTTTTAGATACATTAAAACTTACTGCAACTGGTGGCGTTTGTGCCACAGTTCATGACATCACAAAGAGTCCGTTTTTTAATACCGTTACACTTGAAGTGTTGGATAAAGATATTTGGATTAAAGAAGGAGCTGATACAAACATTATAAGAAAAGCAGTAGAAGGTGATTTGTTTTTACTTTCCTCTTCCAGTTTACTTAAAACTGGCGTTGGTCTTACGCAACAAAATCCGTTGCCTCATACCGAAGTACTAGATAAAGATGAAGTAGCAATTGTTAAAAATTACATAAATGCAATCAATGCTGAAATAAGAGCTTCTACCCTAGCCCATGGTTATTTTATAGTTGATTTATATCAATTTATGGAACAACTTAATAGTAATGATGGTGTTGATTTTGATGGAATTAGTTTCTCTCCAGAATTTATAAAAGGCGGATTGTATTCCATTGATGGAGTTCATCCAAACCAAAGAGGTTATGCCATGATAGCTAATGAGTACATAAAAATAATTAATCAAAATTATGGCTCAAATTTAAAGCCCGTAGCTATTAGTGATTTTAGAGGTATTACTTTTCCTTAATTCG
>PCUH01000007.1:0-6233 GCA_002770955.1 Flavobacteriales bacterium CG18_big_fil_WC_8_21_14_2_50_32_9 | reverse complement strand
TTAAATTTCCAGAATACTAAATGAGTTATAACATTTTTAAACTTTACTCAAATCACTTAGCTTTTCGGGGAATTTGAGTAAGCTATTTTTGTTGGTATCAAGACTAAATTTTCAAGCATAGCCGTAGCTACGGTTTAAAATTTTAACGAAGATAACGGCAAAAAGAGTAAGTCAAAAATTCGGAAAGCTAAGTGAATTGAGTATAGTAGCGACCTTAATTTTTAGTTTTTCTTTATTTTCAACTGCCTTCACTCAAGAAGATTCTATTATTATTGAATGTAAAATAAAATTAAAATCAACTCAATCTATTAAAGAAAAAGCAAAATTTTATTATGAATTAAGCGAAAACTATGGTTTTAAAAATTTAGATAGTTCATTAGTATATGCACAAAAACTCGTTAATCTTTATGACTCAGATTTTGACAAGGACACTTCGTTTATTAAGCTAATTGCAAATGGGTATAATAATATTGGTGTTTTAAATCGTTTTGCAGGAAAAATAGAAAACACATTTTCATACTTATTCAAAGCTGCAGAAATGTTAGAGATTATTAACGACAAACCATCGTTAACAGACACTTATAATAATATTTCCATTATTTATAGTCAAGCAGGTAATTATTCTAAAAGTTTAGAATACAGATATAAAGTTGTTAAATTAAGTAAAGAACTCAATGATTTTGCAAAAAGAAATTTTAGAGAAGTATTTCGAATCTTGGAAAGGTACTTTAGAGCAAGTTGACGATGTCTGCGTGATTGGAGTCCGTATTTAACGGACGAACAAGAACGCTTAGACATCGCAATCCTCGAGAAGCCAAGCGAAACGGGATGGATGATGTGTGTATTATTGGTGTGAGAATTTGACGAAGTCAAAGAACGAACACCAGATAATACATCGGGATCTAATACAATTAAAATAGGCGTTAGAAAATATGATGCAAACGAGTCAGCCTGTCCCGAGTTTATTCGGAAAACTCCAAAATGATGCTAAAGCAAAATAAATTTGAATAAATTTTTGTGTGAATTAAAATACTTAAACCTTTTTTACACGTACAGCGTTCAATCCTTTTTGTCCTTGTTCCAATTCAAAAGAAACTTTATCGTTTTCTCCTATTTCATCAATTAAACCACTAACGTGAACAAAATATTTTTCTTGGTTATCGGTATCTAAAATAAAACCATAGCCTTTTGAAGTGTCAAAAAAAGAAACTTTTCCTTTTCTAAAAGGATTAACTTCTTCATTTACTCTTTTAGAAACTCCAATTTCTATACTATCTGCATCAATTACCTTTTTTTTCTTGGTTGGATCTGGTGGAGTATCTGTTATCCTACCATATTCATCAACATAAGCTATCATCGAATCAAAACCACCACCAGTATTTGACTTTCGGTCTTCTTTTTTTGCCAATTTATCTTGACGTTTTTTTAATCTTTTCTTTTCTATTTCTTTTTTATTATAGGTTTGCTGCGATTTTGCCATAGGTAAGTTTAGTTATTAATGTTTTGGTGTTAAATGCTTTATATAATAATGAAAAATTATTTCAACATTTTACCCTACAAAATTACGATTTTAGAAGATATGATTTATTCTTATTAGCTAATAAAATCAAGTCCTTTCCATTAAAGTTACTCTATCTCCTTCATGTATTAATCCTTCACTAATAATCTTACCAAAAACTCCACCTCTCCAATTTGGTGTTAGTGCTTGTTTTAATCCTTTACTCACTTCATCCATAGCATCACAAGGAATTAATTCTCCTGTAATTTCTATGTAAAAATCATTAATTTTTAGAATATCGCCTATTGAATTTTCAAGGTCTATTCCTTCAATAATAATGTTCGCCTTTCGTTTTGTCCAATGAATTTTTCTTTTTAGTTCTTCACATACTCTGTTCCAGCTTTCTATGGTCATTATCGAGACTTGTTTATCGTCTTTTCTTGCTCCCCGGTAATCATCGCCAATTCCATGTTCAAAAGATGCTTTTGCAGAAGCATAAACAACCATTTCTGTTCCTTTTTTTTCTTTACCTGCTATTCCAATCACTTTTCCCATGCTGTAAAATTAACTATTTTTACTTAATATTAAGGAACTGTGAAATGCTTCAAAATTCATCCAATTTTGAGCTTTAGAAGTATTAATTATTTTAATGATTTTAGGATAAAACTCATTATTCATTGCATGTTCATTAATAAAGTAAATTGCTTGCTCAAAACTAGTAAGCATACTTTTGTAAAAAGATGCTTGATTGATTGTCTTATTCTGTGTATATTGTTGTGCAATTTCAATGTTATATAACATTAACTCAGCAATGATGTAATTATCTACCCCTAATTGAATAAAATGTTTGATTAAGTTTTGAGCAACAGAACGCCTCATTTTCGGTTTACGATTGTTTGCTGGAAAATATTCTTTCAATATTTTAAATTTTGCTTCATCTAACAATTTTTGTTCATTAGGTTTAAACACAAAGTTATAAAAGGTTTTAACCTCATTAAATCTTTCATATAAATCAATAATTTGTTCTTCTAATTGCTTTTTTTTAAGTGAAGCTAAATATAACTTTAAGTCTTTTTTGCTCATTACAATTTTTTATTTCTCATTGAAAAAATGAAATATTTCAAATGAAATTACAACTAATTTTTGAAATTACTAATTATTTACAATCAAAAATAATAGACTACTTGAAAAAGAGATATTTAAGCCAAATTGCTTGATTTTATTGATAATTCTATTCAAAATTAATTTGATTTTTTTTATAAAATATTACTTTTATCAAAATTTTAAAAAATTGTTGATTTTCAAAATGAAAAAGCTTTTTAATCCTGATACTTCTTTTTTTAATAACTATTTTGATAAAGGGCTCTATTTACTTGCATGGCGAATTTCTGTGGTTTTCATCTTCATTTTTATTATCATCGCTTTTTTTTACAGTTTTTCAGGTTTTGCGGCTGTTCTACCTTCAATATTGGTTTTTTTAGTTGGAATTTTTTGTTTACTCTTTTTACATTTTTCTAAAAAAATAAAAGTAGTTTTTTGGATATATGCAGTAAGTGGCACCTTGTTGGCTCATTATGCAATGAATACAGCTTTGAATTTAACCCATTATGTAGATTTTTTATGGATAATGGTTTGTATTTATATTGCTTTTGTAGGTCTAGGCAGAAAAGTTGGTGTTAGCTTCATTCTTTTTAATGCCCTTCTTTTAGGTTTCTTCTTCTTTTTTACATTAAACAAACACATTGAAATTCTTCAACCACGAACAAATTTTGAACTGATAGGTGAATTTATTGAAGTGCTTTTTGCTCTTTTTGTTGTAAGCTATCTTACTTATCAATACTTGCTTTTTCAATCCTATTCTAAAAAAGAACTTGAATTTGCCTACAATGAACTTGAAAATCAAAATGAATTAATAACCATTAGAAACAATGAAAATACGCTTTTAATGAAAGAAGTTCACCATCGAGTTAAAAATAATTTACAAATTATTACCAGTTTATTAAGGTTGCAAAAAAACACGTTAAACCCAGATGTTGCTGAAAAATTTGATGAAGCTATTAATCGAATTATGACCATGGCCTTAATTCATAGCAAACTCTATCAATCTAATGATTTATCGAAAGTAAATATTGAATCCTATATTAAAGATTTGGTAAATGAGATTTTATCTACCTTATCTTCCAATGAAAATATTGCAACAAATATTTATTCTAATTATAATTCAATTGGTCTAAAAACAATAGTTCCTCTTGGCTTGTTATTAAATGAATTACTATCAAATTCTTTTAAACACGCATTTAAAAACAATGAAAAAGGTGAAATATCTATAGAAATTACAACGGAAAATGAAATTGATTTCACATTCAAATACAGTGACACAGGCACATGGAAAGAAAAGCAATCTCCTAGATTTAATTTTGGTTTAGAGTTGATAGAAACGCTCACAAGCCAAATGGATGGAAATTTTAAAAGAAAAGAATCTAGCTATGAGTTTAATTTAAAGAATTTGGATATTGATTACACTCCGCTCAAATCTTATTCAGAACAAGTCCTTTTATAATTCATTTTGAAAATATACATTGAAAACAATATTATTTCATATTTAATTTTTACTTACCTTTGATAATTGTAATATTAAAATTATGAAATAACCACGAGCAAAATCACACAAGCACTGATGAAGATACACTGGCGTATTCCTTTAACTTGTCCCTAGTATTGGGATTACAAATAAAAAACAATAAATATCTACATATGAAAGTAAAATTTATATCCAGTATTAGAATTAAATTTTTTATTGGAGCTATTTTTTTACTTTTAATTCCTATTTTCGATTCTCTTGCTCAAGATACATTGCAGAATAACAATGAATATGTGCCTGAAAAAACATATTTAATTATTAAGAATGATGGTACTGAATATATTGGTGAAATTCTTTCAGATGATGGTCGAGAAATATTGGTAAACACACTTAAATTAGGGAAATTATATATTCCTAAACACGAAATAAAATCAATTAGTTTAGTAAATAAAGAAGAAATACTCGCTGCAAAACTTCCTGAAGATGATTTTTTCTCGTCCCGATATTTTATTACTACAAATGGGTTTAATCAAAAAAAAGGTGATCACTATCTTTTAATACACATCTTTGGTCCTGAAGTTCAATTTGCTGTTACTGACAACATAACAGTTGGAGGGCTAACCTCATGGATAGGAATGCCTATCGTTTTATCTTTAAAATATTCTGCAAAATTAACAGATAATCTTCATGTTGGAGCTGGCGTTTTAGGCGGTTCTTTAAGTTGGTCAAACATAGCTGCTAATGGGATTTTGCCTTATGGCTCTGTTACTTTTGGAAACTTAAAACACAACATTACCTTTTCTGGTGGATGGATTTATGTTCAAGACGCAAATCAAACACCCACCGAATCTCATGAATCTGCTTTGTTTTCTGTTGCTGGAATGGTTCGGTTAGGAGAAAAAGTATCGTTTATTGTTGATTCATTTGGTTTTAAAGAAACTAATAGTGATGTAGTTGTTGTTATGCCAGGAATTAGAATAGGAAGTAATAAAAATGCCTTTCAAATTGGGCTAACTCAAGTATATGTTGACGATGAATTTATTCCTTTTCCTATCCCAACATTAGGTTGGTTTAAAAGATTTTAAGGAGCTGTTACAAAATAAAGTTTACAGAACTATGAAATACTCACAAATACAATTAAAAAACAATAAAAAAGAATGCGTAATTGACGCAGTAATTTTGTTCTTTTTTAAGGCGTAAATGAGGCGAATAGCCTTAGCTATTTAACGATTTTACAACGAAGAAAAAGGATGAAAGAACAAGTCAAAATGTAAAGTTTATTTTGTAACAGCTCCTAAGCATTACAATGATACTTAACCAACGCATCAATAGGTTGTTTTATAATCGTATCTATTTCTATTTGATGAATCAAGGCTATTTCTCTAATAAAATTTTGATAATAAAAAGCCACAGAACCAACCAAATTTAATTTATAAGCACTGTAATTTGGATATTTACAGATGTATTTCTCAAAAAATTCATTCATACAAGCGATAATCAAAGCTTTGATTTTGTCATCTTCAGCATGTGCATGAACAAAACGACTAAATTGAGCTAAAAAACGATTGGGTAACGCTTGTTTATAGACTGCATCCAGAATTTTATTAAGATTTAGATTTGGATAAGCTTGTGAAAATTCCTCATTAATTTTTTCTGAAAATTCATGATGCAAATATTTTTTTATAAAACCCATTCCTAGATGAGCTCCACTCCCCTCGTCTCCTAACAAATACCCTAGTGCAGGAATGTTAGTTGTAATATTTTTCCCATCATACAAACAAGTGTTTGCTCCTGTTCCTAAAATAGCAACTAACCCTGATGTGTTTCCAGAAACAGCCCTGGCTGCCGCTAGTAAATCATGCTCTACATCAATTTGTGCATTATTAAAAAACAATTGTAATGCGGTTTGAACAATGCTACTCTTTTCTGATGACGAGCATCCTGCTCCATAGAAAAAAACCTGTTTAACTTCTGTATTGTTTTTGCTTAATGCACTCTTTGATAGTTCATCCAAAATTCCATTTGCATCAATAAAATATGGATTAAACCCAATGGTTTCTATTGAATAAATTTGATTACTATTATTATTCACCAACCTCCAATCCGTTTTGGTGGAACCACTATCTGCTATTAATATCATTAAATTATATTTTT
>PCUH01000276.1:8038-8180 GCA_002770955.1 Flavobacteriales bacterium CG18_big_fil_WC_8_21_14_2_50_32_9 | reverse complement strand
TACAATTACTATAAAACCAAGAAACTTATCTTTCAATGATTTTATGGCAAATTATTCTATTAATGATACTTCAGCGGCTGTAATTGAATTGTTTTTTGAGAAAAAAGGAAATAATGCTTATACAGAAATGGCTTTTTTACCA
>PCUH01000276.1:5841-8021 GCA_002770955.1 Flavobacteriales bacterium CG18_big_fil_WC_8_21_14_2_50_32_9 | reverse complement strand
TTTATTTTCTCCAACAATAGGATTGGGATTATCTATTATTAGTGTTCCTTTTTTTATACATGGTTCTTATATCTTATTAAAATATAACAAGAAAAAACTACAACGCATTCTTGTTGATTACAAATCACATAATTATTTACCAAAAAACATTAGAAAAAAAGCGAATAAGATAATTTATTATTACTCGTTGCCCGATAATTTTTGACTTAGGAGTTGATACGAAAATCAGATTTTGTTAAATCTTTCCAAAAATTTGGATACGATTTTTCCACAACTTTTTCATCATTAATTGTAATTGGAAAAATCATTGAAAGTGGAGCAAATGCCATTGCCATTCTATGGTCGTTATAAGTGTTAATGATTTTATTTGCTGTTTGAGAAGCACCATTAGACGGCAAAATAATCAAATCGTCATTCTCAATTGTTATATTAAAACCGCAACTTATCAATTCTTTTTGTAAAGCAGAAATACGATCCGTTTCTTTAATTCGCAAGGTTGAAAGACCAGTTAATTTTACCGAAAAATTAAGTGCTGCAGCAGTAACAGCAAAAGTTTGAGCTAAATCTGGAAAATTTTCAAAATTTACTTCGGGAATAGATTCCTTGTCAATTTTAGTAGTTTTAGTGATTCTAATTCCTTTTTTAGTAAATGTAGTTTCCACACCAAAAAACTTGTAAAGTTCTACAACATAACTATCTCCTTGTAAACTATTTTCTTTTAACCCAATTATTTCTATACAAGCATTTTCTGATAATGCTGCTATGCTATACCAATAGGATGCGGCACTCCAATCTGCCTCAACAATAAAATTTATTGGTTGGTAAGCCGTATTTTTAACAATAATCTTATTTCCTTGCCAAGTAACATCTGCCCCAAAATACCGCATAATATTAATTGTCATCATAATATAAGGTTTTGAAACAACCTTTCCTTTGAAATTAATTGTTAGTCCATTTTTAAATGTGGGAGCGACAAGCAACAAGGCTGAAATGTATTGACTGCTAACGCTTCCATCTAATCCTATTTCACCACCTATTAATTTTTCACTTTTATTTATTTTTATGGGTGGAAAACCGTCTTTTTTTAAATAAGAGATGTTTGAACCCAATTGATTCAATGCTTCAACTAAAATTTTTATTGGTCGTTGTTGCATTCGTTCCGAACCAGTGATTGTTACTTCTCGTTGTTGAGAAGCAAAAAAAGCAGTTAAAAATCGCATGGTAGTTCCTGCATGTCCTACATCTAATACCGTACGCTTGGATTTTAATAACTCAACTAATGTTTTAGTGTCATCAGCATTTGATAAATTATTTATTTCAAAACAATTATTCAGGATTGATTGTATTATTAAAACCCTGTTACTTTCACTTTTTGATGTGGTAAGATTAATACTTACATTAATGTTTTTGCTTGAATGTGATACTAAAATTGACATAATTTTATTTGGTAATTGAAATATAATACTTCAATGATTCCACTATATTTTCGACAGAGACTTCATGATTAAATTCAGCTTCTCCAATTTTCTTGAGTAATGTAAAATTGTAAGTATCATTTTCATTTTTCTTATCATTCTTCATTAACTCCAAATAATGATTAAAAAAAGATTCATTGATTGGATAAGGGTTAAAATAAATAAGAAATGTGTCAGAAATTTCTTTTAATTCTTTTGATGATAAATTTAACTTTATATGAGAAAGATAAGCCTCACAAATCATACCCACAGCAATGGCTTCTCCATGTAGCAAAGGAAGTTGGTCATGTTTTAAAGAATGACTTTCTATGGCATGTCCAATGGTATGTCCAAAATTTAATTTTTTTCGTTCGCCTTTTTCCTCAAAATCATTTTTAACAATGTTGTTCTTTATTTCTATGGAAGTTTCAATTAGTTTTTCCCAATTATTTGCATCAGAAAGCAATCCTGCTTGTAGCATTTTCCAATACAATTTATCAGCTATCAACCCATGTTTCAAAGCTTCTGCATAGCCCGAAAGCATTTGTCGTTTATTGAGTGTTTTTAAAAAATAAGGGTAAATAACCACCAATTGAGGTTCATTGAATACCCCTATCACATTTTTATAATGATTGAAATCAATGCCTACCTTACCTCCTACAGATGCATCAATTTGTGCCAACAATGTGGTGGGGACATTAATAAAATCAATACCTCTTTTGTAGG
>PCUH01000276.1:5512-5832 GCA_002770955.1 Flavobacteriales bacterium CG18_big_fil_WC_8_21_14_2_50_32_9 | reverse complement strand
TAAAACCTCCTAAATCAGTAATCACTCCCCCTCCTAAATTAATAAGTAAGGTTTTTCTATCTGCATTAAAATCTAAAAAGGTTTGCCAAATATGTTGACAAATTTCAAGGGTTTTGTTTTCTTCACCACTCTCAATTTCAATGATTTCTATATCGTTTGTTAAATCTGTTTGCACTATAAACTCTGAAACACAATGGGTAAAACTATTTTCATCAACCAATAAAAACTTTTTATGGGATGCATAGGCTTTTAATGTTTTCTTTAATGCTATAAAAACATCTTCGCCAATAATCACCTGACTGCCTTTGGTTTTAATTTTT
>PCUH01000276.1:4990-5467 GCA_002770955.1 Flavobacteriales bacterium CG18_big_fil_WC_8_21_14_2_50_32_9 | reverse complement strand
TAGCTTTTCGGGGAATTTCAGTAAGCTATTTTTGTTGGTATCAAGGCTAAATTTTCAAGCATAGCCTTAGCTATGGTTTAAAATTTTAACGCAGATAACGGCAAAAAGAGTAGGTCAAAAATTCGGAAAGCTAAGTGATTTGAGTATATATAAACTTTTACTATTTTTGCAGCCTACATTTCGGGATGTAGCTCAGCTCGGTAGAGTGCACGTCTGGGGGGCGTGAAGTCGCAGGTTCAAATCCTGTCATCCCGACTAATAAAACCAATGGTTTCAAGTAATTATTATTTGAAGCCATTTTTTATTTACCCACAATTTGCCCACAAACAGGCTTTAAAACTTTTATTTTAACATTCCATTTTTATTAAAGACTGCATTAACTCACTACGTTTATAGTATCTACGATTAGCAATACCATAACAAGTAACTTTACCTTTTTTTGTCCAATGCCATAGTGTGCTGCTATCAATTTGTAAG
>PCUH01000276.1:2111-4921 GCA_002770955.1 Flavobacteriales bacterium CG18_big_fil_WC_8_21_14_2_50_32_9 | reverse complement strand
TTTGGGCTATTGAAAATAGCTAAATTTGTTGGTATTACTTATATCGTAGAAAATTTGTGAATTTTATGGGTTAAGTCGAGTAATTGACTTCTCACATTTTCGGAAATTAGATTTACCAACTCGTCTATGGTTATGCCTTGTAAAATAATTTGATTTTTCATTTAAACTCAATTTTTCTTACCCCATACCCTCAATGAAAGTATGTACAAATTCTAATATTTTTGATATTACTCTTTTTGATGATGATGCCCTTTCTTTTAAGCTCGGTCTTTCATTCATTAAACTAATTACCTCATCGGTTCGAGGTTCTTTCTGAGTAAAAAGATAATTGCTAACAGTTGAAACTAGGCTTTCAAAATTTAAATTCTCGTCTTTGCTTAATTGTTGGAAAGCCTTTTTCTTCTCAATAGTCCAAAATTTATCAAAAGCATCTTCAATATTTTCGCTTTCTCCTACCAATGGCAAATTCTCTTCAATAAAACGTTCAATCAATTTCTTTTTACTTCTTAACTGAGTATCTGATGCCATCATATCAGAAATAGTTTTTCGATGGGTTTCTTGTTCTTTTTGTGTTGCTCCCTTTAATTTAGCTAATAAGCTGAGTATATAAGAAACATTGATTTCATCTTTTCTGATTAATTCAATTTCAAAATCAATATCATTAAGTATTGAAACTTTTTCTTTTTGATTGTCAGCTTTTATACGCTCATATAAATCGAGGTATTTACTCTTATAGTTTTCAAATGTTTGTTCCTGCATCAATAAATCATCAAAAGTAAACTCAGTAAATGTGGTTAACACGTTTTTTATTCGCATCAACTCCCTAAATGCCTTTACAAATTCCAATTCCTCTTTTTCTGAACTTAACTCATTAACACTATCAAATGTTGGTGCTATTTCTAAGAGTTTATTTACTGCTTTATTGAAATTCTCGATATAATCTTCATAAGGCTGTATTACAATATCTTCAATGGCTTCTTTGTTAGAAAACAATGTAATTGCTTCATCAGTAGCATCTTTCAAATTCCTAAAACAAACTACATTACCCTGCGATTTTAATTCATCTAATATTCTGTTGGTTCGTGAGTACGCTTGTATTAAGCCATGATACTTTAAATTTTTATCAACGTAGATGGTGTTAAGTAATTTACTATCAAAACCAGTTAAGAACATATTAACCACCAATAAAATATCTACATCTTTATTTTTTACACGTTTACCAATGTCTTTATAGTAAGCATAAAACTCATTGGTTGTATAATTGGTTTTAAACATACCATTGTAATCCATCATAAAATCATCAAGTTTTTCTCTTGTATGCTTGGTTTCATATAAAGGTATTGGTTCGGCTGCCATTAAATAATCTTCATCAGGAATAAAACCATTGACATCCGCATCATTTTCATTGGCTTGGTAAGAGAAGATAGTAGCAATTTTTAAATCGTGCAAACCCTCTTCTTTCTTGGTTTTGAATAACTCATAATATTTTATCAAAGTAGCAACATTAGATACACAAAATATTGCAGTAAATTTTTTGTTATGGGTTTTCCTGTTATGATTAAGTATAATATAATCAGTAATTGCATTTAATCGCTCAGGGGCTTCCATTACCTCAGCGGTATCAATATCATCAACTTTAAAATCAACAACCTCTTCTTTCTTTTTAAAGGTGCTGATATACTCAATAGAAAACTTTAATACATTTTTATCTCGAATGGCATCGGTTATTACGTATTGATGTAAACGCTCTTCAAATAAATCTTGAGTGGTTCTTTTACCAAATTCGTTTTTAGAAGAATTATCGGCAAAAATGGGTGTTCCAGTAAAACCAAACAATTGAGCTGAGGTAAAATAATCTTTTATTCTGTTGTGGGTTTCTCCAAACTGACTGCGGTGGCACTCATCAAAAATAAACACTATGCGTTTATCCTTTAGTTTATCCATTTTGGATAAATACTTCTCTTTTAAGATGGCTGTATTTAACTTTTGGATAGTAGTAACAATTAGTGGTGTATCATCAGCAAACTGTTTTACTAATGCACTTGTATTGTTGGTACCATCTATGCTTCCCTCACTAAAGCTGTTAAACTCTTTTATGGTTTGATAATCTAAATCTTTCCTATCAACTACAAACACCACTTTATAAACCTTTTCTAAGTTAGTAAGTATCTGAGCTGCTTTATATGATGTTAGTGTTTTACCTGAGCCTGTGGTATGCCATATATACCCATTCTTTCGAGTATTTTTTACACGCTCAACAATTGATTCGGTTGCATAGTATTGATATGGGCGTAACACCATTAAGGTATTGGCTGTATTCAACACAATGTATTTGGTTATCATCTTAGAAAGGTGGCACGGTTCTAAAAAGAGGTTGGTAAATTCGGGTAAATTGGTAATAAGTTGGTTGTGTACATCAGCCCAATAAAAGGTTTGTTTAAACGAACGTGCTTTTACTGGATTGTTGGCATAATACTTTGTATTTACTCCATTGCTGATAACAAATAACTGAATGTAATTGAACAAGCCCCAACCCGATGAATAAGTAAAACGCTCGTAACGATTGATTTGATTAAATGCCTCTTTTAAATCTAACCCCGTTTTTTTTAACTCTATTTGGCACAATGGCAACCCATTGATTAAGATGGTTACATCATAACGGTTTTCGTATTTACCCATCATGGTAATTTGATGCGTAACCTGATATTGATTTTTACACCAATGTATTTGATTGATTAACTCAATAAAACCCTTTTCGCCATTGTCTTTGTTGTATTCTACTTTTCCACGAAGTAGTTGAGCTTTTTCAT
>PCUH01000276.1:1760-2073 GCA_002770955.1 Flavobacteriales bacterium CG18_big_fil_WC_8_21_14_2_50_32_9 | reverse complement strand
AACTCATTTTCTGAAAATGTTTTGTTGTTGTGCTTTTCGAGTTGGCTTTTTAAATTAATGATGAGGTCGCTCTCATCTTTTAGCACAACTTTTTTATAGCCTAACTCTTCTAAAGAATTAACTAAATTTTGCTCTAATATGGCTTCGGGTTGTGTGGTCATTTCCAAAGAGGTTGATTTTTCCAATCTAACATATTACCCTTTCCATCAGAAGGAATACCTAAAAATTGAATGGGAACTGTTGGGTATTTATTAAATAGAACTTCTAATTTACCTTTTAAACTGTTATTAGGATTGGCTCTAAGAAGTAAATA
>PCUH01000276.1:0-1739 GCA_002770955.1 Flavobacteriales bacterium CG18_big_fil_WC_8_21_14_2_50_32_9 | reverse complement strand
CCAATTACCTATCGGTTTTAATAATTTTTCGGGTTCTATGGCTAAATCTCTATTCCACAAACGAGAATGATGAGCACATAAATTTCTAACATACGCTAAGGTATGCAGCCAAGATATAAAAACAGTTGGGTGTACATCAAAAAAAGTTGCAATCCTCTTTTTATCGTCTTTATTCTTTAAACCTCTATATAAAAAAGACAATTCGCCAACTGTTAATAATTCTAAACACATCCAAGAAGGTGGGTTTGCTGGTTTGTTATAATTATCTATATAGTGTTTGATAAACACCTCAGGCGTTCTTACTGTTTTTGCTTTTGATATTATTGATTGTAAGGAAGCGTAAGGGTCAACAAGAACATTAATTTTATTATAGTAAGGTGTAATAAATAAGCTTTGATTATCTTGCCAATGCGAATCGTTGTAGTGTAATGACATACCATAAATAAATTGTGTACGAATAGCAACCTCAATACGCTCAATACAATCGAACATTAATAAGCGTAACTCCCTATCAAATGAATAAGTATTAATAATTTGCTTAAAAGTAACCTCTGAGTTAAACTTATCTTTTACTTGTTGATAAGGCAAAAAGTAAGCACTTAATCTGTAATAGCTAATTTCTTTTAGATAATTTAATGCTTTTGGTTCATCATTAATAGTTAACCCTCTATTTTTGAGTAAAACAATTTGTTCGTTATATGATAATGGTATTTTATTATATGTTTTTTTACTCATTAATAAAAAGTATATAAAAGAAAAAACTCCCCAAGTGTGCTTCAACGAGAGGCAAGGGGAGTGTATTATCTTTAGTTAATAACTGTCTTTTATGCTTTCTAAATGCAATCTTACCAAACTGCTCTTTAGATTTTATAAGTGCAAATATAGACATAATTTCTTTAAAATGAAATATATTTCAAAAGTTATTAACATTTGTTAACAACATAGAGTTCTTATAATATCAGTAACTTCTGCCATTATTCTATTTATTTTAGTTAAAAACTCCATTTTAAATAAACTGAGTTGCGTTTCTTTTCGATTCTGAATTTAATATTCCTGACTTCTTATATTTCTCAATCAAATTACTTTCAATTTCAGTTCTTCCAAATATTATTTCAATAGCACTTACACTTATATTATCTATGTAATATTGATTCAAGTAACTTTCGATTTCATCATTAAATTTACCATTAGTTATTGTTGCTCCTTTAAATAAATGTTTTCCTAATTTTCGTCTAAATGTATGGTTAACCGTTCTTTTAAAATCTTTCATTCTTTCTTTTACATTGGCTGATTCTCCAACATAAATTAAAACTCCTTTATCAAACACTAAATACACACCACCGTTTTTTGGAAAATTTGACGACCATTTTCTATCGAATGTAAAAAAAAATAGATGGTTGGGTAAGCAATACACTTTCAGCGTTTAATATGATTTCTTTTATTTCGTTATGATTAAGTTCTACCATACTACACAAACAGTTGCTGCAACAACCCTTTTTTCCACTTGCTGTAATTTTCAATTTCTAATTTGCAATTATCAATTTTTACATCAATAGCACTTAAAAAATTGGCTATTTGAGTTTGTTCTTCTAATGATGTTGGAATAAATAAAGGACAATTTAATACTTCTTCTTTTTTAAGATTTGTTTGTCCTACACCTGAATCAAAACTTAAATAATATCTATTCCTATTTAGGATATAAATTAAAAATTCATTATTAGATTTTTTTTCACGAATCA
>PCUH01000016.1:11079-16328 GCA_002770955.1 Flavobacteriales bacterium CG18_big_fil_WC_8_21_14_2_50_32_9 | reverse complement strand
CTTCCAATAAATATAATAATGTTGCATTTAATTCAGATTGTTTATAATCAGTAATTACCTCCCAAGACATAACTTTACAATTATTATCTAACTCAACTATTGATTTATCTGAATTAGCAATACTTATTAACGCTTGTCTTTCACAGTCATTTTCATTCAGTTTAGATATATCTGCATTCGCAAAAAACAAAGAAAAAGTAATGATAAATGTAAAATAAAGAATGCGATAATTTTTCATATTTTTTAGTAGAAAAAAAGATGATAAGCCATAAAAATAAAATAAACAAATCGTAATAGGCATAATGGTATCAAATCTTAAAATGTTTGCTCGATAAGCTTTGTAGCCACCAAGAGGTAATAATAAGGTATAAATTAGAAAAAAAACACCTATCCACTTTAAGGTTGTTATTATTATTTTTCCTTCTTTAGTGTAAAAATATTTTTTGATAATAAAAAAATTTACACTTATTAAGATAAAAAGCAAAGGGAAACCCAACTTCTGAGTAAATTGGTAATAAATCCCCATGGGTAACCTTACATAACGTTCAATAATAGGAATTGTATCCGTTTGACTCAAAGAATAATAGGTGCCAAGTAGCAGTGAATAAACACATAGCACACTTATAGGGATAAAAACCACTAAAATAAAATTTGGGATTTTGTTAAATGCTAAAAACACTTTTTTTAATAAATGATAGTTACTTTCTGAATCAATATTTTTTTGTAAATAATAAATAACAAGAAGAATAGTTGTAATCAAGATGATGGGAGGAATTAATGGACCACTAAATGGTAAGATAATTATCAGTAATAACAAAGATATTTTCGCAACAATTGAATGTTTTGTCTTTTCATTGTTGTGTATAGCGGCATAAAAATGATAGAAAAATAAAAGTAGTAGCAAAAGTGGTAAAGCATAAAAAAAAGTATATGTAATAGATGTATCAATTACTCCCATATATCTATTATAACCATAAGCCTGAAAAAGAGGTGTTAGAAGTGCAGCAACCATAAGCAATTTGATATTAAATACTGACTTTTCTCTGCTGATTAATGCTGACAACAAGTAAACCATTAAAATGTGAATCAATATTTTTATAATTGCACAAGAAAGATAGAGACTTTCAATTGGGCTTACTATTTTTTGAAAAATAATAGGGATACTTTTAAAATATTTGCTAATGAAAAGATGAGAGAAATATCGATTTGGATTGATGTGTGGTTTGTTATTAATAATAGCATTAAATCCAAAGGGGTCATTAAATATTTCTTGATTATCATTGGATGGAATTATTACACTCGCCATATCTCCATCTAATGGTGTCTTATAATATTGTAAAAATGAATACGTAAAATCCCCAAGCAATACCAATATTAACAAAATGTGTAATATCTTGTTTTTATTCATGGCTTGATTTTATTTCTGATTCCATAAATATCACCTTTACATACAGCCTCTAATTCGCTACTTCCGACATAAATTTGATTCTAAGTAAACGCATTTCATCTTCTGTGAAAGCATTATCAAATTCATAGAGGGCATCATCAATATTGTCTGATTCTGCTTCCATAAAATAATCAAACACTTCATCTTGATCAGCTTCGTCAATTTCTTCATTGATATAATAATCTAAGTTTACTTTTGTTCCAGATTGAACAATATGTTCTATTTCTGTAATTACATCTGCTAATTCAATTCCTTTAGCATCAGCAATGTCATCTAAAGCAATTTTTCTATCTATGCTTTGAATAACATATACTTTCAATCCTGATTTATTTACGATTGACTTTACTACCAAATCCATTGGTCGCTCTATTTCATTTTCTTCAACATAGCGTTCAATAACTTCAATAAATTCTTCTCCGTATTTTTCTGCTTTTCCTTGTCCTACACCAGTAATATTGGTTAATTCTTCAATAGTTATTGGATATCTTGAAGCCATATCTTCCAATGAAGGGTCTTGAAAAATAACGTAAGGAGGTAATTTTAGTTCTTTTGCTAACGATTTTCTAACATCTTTTAAAATGTTAAATAATGTTTCGTCAGTTGCCCCACTGCTTTTTTGTGGAGTAATAATATCTCCATCATCCACATCACTATAATCGTTTGGTTTAATAAGCGTTACAGAGGTAGGTTTTATAATAAATGCTTTTCCCTTATCGGATACTTTCAGCACACCATAATTTTCAATTTCTTTTGTCAAAAGTCCTTCAATCACACACTGTCTGACTATTGCCTCCCAATATTTATCATCTTTTCCCTCTCCTTTTCCTTTTCCAAACAATTTATGGTTATTGTAGTTGAATGCTTTTATTTCTGAAGAAGCATTTCCAGCAACAAAATATGCCATAAATTTCGATTTGAAATTTTCATTTAACCCCAGTACGGCTTGCAGTAATATTTGCACATCATCTTTCCCTTCAAATTTTTCTTTAGGATGAGCACAATTGTCGCACATTCCTTTTTCTTCACAATCATCAGAAACATATTTTTCCCCAAAATAATTAAGCAATTGCCTTCTTCTGCATACAGCAGTTTCAGCATAGGAAACCATTTCAAAAATAAGTTGCATACCTATTTCCATTTCAGCAACAGGCTTTCCATGCAAAAATTTTTCTAACTTTTCGATGTCTTTATAACTATAAAAAGCCAAACAAATACCTTCGCCTCCATCTCTTCCTGCTCTTCCCGTTTCTTGATAATAGCTTTCCAAACTTTTAGGAATATCGTGATGAATCACATAACGCACATCCGGTTTGTCTATTCCCATTCCAAAAGCTATGGTTGCAACTATAACATCAACATCTTCCATCAAAAACATATCTTGATGTCTAACTCTTGATGCGGAATCTAACCCAGCATGATAAGGCAACGCTTTTATTCCATTTACTTGAAGTAATTGGGCTATTTCTTCCACCTTTTTTCTGCTTAAACAATAAATTATACCTGACTTACCAATATGTTGACGAACAAAACGAATAATTTCTTTTTGAACATCTTTTTTAGGTCTTATTTCATAATATAAATTATCTCTATTAAAAGAAGCTTTAAAAACTCGTGCTTCTGTCATTCCTAAGTTTTTTTGAATGTCTTCTTGCACTTTAGGTGTTGCTGTTGCTGTAAGGGCAATAATTGGAACTCTATCTATGGCCTCTATGATGGTTCTTAATTTTCTATATTCAGGTCTGAAATCATGTCCCCATTCCGAAATACAGTGAGCTTCATCAATAGCAAAGAAAGAAATTTTAATGCTTTTAAGAAACTCTACATTCTCTTCTTTGGTAAGCGATTCGGGAGCTACAAATAACATTTTTGTTATTCCATCCATAACGTCTTGCCTAACTTGTCGTGATTCGGTTTTGTTTAAAGTTGAATTATAAAAATGTGCTATCCCTTCTTTGTTTGAAAACCCTCTTATTGCATCAACTTGGTTTTTCATTAATGCAATTAACGGAGAAACAATGATTGCTGTTCCTTCTAGCATTAGTGCTGGTAATTGATAACATAATGATTTTCCTCCACCTGTTGGCATAATCACAAAGGCATCATTTCCTTCTATAAGATTCTGAATAATAGCCTCTTGGTCGCCTTTAAAAGTATTAAATCCGAAGAATTTTTTTAACTGGTTGCTTAATGGTGCTTCTATAGTTTGCATCTAATTTTAATTATTTTTTTATGGGTTATATTTGTACATTAAAAATACGATTAAAATTTTTATTAAAATTCCTTTTTATAATAAAAATTATTAAAAATAATAATATGCTTACTAAATACTATTTTTATAAGTAGTTTAAACTGAAATTTTTTATAACTTGATTTTAAATAAATTTGTTCTAACTGGTCCAGAATCTACTGGAAAAACTATACTTGCTACTTTGTTGGCTAATCGTTTTGAAGCACCTTTGGTAGAAGAACAAGCTAGGTTCTACTTAAACAACTTAACTAAACCGTATGAATTGCATGACGTGTTAAAAATGGCTGAGAATCAACTTAAATTTGAGCAAGAAGCTATTAATCAAAATCCTTCACTACTTTTTATAGATACTGATTTAATTACGTTTAAAATTTGGTTAAAAATAAAATACAACAAAGAAATTGAATGGATAAATAATGCTATTTCCAATCAACCCAATAAACATTATTTTTTGTGCAATATTGATTTGCCTTGGGAAGCAGACCCATTAAGGGAGCATCCAAGAATAGAAGATAGGGAATTTATTTTTGAGCAACACCTCCATATTTTGAAGCAAAATGGATTTAGCTTCTCTATTGTTTCTGGAGATATTGAAACTCGTTTAAAAAAATGTGTTAATTTCTTGGAGAACTCAATTTAAGTATTACTTTTGCTCCATCTCATTGGGGTGCCTTACTTTTCAGGCTGAGATTATACCCATTTTTCTTGAGCAATTGAGAAAATTAACCTGATCCAGGTAATGCTGGCGTAGGTAGGACAATAAAAATCAAATTAAGTTAAACAAATACGATTGTTTAGCCCCTTAACTTTCGTCAAAAAAATTTTTTTATGAAAAAAATGATGTTTTTGGCGACTACACTATTTGCAGCTGCAAGTAGTTTCGCACAATTTTCAATTTATGGAACAATTAATGACTCCTCAGCAAATCCTGTTGTTGGAGCAACCATTAAAATTACCGATACCTATAAAGGTACTTTTTCGGATAATAATGGTTATTTTAAACTCAATAACTTAGACTCTGCGAGCTACGATATTGAAATTAGCTACATTGGTTATGAGACTAAAAAGCTAAAAGTCGAAAATCTCACAGAAAATCGTGAGTATAAAATTACCTTAAAAGAAAGTCAGCAAAACTTAGATGAACTTATTGTTGCTGCCACTAGAGTAAAAGAAAATGCACCAATTGCTCACTCCAACATTTCTTATAGCGATATAGAAAAAAATAACTTGGGTCAAGACATTGCATTTCTACTGCAAAACACTACTTCCTTAGTTTCTACCAGTGATGCCGGTGCAGGAGTTGGCTATACAGGTTTTAGAATTAGGGGTTCTGACGGGACAAGAATTAACGTAACCGTAAATGGTATTCCTATTAATGATGCGGAATCTCAAGGAACTTTTTGGGTAAATATGCCCGATTTTGCGTCAAGTACAGAAAACATCCAAATTCAGCGTGGTGTAGGTGCTTCCACCAACGGAGCAGGAGCTTTTGGAGCAACCGTAAACTTACAAACTACCACCTTAAAAGAAAATCCTTATGGAGAAATTGCAACT
>PCUH01000016.1:10084-11008 GCA_002770955.1 Flavobacteriales bacterium CG18_big_fil_WC_8_21_14_2_50_32_9 | reverse complement strand
TTTTGATGGTAGAGCATCTTACATAAAATCTGATGGATATATTGATAGAGCTACTTCCGACCTAAAAAGTTATTATTTATCGGGTGGTTATTATGCAGATAAAACCTCTATTAAATTAGTCTATTTTGCTGGAAAAGAACAAACGTACCAATCGTGGTGGGGAACTCCTGAAAGTCGAATTACTGGCAACAAAGAAGATATGGAAACCCATTCCATGAACAATGGGTTGGATTCTGCTCAAACCCACAACTTATTAAATTCTGGTAGAACATACAACTTTTACGAATATGATAATGAAACGGATAACTACCAACAAGACCATGCTCAATTGTTGTTTTCGCATCAGTTTTCATCTAAACTAAGTGCTAATGCGGCATTGCACTACACCTATGGTAGAGGTTATTTTGAGCAATTCCGAAATCAAGATGATTTTTTGGATTATGGTTTTGACCCTTTTGTTGCAGGAACAGACACTATAACTGAAACAGATGTAATTAGAAGACGTTGGCTCGACAACCATTTTTACGGTACAACTTATAGCTTGAATTATACTTCCTCTAAACTTTCGTTAGTTTTAGGTGGTGGTTACAACAGTTATGATGGCGACCATTTTGGAGAAATTATTTGGATGGAATATGCTAAAAACACCAACATTAGAGATAAATATTATGACAACAATGCACAAAAAGAGGATTTCAACACTTTCTTAAAAGCGGATTACCTTATAGGTGAAAAATTAACGCTTTTTGGAGATTTGCAAATCAGAACCATTGCCTACCAAACCAAAGGGATTGACAACGATTTAAGAGAATTAAATGTCGATACCAACTTTGTTTTCTTTAATCCAAAAGGTGGTTTAAATTATCAGTTTAATGATAAGTTGAGAGTTTATGCCTCGGTGAGTGTTGCCAACAGAGAGCCTGT
>PCUH01000016.1:9815-10055 GCA_002770955.1 Flavobacteriales bacterium CG18_big_fil_WC_8_21_14_2_50_32_9 | reverse complement strand
ATGAACAACCCAAGCACGAAATGTTGTTAGATTACGAAGCAGGTGTTGGGCTAAAACTTAAAAAACTAGGACTAAAAGCTAATTTTTATTACATGGATTACACCAATCAGTTAGTTGTTACTGGAGAATTAAACGATGTTGGCTCTTCCATAAGAACCAATGTGGATAAAAGCTACAGAACAGGTGTTGAGTTAGAAGGAATTTTCTTAATCAGTAAAAAAGTGGCGTTGAATGCTAATG
>PCUH01000016.1:1512-9765 GCA_002770955.1 Flavobacteriales bacterium CG18_big_fil_WC_8_21_14_2_50_32_9 | reverse complement strand
TATACTACAGATTTTGATGTTATTGAAAACAATTATACCAATACCGATATTGCTTTCTCTCCAAATATTATTGCTGCAGCAAGCATTCATTATAGTCCTATTAAACAAGTAAACCTAATGGTGCAAACCAAATATGTTGGCAAGCAATTTTTAGATAACACTTCAAACAACAATAGAGCTATAGCTGCCTACCAAACTGTTGATGCAAGAATTAGTTTTATTCTGTTACCAAAAAAAATGAAAGAATTATCTTTCCATTTAATGGTAAACAATATTTTTGATACGATGTATAGCAGCAATGGCTATACTTACAGCTATATTTATGGCGATTTAATTACCGAAAATTTTTATTACCCACAAGCAGGAACCAACTTTTTAGCTGGTTTGGTGTTTAAGTTTTAGAAAAAAAAATATCAATAAAAAAATAAGGTTTTATTATAAGATGGTAGTACTTTTGAAGTTTAACAATCTCCTTGGAAAGAACTCAATTTAAAGAATGAGGTGAAAAAAATAATATATTACTATATTATATAATATTCAACTCCAAATTCTTACTTTTTTATGAATAAAAACATCAACAATCAATTTACAGAATGGGTTAACCTCTATTCTGATAAGCTTTATTCGTGGGCGTTACATAAAACTTCTAACAAAGAAATAGCTGAAGATTTGGTACAAGAAACTTTTTTAGCTGCCTTTAAGTCGGTTAGTAATTTTAAAAATGACAGTCAACCTCATACTTGGCTATTTTCGATATTAAACAATAAGATTATTGATTATTATAGAAAATCAGCTAAAAATATTGAACAATCAATTGAAGATGAAGCTATAAGTTTAAAATCTACAAATTCTTTATTTGATAATAACGGAAATTGGGAAAGAACTTCAACATTTAGTGGAGAATCAAGTGATGAACATTTGTTAGATAATCAAGATTTTAATTTAATTCTCCAAAATTGTATTGGTAAATTGCCTGTTAATTGGAAGTTAGCCATTGAATTAAAATATCAACAAGACATAAAAGCTTCAGAAATTTGTAAGGAATTAAATATTACCTCGTCTAACTATTGGCAAATGATACACCGAGCTAAATTACAATTAAAAATTTGTATAGAAAAAAATTGGAATATTTGATATGAGCCTTTTAAAACTGTCATGCAAAAAAGCTACTGAAATGGTAGAACAAGATAAAATTGTTTCGCTTAGTTTAGTTGATAGACTGAAGCTTAAATTGCACATATCTGTCTGTAAAGCATGCAAAGTGTACCAAAAACAAAGTGATTTGCTAGATACTTTTTTTTCAAAATCGAAAGATTTAGACGATATCCCAACAGAAGAAAATCCTCAGTTAAAAAATAAAATTTTAAAACAATTAGATGAAAACCACTAATTTATGAAATAAGTCATAATCAAAATGTTTATCAACAACTTTGAATATTTCACATGGCAATTCCATTAACTTGTCCCGAGTATCTGGATGACAAATAAAAAACAATAAAAATACACACATGAAAAACACCATCCTTTTTATTTTTACAGCCGTTATTTTTTTTACATTCAGTTGTTCATCAAACACTTCAGAAGAAAACTTGGACGAAACAAGCCCAACACTTGAAGAAACCACTCAAGAAGCACCCAAAAGAAAATTTCCTAGTGCAAAAGAAAATGGGAAGTTTTTTACGGCTGATGAAAAACGCATGATGTATGGTGGAGAAGATTCTACTTGGCATTTTGATGTTTCTAATTTAACACTAAAGGAAGAAAATTTTCACTTTGGAATTGGTCGTGAAAAATTTCATGCTCTTATCAAACCTCAATACATTTCTGTGGAAGAAGCGAAAGAAGATACTGCTATTACTGACACCTCTCGGTTTTTATTTGTAAACATAAATGGTGATGCTCGTGCTTATAGCGTAGATTTATTGACACATCACGAAATTGTGAATGATGTTGTTGGTGGCGAACCTATTATGGCAGCCTATTGTGTGTTGGCAGATTTAGGAGCAATTTACACTCGAAAATATGGTAACAAAGTCTTTACCTTTGCATTAAGCGGTTACACTTATTTTGATGAAAATGTATGGGATGGGTTAGATGGTTTTGTTTTTTGGGATAGAGAAACCGAGAGTACATGGTGGCCACTTATTGGAAAAGCTGTTTCTGGACCAATGATTAATGCTGAATTAGTGGAATACAATAAAGAAAATTGGGAAGACATCACTTGGGCTGAAATTAAAGCCAAAAATATTTCTAATTTAAAAGTGCTAAAAAGTGGACAAACTATGGAAGCCCCAAAAAGCTGGAAAAAATTGAACGACAAACAAATTGAAGAAATTAAGGCTGCTCTTTAAACATGGAGCTGATTTTTATATACAACGCTCATTCAGGAAAAATAAATACTTTAATTGATTTTACACATAAAATGGTATCTCCCAATACCTATCAATGCCAGTTATGTTCGCTTACTTATGGCAATTTTGGGATGAAAAAAGATTGGAAAGACTTTTTAAATGAGTTGGATGGAAAAATTACTTTTTTATATCAAAATCAACTTCCAAACTTAAATTATACACCATCTCAAATCCCATGTATTTTAGTTAAAATAAATGATAATAATATTCAAGAAATTATTTCTACTAAAGAGTTGAATAATTGTTCAAACGTATTTGATTTAATGAAATTGTTAAAAAGAAATTATAAGTCATTTTTATAAAATACTTTGTTGATTTTTGTAATGAAATTCAATAAACAACGACTAATAAAATAATAAAATTATGGCTAACGATTATTACAATTCATCGGATTTAAAAAAATTTGGCGAAATAACTGAATGGAGTGAAGAACTAGGAAAAAAATTCTTTGATTATTACGGAAAAGTATTTGAAGAAGGAGCGTTGTCAGCTCGAGAAAAATCGTTAATCGCCTTAGCAGTTTCTCATGTGGTGCATTGTCCGTATTGCATAGATGCTTACACCAAAGATGGATTGCAAAGAGGTATTACCAAAGAAGAAATGATGGAAGCAGTACACGTTGGAGCTGCCATTCAAAGTGGTGCAACATTGGTACATGGTGTACAAATGATGAATAAACACAAAAAATTAAGTATGTAATTTATGGCAATAAAAAAATCTTTATCAGCACGAAAAAATGAACTTTCTAACCCCGAAAATCAATTGCATTTTTTAAGCAACGGTATTTTTAGAGAAGGTAAATTGGCGTCTTTTGAACAAAAAGTAAAAGCTGATAACGATTTCCCTTTACGTCCTAAAAAACTAGAGATTTTACAAATTAACGTAGGGTATATGTGCAATCAAGTTTGTGCTCATTGCCATGTGGATGCTGGTCCTGATCGTAAAGAAATTATGACACGTGAAACCATGCAGCAATGTTTGGATATAATCAAAAGCACCAGTACTCATACACTTGATTTAACAGGTGGTGCACCAGAAATGAACCCAAATTTTAGGTGGCTTGTTGAGGAGGCTTCAAAAATTGGTGTTAAAGATTTTATTGTCCGCTCTAACTTAACCATTATTCGCTCCAATCCTAAGTATTACGATTTACCCGAATTTTTCAAAAAACACAATATTCATGTGGTTTCGTCTATGCCGCATTATACCAAAGATATGACAGACAGACAAAGAGGTAGCGGTGTTTTTAACCTATCTATTAAAGCATTGGAAGAGCTAAATGCTGTTGGATATGGAAAAGAAGGTAGCGGTTTGCAACTTGATTTGGTTTATAACCCTGGAGGAGCATTTTTACCAGGAAATCAAGAAAGCTTAGAAAAAGATTTTAAAAACGCCTTAAAAAAAGATTTTAATATTGAATTTAACCACCTTTTTGCGATAACCAATTTGCCTATTAGTAGGTTTTTAGAATACTTAATCGTTTCTGAAAATTACGAAGATTACATGACTACTTTAGTGGAAGCATTTAATCCAGCTGCTGTTGCTAATGTAATGTGTACCAATACTGTATCCGTTGGTTGGGATGGCTATTTATACGATTGTGATTTTAATCAAATGCTTGGTTTAAAAGTTGCTTCTAAAGTGCAACACATTAAAGATTACAACGAAAAGCTATTAACCAATAGAAATATTATTACTTCACAGCATTGTTTTGGTTGTACGGCTGGTGCTGGAAGTAGTTGCCAAGGAAGTGTGGCTTAAGATGCCCAACCAACCCTCCCGAAGGGAGGGCTAAAACGAATAAATGCAAAAAATAACCTACATATTACTGTTTCTTTTTACCATTCAACAGTCTATGGCACAAAATACTGCGTTTAAAAAAGTGTTGGATAACCATATTGCTCAAACTGTTCCAATTATTACGGTTGATTCCTTACGACAAAACACATCAAATTTTACCATTTTAGACGCTCGTGAAAAAGTAGAATTTGAAGTCAGCCATATCAAAAATTCCATTTGGGTAGGCTACGATTCTTTTAATTTATCACAAACCATTAAAAAATTAGATAAAAACAAGCCTATTGTAATTTATTGCTCTATCGGATACCGTAGTGAAAAAATTGGCGAACAACTCCAAAAAAAAGGATACAAAGTGTATAACTTATATGGTGGAATTTTTCATTGGGCAAACCAAAGTTTTGAAGTTGTGGACTCAACCAATAAGCCAACAAAAAAAGTACACGGTTACGATAAAAATTGGGGGAAATGGTTAACAAAAGCGGAGGTAGTTTATGGAAAGTAAAAACTTATTAATTGTTTTTGTGAAGAACATTCGACTCGGAAAAGTAAAAACCCGACTTGCCCAAACCATTGGCGATGAAAATGCTTTTTTAATCTATAAAGAATTAGTGAAAATTACTGAAAATGCTACCCAACAACTTCAAGATTGTTCTATTCAAATTTATTTTTCTGATGTTATTATAGAAACCAAATGGAAAGGCTATGAAAAATTTATTCAAAAAGGCAATGATTTAGGTGAAAAAATGCAACATGCTTTTGAACAAGGATTTAACTCGGGATATGAGAAAATCCTTTTAATAGGTTCTGATTTACCTGATATTTCAGCCTCAATTATTAAGTTGGCTTTTGATGAATTAGCGAACAATGATATTGTTTTTGGTCCTGCCGAAGATGGAGGGTATTACCTTGTTGGGATGAATAAACTTCATCCTGCTATTTTCCAAAACAAACCTTGGAGTAATGAAGAGTTATTATCCTTAACGCTAAAAGAATTGTCGGATTATAAACTACAACTGCTTCCATTTTTAAACGATATAGATGTATATGAAGACCTAATAAAATATCCTAAGCTGATGGCTTTAATTGAAATTACGAAAAATGTAAAGTATAATATGGATAACTAACTTTACGAACTTTTAACTTTATTAACTTTTAACTTAAAAAAATATGAGCTACTTAGAAACTACCAAAAATGTATATAAAGATGCAGCCTTAACGCCAGATGTGGGGCTTTGTTGCACTACCAATCCGATATGGGAACTACCCGGTTTAAAAATTCCAAAAATAATGCAAGAAATGAATTATGGTTGTGGTAGCACCGTACATGCACGAGATTTAACCAACAATCCCAAGATTTTATATGTTGGTGTTGGTGGAGGAATGGAGTTGCTGCAGTTTGCTTATTTCTCCAGACAAAAAAACGGTGTGGTTGGTGTAGATGTAGTTGACGAAATGCTAGAAGCTTCTAAAAAGAATTTTGTAGAAGCAGAAGCACTAAACCCTTGGTTTAAAAAAGATTTTGTTGATTTACGCAAAGGAGACGCTCTTAATTTACCTGTTGAAGACAACAGCATCGATGTAGCTGCTCAAAATTGTTTGTTCAATATTTTTAAAGAACAAGAACTCAAAAAAGCCATTGCCGAAATGTACCGTGTACTAAAACCTCATGGCAAATTGGTAATGAGCGATCCCACTTGCGAACAACCTATGAACAAAATATTAAGAAATGATGAACGCTTGAGAGCTTTGTGTTTAAGCGGTAGTTTACCAATTAACGAATATATAAAAATGCTGACTGATGCAGGTTTTGGAACTATAGAAATTAGAGCTAGAAAACCTTATCGTATTTTATCGCCCAACCATTACCCAACCGATGAACTGATTTACATAGAATCTATTGAAGTAGCTGCCATCAAAGACCCCATGCCTGAAGATGGTCCTTGTGTTTTTACAGGAAAAGCAGCCATTTATTTTGGTAGTGAAGCTTTTTTTGATGATAAAAAAGGACATACGTTATTAAAAAATCAACCATTAGCAATTTGTGATAAAACAGCTCAAGCATTTAAAAATATGCAACGTGATGATATTTTTATTAGTGAATCTACCTTTCATTACGATGGAGGAGGATGTTGTTAAAATAAAAAAATATGATACTAATTACATTAGTTATAGCCGTTTTATTTCTCTCCTACAGCAATGGAGCAAACGATAATTTTAAAGGAGTTGCTACCTTATTTGGAAGCAAAACTACAAGTTATAAAAAAGCCATTTCGTGGGCTTCTGTAACTACCTTTGCAGGTGCTATTGCTGCTTTGTTTTTAGCTCAAACATTAGTAAAAAACTTTTCAGGAAAAGGACTTGTTCCTGATGAACTTATCCTAAACCCTATTTTTGCTATTTCTATCGCATTAGGGGCTGCATTAACCGTTTTTATTGCTACTAAAATTGGTATGCCCATTTCTACTACACACGCTTTAGTTGGAGGACTTTTTGGAAGTGGAGTAATGGCTATCGGAACAGCTTTTAATTTTGCTAAATTAGGAAACACTTTTTTGATGCCTCTGTTTGTTAGTCCAATACTCGCAGCGTCACTAAGTTTAATAGTATATTTAATTTTTAGAAAAACCAGAAAAAAATTAGGTATAAACAAAGAAACATGCATCTGTATTTCTGAAAATGAAACAGCTATTCAAACCAATAATTTAAGCATTACTTCAGGTATTAGTAATAATATTGAGTTTTCAAGGTGTGAAAAAATTACTACAGAAGTTTATGCAGGCACTATTTTGGGAATAACTGCTCAAAAAGTGTTGGACACACTACATTTTTTGAGTGCCGGTGTGGTAAGTTTTGCAAGAGGGTTAAATGATACTCCTAAAATTGTTGGATTATTGCTAGTTGCTA
Organism: Flavobacteriales bacterium CG18_big_fil_WC_8_21_14_2_50_32_9; assembly: GCA_002770955.1. Classification (GTDB taxonomy): domain Bacteria; phylum Bacteroidota; class Bacteroidia; order Flavobacteriales_E; family Vicingaceae; genus BRH-c54. The sequence goes on along the minus strand of PCUH01000016.1, from coordinate 2,650 downwards.
ATGCTTTTAATGTTCAATTAGGAATGTTTTTAGTGGCAATAGTAATGCTAATTGGCGGACTTCTAAACGCTAAAAAAGTAGGTGTTTTAATGAGTAAAAAAATTACGCCAATGAATCACGGTCAAGGATTTACCGCCAATATGATTACAGGATTACTGGTAACCACAGCGAGTATTCATGGATTACCTGTTTCTACAACACATGTTTCTGTGGGATCAATTTTTGGCATTGCTACAGCTAGCAAAAAAGCAGATAAAAAGGTTATTTACAAAATCTTATGGTCATGGTGTTTAACTTTGCCCATAGCTGCTTTTTTAAGTGCAGGCATTTATTATATTCTAAACTAAACTTATTATGAATAACTCTTTCCTTAAATTCTTTTTAATGATAACTGTAATTACTTCTTGTAGTTCCACACCTTCAAATCAAACTGCAGAAATTCAAACAATTAAACCCTCTGAAAATTTTAATACCTATTGGTATAATGGTGATGCAGAAATTACTTCGTATCAACTCGAACAAGCTAGATATGGAGAAATTCATACGGGAACTGCCGTTATGATTTTTGTTACAGAACCCTTCAATATGAACAAACAAGTAAAATCGGATAATGATGGAAAAGACGTTGAATCTGTTCTTAAACTTAACTTTACCAAAAAGTTTACTACAGGAATTTATCCTTACTCCATGATGACTTCTACCTTTTTACCCTTGTCGGATTTAAATCAACCTTTAGAAAAAATAACTTCTTCGGTGCAAGAATGGTGCGGACAAGTTTATATGCAAATCAATAGAAAGAACGATAAGTTGGATGTAAATTCTTACTCTTACTTTGAATCAGAAGGAGACCAACAATTAGAACTTCATCTAAACACCTTGGAAGATGAATTGTGGTCCAAAATTAGAACCAATCCTGATTTATTACCCGTTGGAAAACAACAAATCATTCCTTCGCTATTTTATTTAAGATTGATGCACCAACCATTAATGGCTTACGATGCAGAAATCACCAAAACGAATGAAAAAGAGCTGGTTAAATATGCTATTCATTATCCAAAATTAGACAGAAAACTCATTATTTTTTACGAAAATAATTTTCCACACAGCATTATAAAATGGGAAGAAACTTACCAAAGTG
>PCUH01000016.1:1161-1456 GCA_002770955.1 Flavobacteriales bacterium CG18_big_fil_WC_8_21_14_2_50_32_9 | reverse complement strand
TTAACATGAATTTAAAAACCTCCATAACATTAATTTTTATACTTTGTTTTTGTTTTTTTACTCAAGCACAAAGCCCATGGACGAAAGAAAAAGGTAAAGCATACATACAACTAGGAGCTTCGGGTATTTTCTTTAAAAAAGCCCGAATTGATGGTAATAAAGTAAAATTAGGCACTAATTTTTCAGATATTACTACTCAAGTTTATGCTGAATATGGTATTTCCAGTAAATTAGAAACACAATTGGTGTTACCCTATAGATTTTTGTATGCAAATGACAACAGAAGTTATAACAA
>PCUH01000016.1:0-1120 GCA_002770955.1 Flavobacteriales bacterium CG18_big_fil_WC_8_21_14_2_50_32_9 | reverse complement strand
ACAAAAAATGGAAAGTTAGTACTGGGGTTCAATATACGCCTAAGACAAGTGATTTTGATAGTGAAACAGGTTTTAGTACTGGATTTAATGCCCACACTATTTTGCCTTATATCACCTTTGGTTCTAGTAAAGGAAAATGGTATTATTATGGAAATGTTGGCTACGGATTTTTAACCAATAACTATTCGGATTATTTAAGAATCAACATCGAAGCTGGATATAAATTCTCACCTAAAGGGCATCTTATTTTTGCCATCGATACTCGAAACATCATTAAAAAAGAAGCTGCTTTTTTTGAAGATACCCAACAATCTATTTTTTATTTGGATAGGCAAAATTATTATGGCATTGGATTAAAAGTCAATTATGAGTTTAAAAAGGATAAATTTGGAGTAAATACTTCTATTTTTGGTGGAATAGACAACGATAATGTTGCCTTAGCCCCTTCCTACAATTTGGGAGTTTATGTGAAATTGTAACCCATGAATAACTACTTCGAAATAATTAGCAACTCCTACTCAGGTTACTGGAATTACCTGAAAAATGAGCTTTTACTCAAAAACTCTTGGGATAATTATTTCTATGGGTTAATCATTATTTCTGTGGTGGTTTTTTTGTTGGAATTGGCTTTTCCTTGGAGAAAAAATCAGCCTATTATCCGTAAAGATTTTTGGCTCGATACATTTTACATGTTCTTCAATTTCTTTTTGTTAAATTTAATTGTTTTTATAGCTCTTTCTAATGTTGCCGAACAACTTTTTAAAGATTTCTTAGGATTTTTTGGATTATCCATCAACTCTTTTCAACTCATTGATATTGATGCTTTACCCAAAGTAATTGGGCTGCTTATTTTCTTTGTTATTACTGATTTTGTGCAATGGAACACGCATCGTTTGCTACATAAATCTAATTTTTTATGGAATTTTCACAAAGTGCACCATTCGGTAAAACAAATGGGATTTGCTGCTCACCTTCGCTACCATTGGATGGAACCTGTAATGTATAAATCGTTGTTGTATATTCCTATTGCTTTAATTGGTGGTTTTGATGCTCAAGATGTTGCCATAGTTCACTTTTTTGCCATTACTATCGGACATTTGAATCACGCCAATATTGGATG
>PCUH01000064.1:1446-3347 GCA_002770955.1 Flavobacteriales bacterium CG18_big_fil_WC_8_21_14_2_50_32_9 | reverse complement strand
TAGATAATACAGCTGCTACGGCAGGTATAACAAGAGGTTTTTATCAGTTAACTACAGCAAGTGGTATCGATTTTAGAAATAACATCATTACCATTTCAAGAGGTGGAACAGGAAATAAACATTGCATTTATTTAGGGACTACCACTACCACGCTTACTAGCAATAACAATGTATTTTTAATGAATGCAGCAGCAGGAACAAATGGTATTGGATGGTATAGTGCTAATCAAGCAACCTTAGTTGATTGGCAATTGGTAAATGGAGCAATTTATGATGCCAACTCCGTAGAAACAGATCCTTTATATGCCAATGCACCAGGAGGTAATTTCACACCTACTAACCCATCAGCAGGTGATTTTGGTGCTGTATTGGGTGTTTTAACAGATATTAATGGAGCTGCAAGAAGTGCTACTACACCAGATCCTGGTGCAATAGAATTTGTGCCACCAAGTTGTGCACAGCCTTCTGCTTTGAATGTACCTACTTTTACAGGATTTACAGCCGATTTAGCTTGGACAGAAAATGGAACAGCAACAACTTGGGATATAGAATGGGGAACTGCTGGATTTACTCCAACAGGAACACCAACTATTATAGGAACTACTACGAATCCTCATCAAATATCAGGATTAACTCCGCTTACCAATTATGATTTTTATGTAAGAGCCAATTGTGGTGGTCCAACAAGTTTATGGTCAGGACCTTTTACTTTTATTACGGGTTGTGCTACTCAATTAGCTGGAACTTACACCATTGGTACTGCAGGAAATTACCTTACTTTTACTGATGCCGTAAACGATTTGATTAGTTGTGGTATTTCAGCTCCAGTTATTTTTAATGTAATTACTGGCTCAGGACCATTTAATGAACAAATAACTATTCCTCAAATTCTTGGAACAAGTGCTATTAATACTATTATCTTTAATGGGAATGGAGAAATAATCACCTCAACAACAACAACAGCAGCTCGTTCAATCATATTATTGGATGGAGCAGACCATGTAACCTTTGATAGTTTAGTAGTACAAACACAGTCAATCACTAACAATTTTGCTATACAGTTGACAAACAATGCCGATTCTAATACTATAAATAATTGTATAATAGATTTATCATCGGCACTTACAAGTACCTCATCAACTAATGCAGGTATTGTGGTTTCAGGAAGTTTAACCAGTGCAACTACTGCTGGAGCATCAGGAGCATACAATACCATTACCAATAATCATATTATTGGTGGGTATTATGGGTTAACTATAAATGGAGCATCTTCTACCAGTGAGTCGATGAATAATGTTATTGATAACAATATCATAGAAGACTTTTACTTTTATGGAACTTATTTAAGAAGTATCTCTAATTCTAGCATTAGTTTTAATGATATCAGTCGTCCAAATAGAACAAGTGTAAGTACTTTCTATGGATTGTATTTTATTACAGGAGGAGAAAGCAACACGATAGAAGGCAATAGATTACACGATCCATTTAGAGGGTTAGGAGGAGTAAGCACAAGTGCAGCATATCTAGTATACTATTCAAGTGTAGATGCAACAGTAGGGAATGAAAACAGAGTTATCAATAACTTAATATACAACATAAATAGTAATGGGACAGTATATGCTCTTTATAATATTGGAAGTGATGGGGTACATTATTTTCACAATACTATTTCTTTAGATGACCAAAATGCCACAGGAGGAACTACAAGAGGTTTTTACCAAACCACAACAGCCTCTAATATAGAGTTTGTAAACAATATAGTTACGGTAACTCGAACAGGTAGTGGAGCTAAACACTGTTTGTATTTTAATACAACAACCTCTACAATTGTTAGTAACAATAATGTATTATACACACCAACAGGAACAAATAATACAGGATACTTTGGAGGAAACCAAAAT
>PCUH01000064.1:186-1416 GCA_002770955.1 Flavobacteriales bacterium CG18_big_fil_WC_8_21_14_2_50_32_9 | reverse complement strand
GGAGATGCAAACTCAGTGGATGCAGATCCTTTATTTATAAATGTTGCAGCTAATAATTTCACACCAAGCAGCCCATTAATTGATGGTATTGCAGATGCAACGGTTAGTGTTGCAACAGATATCTTTGGAATAGCAAGAGCTGTAACTCCAGATCCTGGTGCTATTGAATTTGTGCCACCTAGTTGTCCTCAACCATCAAACTTAACAGCTATAAATGTTGCGAGTAACTCAGCTGATTTATCATGGATAGAAACAGGTGGAGCTACAACTTGGCAATTAGATTGGGATACAGTAGGTACAGCTCAAGGATTTGGAAACTTAGTAGTCACTACAAACAATCCATATACCATTACAGGGTTATCACCACAAAGTGAATATAGATATTATGTAAGAAGTATTTGTGCAGTAGGAGACACAAGTTTTTGGGGAGGTCCTTATACCTTAACTACACTATGTGCACCATCAACAGCTCCTTGGATAGATGATGTAGAAACACATTTAACAACAACTAATTCAACCATAGAAAATTGTTGGTCATCTTCTCCATCTAACTCTACATCAACTTACAGATGGAATATTAATGGAGCAGGTTCAACACCGTCATCAAGCACAGGTCCTTCTGGGGCATTCAGTGGAAATAATTATTTCTATACAGAAGCTTCTAATGGTTCTGTTGGTGACGTAGCTGAATTATACTCCCCTCTAATTGACGTAACTGCTTTAACACTTCCTGAGCTGTCTTTCTATTATCACATGTACGGACAAACTATGGGTGATTTATACATTGATGTATTTGATGGCGTTAATTGGGTAACTACAGATTCAATTAAAGGAGAGCAACAAACTGCTGATACTGATCCTTGGTTGGAACATAAAATAATACTTAATAATTTTCCAGATACTATTCAGGTTAGGTTTAGATCTATTAGGAGTACAAATTTTTATGGAGATATGGCTCTTGATGATATTGAAATCGCAGAAGCTCCAACTTGTCCGCAACCAATAGCTCTTAATGTGTCAAACTTAACGATGAACTCAGCTGCTTTAGGTTGGACTGAAGTAGGTGCTGCAACTAACTGGCAAGTAGAATGGGGAATATCTGGTTTTACATTAGGTGGTGGAGTTAGGTTAATGACTACTACTAACCCACATATACAATTTGGTTTACAAGCAGCGGTTACTTATGATTTTTATGTAAGAAGTGTTTGTACTCCTGGTGATTCTAGTTTA
>PCUH01000064.1:0-147 GCA_002770955.1 Flavobacteriales bacterium CG18_big_fil_WC_8_21_14_2_50_32_9 | reverse complement strand
CTTTCACAACAATGTCCTTATGTTTTTAGAATGACAAATCCTATTGGAAGTGGATGGAATGGAAACACTATGAATATTATTCAAGGAAACACTGTTGTAGCAACCATAGGAGGTACATTTACAACAGGAAATGGTCCAATAGATATT
>PCUH01000215.1 GCA_002770955.1 Flavobacteriales bacterium CG18_big_fil_WC_8_21_14_2_50_32_9 | reverse complement strand
AACGGTTACTGAGACTTGAGCTTTTGCTGAGGTTGAAAGGAATATTACAATTCCAATAGCTATTAGTTTTAAATGATTCATCTGTGTTTATTAAGTTTTTTAATAGAACAAAGGTAAGTAGCTTTGTGAGGTTTAGTGTTACACAACTCTTTTAAAGAATTGTGTAATTCACATATACTCATACTTAGCAGCTTTTCGGGAGAAAAGATGGTTAGTTTCAGTTATACTCGAAACCAAAATGAATCTATTTCCCGAAATTCTATTTGGTTTCGTTATATTTTGTTTTTCCTCCTTATAAGGTGTGAATTATGCAACCCTTTTTAACAAAAGTGTAATATTTCAATCAACAAAACAACCACCTTTGTTATACTCTATACAAATAGGTTTTTAACCGCTTAATGCCGCTAATTTATTTTCTTAATGTATAATGCTAATTAAGTTGAAAGGCTAAGTGGGATTTTGAGCTACTCATAAACAGATGAAAACGGACAAACTAAAATAAATAAGATGAAACAAAAAGATAACAAAACGAACCTTTCAGGATATCCAATAAATCCAGCATCAGAAGACGCATTTAATAAATGGAAGGAAGAAACGGAACTAAATCCAGAAGATATTACTAAACAGAAAATACCAAATGAAAAGTCGGGCACACCGAATGAAAAAGATTTTGCCGATGATATGTCGGGTAGCGATTTGGATGTTCCAGGCTCAGAATTAGATGATAAGCAAGAAAATGTGGGGAGTGAAGATGAAGAAAACAATTATTACAGTTTAGGAGGAGATAACCACAATAATTTGGATGAAGATAAAGGGTGATAAAAAGAATCATTACTAACCTAGTAAATTTATAAACTAGGTATATGTGAGAAAATTATCGTTACTTGCCTTTGTTTGTCCGACAGCTGACGGAAACAACTCAATATCGTCCCGAGTAATCGGGACGATGGCTGAAATGTAAAGAGTGTGGTTGCTTCTTCATTAACTCAAGCACTAGATAAAAAAAAAATGATTTTTGCAAATACAAATAAAGAGATTACCATTATTTATTCTTCAGAAGACCATATCGGTCAGCAAATACTGGCTTATGCTCATACTAAAGACCTTCCAATCCATGACATAGATCTGGAACATGTTAAATTAACAAGTATGCATTGGATTGAGTTGGCAAGAAGATTAAACATTGAAACCAAGGACTTAATCAATGTCGAAAATCCTGATTTTTTACAAAAATTTAATGATTTAACTGATTTAAGTAAAATTGATTGGCTCAAATTGTTAGAACATAACCCAAGTATTTTAAGAGCCCCAATTGTTATGAAAGGAGACAAAATAGTTATGATGAGCAACCCTCAAGACATGCTTTATTTTGTTTAGAGGAAAATATACTCAAACTTAGCCCTAACCGTAGATGTACACATAGACAAAAATTGAGGCTTGGGTAGAAAATAAAAATGGACAACTACAAAAAAAATAGTTTAACGCTTAAAGGAGCTGTAGCACTTGGTACTGGTGTAATGATTGGGGCAGGAATATTTGCTCTTCTAGGTCAGGTTGCAGAATTATCAGGAACATGGTTTCCATACATCTTTATTATCGGAGCAATTATTTCAGGTTTTAGTGCTTATTCATACATCAAAGTCTCCAATGCATACCCTTCTGCTGGTGGAATCGCTATGATTTTAATGAAAGCATACGGGAAAACAACGCTTACCGCTGCCGCTTCGGTTTTAATGGCTCTTTCTATGATTATTAATGAAAGTTTAGTGGCAAGGACATTTGGATCATACAGCATGCAGCTTTTTGATGTAGAGAATAATTCCCTGTGGGTACCAGCTTTGGGTGTTGCCTTATTAATACTTGCATACATCATTAATGTATCTGGGAATAAAATTATTGAGAAAACTTCGCAATTCATGGCATTTATAAAAATAGTCGGGATTATCGTGTTTGCAATTGGCGGTTTGTGGGCTGCCCATTTCACTTTAGGTGATTTACTGCCTGCTACAGCTGATGTAACTAACTATTCGGCTGCAAGTTTTATTGGAGCTATAGCTCTTTCTATTTTGGCTTATAAAGGATTTACAACGATAACCAACAGCGGAGGAGAAATTACCGAACCTCACAAAAATGTGGGAAGAGCAATCATTATTTCATTACTCATTTGCACAATAGTTTATTTTTTAGTTGCTATTGCTGTAAATGCAAGCCTTTCTATACCAGAAATTATTATGGCTAAAGATTATTCTTTGGCTGAAGCTGCAAAACCTGCTTTTGGAAATTTTGGACTTTATTTTACAGTGGGAATAGCTATTGTAGCTACAATTTCAGGCGTAATTGCCAGCATTTTTGCTGTTTCTCGCATGACAGCCATGCTAACGGATATGAAACTTATACCTCAAAGCGATTTCGGAATATCAGGAAGCATACAAAAACACATGTTAATCTATATCGTTGTCATTGCCATTACCTTGACTATCTTTTTCGATTTATCACGAATTGCTTCAATTGGAGCAATATTCTACTTAGTGATGGACATGATTGTCCATTGGGGAGTATATAAAAACCTGAGAAAAGAAATAAAAGCAAACGGACTTGTCTTGATTACTGCATTATTCCTTGATTTTATTGTGTTAATTGCTTTTTTATGGATTAAAGCCAATTCTGACATTTTTGTTGTAATCGTTTCAGTAATCGGAATTGCTTTGGTTTTTGCTGGGGAGAAATGGTTTTTACTTTGGAAAAAAAGTGATTAGGAAGAAAAGCTAAAATTCAAATATCGTTTATGAAGACACAAACGATCAATGTCATTAAGTTAAGAGTTTAAATATTAGATTTTAAATTAATTACAACCATTTGTTTTATGGTGAGTTAGCAAATTAAATACACTCAAAAGCATTGATAATAGTGGTTAATCTTCTAAACTTAATGACTTTGCACAAACGATGACTGAAGCATAATGTACCCTCTGTTTAATAAATTGCTCCGAACCCGTTTACTTCGCTTGTACTAGAGCGTTAGCAATCACACAAAAAAAGTTATACAATATGCAACTAAAGAGTATTTGGACGATAGGACATTCTACCCACACACTAGACGAATTTATGGTTATGTTGAAATCATTTCAAATTGAATTGGTTCTCGATATCAGAAGTTTTCCTGGTTCAAGGCGTTATCCATACTTTAATAAAGAATCTTTGGCAGTTTCGTTACCAGAAAACGAAATAGAATATATTCATTTAAGAGAACTTGGAGGTCGGAGAAAAACAACTATTGACTCTCGAAATACAGGCTGGCGAGTTGCTGCTTTCAGAGGCTATGCAGATTATATGGAAACTGATAAGTTCAACAATGCAATAAAAGAACTTGAGTGCCTTGCAGCTAAAAAGCGAGTTGCTTTTATGTGTGCTGAAGCAGTATGGTGGCGTTGCCATCGCTCACTTGTGTCTGACTATCTTAAACATCAAGGTTGGACAGTAATCCATATTATGGATGCCGGAAAAGGAGATGAACACCCTTACACAAGCCCTGCAAGAATCATAGAGGGTAAGCTTTTATATAATTTGAAATAAAATCTTTTACTTGCCTTTGTTTGTCCGACAGCTGACGGATGATGGCTGAATTTTCATAACAGAAAAATCTATATCCTATCCATATACCAATTCAACTGTTTTTCCATTTTTTTATATTTAAAAATGGTGGTAATAATTTTTTGAAGTCGTACAAAAGCGGTTTCGCTTTTTACTACGTAATCAAATGCACGGTGATGCATGCAATCGATGGCTACATCAATTTTATCTTGTGAAGAAAGCATAACTACTGGAATATCGGGATTAACGGCTTTTATTTCATCTAAGGTTTGGATGCCATTCATTACACCTTTCTCAATTCCATCCAATTGATAATCTAAAATTATTACATCAGGGGTGTGTTTTAAACTTTTCAAACAAAGTTCGCCTGTAGCAAAAGTTTCTATTTTAAAATCAGCATGTTCTAAAAAATCTATTTCTAAAGTTTTCAAAAACAGGGCATCATCATCCACTAAATATAGTTTAATGGGTTCGGTTATATTTAATTCACGGTTATCTCTATTCATTTGCTTTTATTTTTAATCTGTTTAATTCTTCTCTTAATTCTTTATATGCCTGATTACAGACGTTTTCAATTTTTTTAACCAAATGAGTTATACTAGGAGCTTGTTCTTGAGTAATAGCATATTCTTGAATTTTCTTTGCCATGTTTTCAAAATCAGGATGCATCCCCATAATGGCAAACGATGGAATAATTTTGTGAGCTGCTCCTTGTAGCGTATGCCAATCGTTATCTTCTAAACTTTTTTTCATTGAACTAATAAGTGTTGGGGTTTGCTCTAAGTATAGTAAAATCATTTCCATCATTAGTGTAGGATTCGATTTTGTTCTAATGTTTAGGTAGTTTAAATCGATGCATTTTTTTAAGTCAACATTGATAGAAGGTTTAATTTTGTCTATAACTATAGGTTTTTTTACCAAGCTAATAATTTTATTATATAACAATTTTTCGTCTATTGGTTTTGCTAAATAATCATTCATGCCCACAGCAGTGCATTTGGCTAAATCAACCGTAGTAACATCGGCCGTTAGTGCTATTATTGGAATATTAGAATTTAAGGTATTTCTAATATAGTCGGTGGCTTCAAAACCATTCATTTCTGGCATTTGCAAGTCCATCAAAATAATGTCGTATTCTTTTAGTGCGAGTTTTTCGATGGCTATTTTTCCGTTACTTGCAATATCTCGCTCAAAACCAAAATCATCTAACAATGTTTTCATTAGTAGTTGATTTAGTGCAATGTCTTCAACCACAAGTACTTTTATATTTAACTTGTCGTTATCTAATTCTATTTTTTCTAGTTCTTCATCTAAAATAATTGTTGTTTTATCAAAACTTAATGTAAATTTAAAGGTAGAACCTACATCAATTTTACTTGCAACGCAAACAGACCCTTCTTGAGACTCTACTAGCTGCTTAACAATTGATAACCCCAAGCCTGTTCCTCCATATAACCTTGAAGTACCACTGGTTGCTTGTTGAAAGTTACCAAATATGGTATCTATCTTATTTTCTGAAATACCAATTCCAGTATCAGAAACTTTAAACTCTACGGTAGCTTGATTTTCATCTTGACTAAGCAAAGAAACGCTTACGGTAATTTTTCCTTTTGAAGTAAATTTTACAGCATTACTTACTAAATTTAAAATAATTTGGTGCAAACGAACAGGGTCGCCAACCAATACTTCAGGAATCAATGGGTCGTATTTCTTAACTATCTGAATATTTTTTTCTAAAATTTTGGTTTCAAACAAATGCAGCATTGCTGATATTGATGACTCTAATTTGAAAGGTGTTTGTTCAAAAGTCATTTTACCAGCATCTACTTTTGCCAAATCTAATATATCGTTAATTAATACAATTAGTGCATCGCCACTCAATTTTATAGCCGACAAATACTCATGTTGTTTTGCTGTTAAATCGGTTTTTAGTACCACTTTAGTAAAACCAATAATAGCGTTCATTGGCGTACGTATTTCGTGGCTCATGTTTGATAGAAACTGCTGTTTTGCTCGAACTGCATTTTCTGCAATTAAAGTAGCTTTTTCAGCTTCTATTTTAGCTTCTTCTGCAATACTGGTTGCTAGCTCTGCAAATATCTTAGCCTCTGTAAGTTCTTTTTCAAATCTATTTTGTTCGGTAATATCTCTAGCAACAACCACTGCACCAATTACATTTCCTTTATCGTCTTTGTAAACAGAGCCGTTAAACAATACGTCTATTAATTTTCCATCTATCATGGTTAATGGATAATCCACAACAAATCCATTTTTAAAAACTTGCTGATATCCTTTTTTAGCTTTTACTGAATCAGTAAAATAGTCGCAAAAATCGGAGCCAATTAATTGTTCACGAGATACTCCTGTTACTTTTACAGTAGCTTGGTTCATGTCTGTTATTTTACCTTTTGGACTAATCGTGAATAAGGGGTCAAGACTGGCTTCAATTAAACTAAGTGAATATTGAGACTCCAATTTTAGAGAGGCACTTAATACTTCTAGTTCCTTATTGGCTATTTCTCGTTTTATTTTTTCTTTGTTTTGAAAAACCAACTCAATATCAGCAATAACTAACTCTGCCGCTCTTTTATCTTTTTCTTTATTTTGAAAAACCAATTCTTTATTGGCTATTACCAATTCCAACGCTCGTTTCTCTTTTTCATCATTCTGAAAAGCCAATTCTTTATTGGCAACGCCTAATTCATTGGCACGTTTTTCTTTCTCCTCGTTCTGAAAAGCCAGTTCTTTATTGGCAATAATTAATTCTGCAGCACGTTTTTCTTTTTCATCGTTTTGAAAAGCTAATTCTTTGTTAGCAATAATTAATTCTGCAGCACGTTTTTCTTTCTCATTATTCTGAAAAACAAGCTCCTTGTTAGCAATAATTAACTCAGCAGCACGTTTTTCTTTTTCGTTATTCTGAAAAACAAGCTCTTTGTTAGCTAATATTAATTCATCTGATTCATTATTTTTTATCATTTTTTGAATCTTAATTTCCGATATCTTCAATTGGTTTGCGTCTTTTGTCTTTCAATTGTTTAAAGTGAGAAGGAGATAATCCAGTCATTTTTTTAAATTGGTTTGATAAATGTGCTACGCTGCTGTAGTTCATTTTCCAGGCTATTTCTGTAATGTTTAATTCTCCATAAATAATTAATTCTTTAATTCTTTCAATTTTGTGCAAGATAATAAATTGTTCAATGGTTGTGCCTTGAACTTCCGAAAACAAATTTGACAAATAAGTATAATCATATTTTAATTTTTCGCTAAGATAATCAGAGAAATTAACTTTAATTAGCTCATCAGTATAATGCACCATTTCAACAATTACATTTTTTATTTTTTCAATCAACATGGCTTTTTTATCGTCCATTAACTCCAACCCTGAAAGTAGTAACCCCGCTTTTATTTGCTCACGTTGTTCCATGGTTATGTTTTCCATAACTTCTACCTCGCCTAATTCTATAGGAGTAAAATGCAAGTCAAGTTTTTTCAACTCATCTCGCACTGCAAGTTTGCAGCGGTTACTAACCATGTATTTGATAAAAAGTTTCAAATCAAATTTTTAAATAATTACTTGCAGTAAAGTTGCTAAGCAAAGAATAGATTAAGGTTATATAACTTTAGCAAAAAGTTACATAATTCACTGAATATTGATGGCAATATAAATAATTTAACTACTTGTAAAACTAGAATTTTAGCAGTTAATAGTTTAGAGTAGCACAATATAAGACTTTAATAATCAAGAAGTGGGTTATTTTGAAATAATAACTAAAAGTATTCGTTATTAACTATTGTTGGTATTATTTTAATCGGAAAAGGATTTGTAAGCATTGAATTATTATTTTTGAAAAATGAAAAAAATATTTTTTATTTTATTTTGCATCTTTTTTTCTTTCACAGCTAAATCTCAAAACATAGGAGTTGGTGTAGATGTGATGTATAATTTCCAGACAGAAAGCATTGGGTTTGGAGGTCGAGTTAATTTTTTTCCAAATAGAAAACTAAGTATTGTTCCACAAGTAGCTTATTATCCTGGTTTTAATAAAATTAATGAATATTTTTTTGGATTAGGATTGGAGTATAAATTGATTCGTGGTAATCGTTATAATTTTTATGCAGTAGGGCATGGAGCTTATAATTTATGGATAAATTATGAAGGTACTGCAGTTAAAAATGCTCAACCATCAAATTGGAATTTTGAATTAGGAGGAGGAATTACAACCAATAAGTGCTTACGACCGTTCTTAGAGTATCGTTATAATTTTAAATTTATGGAAACGCATCTTCGTTTGGGATTACTCTATGTTTTTGGATGCAGTTCATCAAATTCAGGAGGTGGTTCTGGAGGAAGTAGAGCTGCATACTTAAAAAGAGCACGAAAAAATGCATTATGTCCAGCATATTAATTAATTTTAATTTTTAATATTAAAAATATCAACTATGAAAAACGTATTAATACTCTCACTTTTAGTAGCATTTTCAGTAATATCATGTAAAAAAGATAGAATAGAAAAATCTAAAAATGAATATGAACCTGTGAACAGCTACATGGATACAAAAAAGCAACAAGAACAAGAATTTATTATTAACGGACCTTCTGGAGATACTATTGTTGGTAATCAAGGAACAAGGTTATTGGCTGGTAAAAATTGTTTAATGTTTCCAAATACGGATACTGTTTCCTATCCATTTTCAATAAAATTGGTAGAATTATATACACCAAAAGATATGATTTATTGGCAAATGCCAACTGTTGCTGGGGGAAATATTTTAGAAACAGATGGAGAAATAAGAGTTAGAGCAACTAAAAACAATCAAGATTTAGTGTTAGTACCAGGTTGTTTCTATCAAGTTCGTATGCCAAATTCAGCACCAAAAACTGGTATGAGAGCGTTTTATGGTTTTGATACTGGAGCTTTTTTCGATTGGACAGACAACCCAGCTAGTTTGGGCGTTACAACAAGTGTTAATCCTGTTTTTGATGTTATACCGTATGGTTATGAAGCTAATATTGCTCGTTTAGGTTGGTTAAATTGCGGGAAAATTGCAAATAATGGATCAGGAAGTATTATTGGTTTTACATCTCAAACAGATGAACTAACCAATTTAGGAATATTTATTTATTTTCCTGCAACAAAATCAGTAATGCAAGTTTACAACACCGTTTCAGGATTAATTCCTAACGGTTCTAATGTGAAAATTATTATGATAGGCGTTACAGGTGGAGGTCAGTTATATCACTATTATTCTGCATTAACAGTTAATTCAAGTGCCATGATTGATGTAGTGCTTACTCCAATAAGCGATCCTAATCTTACAGCTCTTTTAGATGCATTATAAAAGGGATAAGATTTTATTTAGCAGTAATCTCAGACGTTAATTCTTTGATTTTATTATAAGTAGCATCACTTACATTTACCAAGGGAAGACGAACAGCATCACCAATAATACCTAACACTTTTAATGTTGCTTTTATTCCTGCTGGATTTCCTTCGCAAAATAAATAATGAATAATATCAAAATGCTTATAATGTAAATCTTGGGCTTCTTTTATATTTCCACTTAAAGCTGCATTAACCATTTTTGAAAATCCTTTTGGAAAAGCATTTGCCAACACAGAAATAACACCATCTCCACCACTTGCAATAAAAGGTAGCGTAAGTGCATCATCGCCAGAAATAACCAAAAATCCAGTGGGTTTGTTTTTGATAATTTCCATGCATTGCTCTAAATTTCCAGAAGCTTCTTTTATTGCAATTATGTTTTTACAATCATTAGCCAAACGTAGTGTTGTAGCAGGCAAAATGTTCGAACTTGTTCTACCAGGAACATTATATAAAATAATTGGTTTTGTAGTAGCTGCTGCAATAGCTTTATAATGTTGGTAAATACCTTCTTGAGTAGGTTTATTATAATAGGGGCTAACCGATAGAATGGCATCAACACCAGTTAAATTTAAAGAGTGAAGGGAGTTTATAATAGTTTGAGTGCAATTTCCACCTAATCCTAAAACGATAGGAAGTCTATTATTGGTTACTTTAATTATAAACGCAAGTGTTTTAGCTTTTTCTTCATTGGTAAGCGTAACGGATTCACCTGTTGTACCTTGAACAACTAAATAATCAATTCTATTTTGAATTAAATGCTCTACTAATCTTTCCAGTGCATCATAATCAACACTTTTATCTGATTTAAAAGGAGTTACAATTGCCACTCCAGTTCCTCTAAAGTTTTTCATAGTCAACTTAGTTTATTTTTATGCAAAGGTTTGATTTTATTTTTAATAAAATTAACAAATTGTTATTTTTATTAAGAGCATATTTTTGAATATAAAAATAGTAGGTTTTGATTTAACTATATAAAAATCTTTACATTTGCTTGTTCATAATACACCTATTAAATGCGAATTATTATTGCAGGAGCAGGAGAAGTTGGATTTCATCTTGCCAAGATGATGTCTAAAGAATCTCAAAATATCTATATAATTGATGAAGATGAAGATAGAATAAATTATGTACAAGCACATTTGGATGTATTTTGTGTGCAAGGCGATGCAAAAGATCTTCAAGTACTTAAAGAAAATAAAATTAGTTCTTGTGATTTATTAATAGCAGCAACATCTTCAGAAGAAGTAAATTTATTGGTTTGTATCACAGGGAAAAAACTTGGAGCAAAAAGAACTATTGCAAGAATTAACAATTACGAAGGGATAGGAACAAACATGCGAATTTTTTATGAATCTCTTGGGGTTGATAATATAATTTCTCCTGTTGAGTTGGCATCAAAAGAAATTTATCGATTAATCACTCAATCTGCTTTTATCAATGAATCAACATTTGAAAATGGTAAATTATCTGTTTTTGGCATATCCATTCATCCAGATTCACCACTTAATCATAAATCTGTTACAGAAACGACTTATTTAAACCCAAATCGCTCATTTAAACCCTTGTTTTTATTAAGAGGAGATAAAACAATAGTTATTCAAGCTGGCACTATATTACAAACAAATGATATCGTCTATTTCATTTCTACTCCAGAAAGTGTACAACAAATTATAAAAATTTGTGGACAGCAATTTTTTGATATAAAAAACATAATGATTTTAGGTGCAAGTAGAATAGGGGTGTTAACGGCTGAAATACTCGAAAAGGATTACAATGTAATATTAATTGAAGAAAATAGAGGTAAAGCCAATAAAATTGCAGAACAACTTAAACATACTTTAGTTATAAATGCAGATGGAACAGATGTTTCTGTGTTAGAAGAAGAAAATATTGATGAAATGGATGCTTTTATTGCCGTTACTGGCGATTCTGAAACCAACATTATTTCTTCATTAATTGCAAAATCGAAAGGAGTTAAAAAAACCATAGCTGGTGTAGAAAATATGGATTACATAAACCTTTCGCATAACATTGGTATTGACACGCTTATCAATAAGAAAATGATAGCTGCTAATAATATCTTTAAGTTTTTAAGAAAAGGAGAGGTAAATGCAATAGCCAATTTTCATGGCGTTGAGGGTGAAATTATAGAATTTAATGTAAAAGCAAATACTAAAATAACTAGCAAACCATTAAGAGAACTAAGATTGCCAGATAATATAAATATTGCTGGAGTAATTAGAAACAACAAAGGATTTATTCCTTTTGGAGGGTTTCAATTAGAAGAAAATGATAAAGTAATTGTTTTTACTCATGTTAGTAAAATAGCTGAGTTAGAAGAGTTTTTTAATTAACAACTTGAATCGAAGTTTAATAAATATAAAAGTTGTTCTCAACATTGTAGGAAGTCTGATTATTATATCGGGTTTTTTAATGGCAACGGCAATTCCTTTTTCAATTTATTATAAAGAGAATGATTTAGTTCCCCTTATTATTTCATCACTAATCACACTATTTTTTGGTTTAGCGATAAAATACAGAACCAGAAAACACAAAAATGATGAAGTTAAAAAAAGAGAAGGATATTTAATTGTTGCGTTGGGTTGGATATCCATGACTTTTTTTGGCACCTTGCCATTCGTACTTTCTGGTGCAATTCCAGATTATACGAATGCATTTTTTGAAACAATTTCTGGATTAACAACCACAGGAGCATCTATTTTGAACGACATTGAATCTTTACCAAAAGGAATTCTTTTTTGGAGGAGTATGACACAATGGATAGGAGGAATGGGGATTATTGTATTAACCATAGCCATACTCCCTTTGTTGGGCGTTGGAGGAATGGAATTGTTTGCCTCAGAATCGCCAGGACCAACAAAAGATAAAATTCATCCTAGAATTAAAGAAACAGCAAAACGACTTTGGTTGATTTATTTTTCGTTGACAGCTATACAGTGCATCTTGCTTATGATTGCGGGAATGGATTTTTATGATGCCATAAATCATTCATTAACAACCATGTCAACAGGTGGATTTTCAACCAAACAGGCAAGCATAGGTTTTTATGATTCGGCATACATTCAATACATCATTATCTTTTTTATGTTTTTAGCAGGAACCAATTTTACGTTGTTGTATTTCGGCTTTAAATTCAAATTCTATAAATTTTGGGAAAACGATGAATTTAAATGGTATGTGGCAGCTATAATTGTATTGTGTGCTTTAATTTTTCCAACAGTATATTTTGTTTATGGTAGAAATGCAGGTGTAGAAGATTCTTTCAGAGCAGTTTTGTTTCAAGTGGTTAGTATTATTACTACAACAGGATATTCAAGTTCCGATTTTACGGTTTGGGGGTCTTTCGTAACATTTATTTTCTTTTTGTTACTTTTTACTGGAGCAAGTGCTGGTTCTACTAGTGGTGGAATGAAACTGGTTAGAATTGTACTTTTAATGAAAAACGGATTTTTAGAATTTAAAAGAAGGCTACATCCAAATGCTATTATACCAGTTCATCTCAATAATGTTGGTGTTTCCTCAAAAATTATTTACAACTTATTGGCGTTTGTGTTTTTTTATCTTTTCTTGTTTGTAACTGGTGCTATTGCGATTACTTTTTTAGGTGTTGACTTTATGGAAGCATTAAGTGCTGTTGCTACTTCAATAGGAAATGTTGGACCAGGTATTGGAAAATTAGGACCTTCTTATTCATTTTATGAATTACCTTCAGCTGTAAAATGGATTTTATCTTTTTTAATGCTTGTAGGAAGGCTTGAATTATTTACCATTACCATTCTTTTTACTCCTTATTTTTGGAGGTTGAAGTAATTTTAGTTGTTGGATAAAATAATACATATATTTCAGTCCATTTTTACTAGTTAATTATCCAGCCAATCACTTTTTTTCTCTTGCCACAGATTTCACAATTTTGCACAGATTTGTTTCACAGATTAAACCGCCTTTTGGCGGTTTATAATCTGTGCAAAATTGTGAAATCTGTGGCATTATGGGGGCTTAGTAGTAACAAAAAAATCAAAAACAAACCACATAGTGATTTTCTATGTGGTTTAGTAAGGAATGAATTTATTCCATTATCAAATACTTTGAGCCCCCA
The DNA here is from genome assembly GCA_002770955.1 of Flavobacteriales bacterium CG18_big_fil_WC_8_21_14_2_50_32_9. Lineage (GTDB taxonomy): Bacteria > Bacteroidota > Bacteroidia > Flavobacteriales_E > Vicingaceae > BRH-c54. The sequence goes on along the minus strand of PCUH01000215.1, from coordinate 1,710 downwards.
ATAAAAGCACAGGATTTTCTAATAATTGTTTGAAGGTTTGTAAAAATGCAGCTCCAGTTGCTCCATCAACCACTCGGTGGTCGCACGAAAGTGTTACTTTCATCACATTACCAGGAATAATTTGTCCGTTTCTAACAACAGGAGTTTCATTAATTCCTCCAACAGCCATAATACAAGCATCGGGTGGATTAATAATTGCCGTAAATTCATCAATACCAAACATTCCTAAATTAGAAATAGTAAACGTACTTCCTTCCCAATCTTGAGGTTGTAATTTCTTATCTTTTGCCTTTTGAGCAAACTCCCTTACTTCTGTAGAAATTTGAGAAAGTGTTTTCCCATCGGCAAAACGAACAACAGGAACTAACAAACCATCTTCAACAGCAACGGCAACACCAATATTAACGTGTTCATTGTAGCGAATACGGTCTCCTAACCACGATGTGTTTACATTAGGATGTTTTTTAAGAGATTCAGCAACAGCTTTTATTATAAAATCATTGAAAGAAATTTTTACGGAAGCAACACCATTAATTGCTGTTCGAGCTTCAATGGCTTTATCCATGTTAATTGCAATGGTTAAATAAAAGTGTGGAGCAGAAAATTTGCTTTCACCCAATCTTTTAGCTATTGTTTTTCGCATTTGAGAAGTTGCAACTTCTGTGAATTTTTCTGTTCCAACATAGTTAGATGCCGTTCCTCCTTGATAGTTTTCAATATCCGATTTTATGATTCTGCCATGATCTCCACTTCCTTGAATAATGGATAGATTAATGTTTCTTTCGGAAGCTATTTTTTTTGCTAATGGAGAAGCAATAGTTCTGCTGTTATTATTTGATGTATGTTGTTGTGGGGTAGAAGTTAAGGTTTTTGCTGGTGAAGTTAGGGCTTCTGTTGTTTTAGTATCTTCTTCATCGGATTTAATAGAAGTGTCTTTTTCTGAGCTACTTGCACTGTTTTCAATAAGTGTTTTGAAATCAGCATTTTTTTCTCCAATAACAGCAAGAATAGCATCAACAGGGGCAGAATCACCTTCTTTAATGCCTATATATAATAAAAAACCATCTTCAAACGATTCAAATTCCATAGTGGCTTTGTCTGTTTCTATTTCAGCCAACAAATCGCCTTCTTTCACAGTATCTCCTACTTTTTTATGCCATTTAGCAACAACACCAGCGGTCATTGTATCACTTAGTTTAGGCATTTTAATAATTGTAGCTTTTATGTTGGAAGTATCCACTTTAGGTTTTGAAACAGCTTCTTTATTATTCTTTATTCCCTTTAAACTTGGTGTTGCAACTTCTTTTTCTTCTGTTGTTCCATTTATATTTTTTTCAGATAATAAAGAAGAATAATCTTCGTCTTTTTTACCAAAAATTGCTAATACAGCATCTACTGGAGCTGTTCCTTTTTCTTCAACGCCAATATATAAAAGTGTTCCATCAACATATGATTCAAACTCCATGGTGGCTTTGTCTGTTTCTATATCGGCTAATAATTCGCCTTCTTTCACAGTATCTCCTACTTTTTTATGCCATTTAGCAACAACACCATCTGTCATGGTATCACTTAATTTGGGCATTCTAACTATTTCGGCCATATTTTTTTATAAATTGATTACAGATTATAAATTACAGATTAGTTATTGGTATATTAACACAACACCTAACTACTAACACCTAACTACTAACACCTAACTACTAACACCTA
>PCUH01000029.1 GCA_002770955.1 Flavobacteriales bacterium CG18_big_fil_WC_8_21_14_2_50_32_9 | reverse complement strand
AGAGGGAGTTGAACAATAAATCCATCTAAATCAGTATCATTGTTTAACTTTCTTATTTCTTCCAACAATTTTTCTTCGGTGGTATTTTCATCTAACTTAACCAATGTACTTTTAAAACCAACAGCTTCGCAGGCTTTTACTTTTGCATTTACATACGTTTTGCTAGCTCCATCATTGCCAACTAAAACTGCTGCTAAATGTGGAGTTTTCATTCCTTTTGCACTATTTAATTTAACTTGTGCGGCAATTTCTTCTTTAATTTTATTGGAAACTTCTATTCCACTTACTATTGTTGGGTTCATAAAGTTACAGATTACAGATTACAAATTTGAGATTTGAGATTGGAAATTGGAAATTAGAAATTACAGATTCCTTCACTTTATTTTATTAAACTTCGTGCCTCAGTTTATAAAATTTCGTTCGGAATGACGTTAACTAACTAACTAACTAACTAACTAACTAACTAACTAACTAACTAACTAACTAACTAACTAACTAACACCTAACTACTAACACCTAATTCTCACCTTTTCATATTAGGCATACTTTTCATCAACTGAGCCATCTTATTTTTATCGCCCATCATTTTCATCATTTTGCTGGTTTGTTCAAATTGTTTGATTAGTTTGTTTACTTCCTGAATGTTAGTTCCACTTCCGTTTGCTATTCTTTTTCTTCGGCTACCATTAATAACCTTTGGTTGAGAGCGTTCTAATGGAGTCATTGATTTTATTATAGCCTCAACACTTTTAAATGCATCATCATCAATATCCAATCCTTTTGTCATTTTACTCATACCAGGCACCATACCTAATAAATCTTTGACATTCCCCATTTTTTTTATTTGACCTATTTGTTCCATAAAGTCATTGAAATCAAATTGGTTTTTAGCTATTTTCTTTTGTAAAGCTCTACTTTTTTCTTCATCATATTGTTCCTGAGCTCTTTCCACAAGGCTTACTACATCTCCCATCCCTAAAATTCTGTCGGCCATTCTTTCTGGATAAAATAATTCCAAGGCATCCATTTTTTCGCCTGTACCTAAAAATTTAATGGGTTTGTTTACTACCGAACGAATTGAAAGTGCTGCTCCACCTCTTGTGTCTCCATCTAGTTTTGTTAAAACAACACCATCGAAATTTAATTTATCATTAAATGCTTTTGCCGTGTTCACAGCATCTTGCCCTGTCATGGAATCAACAACAAATAATATTTCATGGGGTGAAACAGCATCTTTAACTTGCCCAATTTCACTCATCATTTTCTCATCAACAGCCAAACGTCCAGCAGTATCTATAATAACAGTGTTATAGCCTTTTAATTTTGCTTCTGCAATCGCTTTTTTAGCAATGTCAACAGGGCTTTTGTTTTCTTTGTCCGACCAAACGTAAATGCCTATTTGTTCTCCTAAAACATGCAATTGATCTATTGCTGCGGGGCGATATACATCACCAGCAACTAACATTGGGTTTTTTCCTTTTTTTGTTTTTAAATAGTGTGCTAACTTACCAGAAAAAGTAGTTTTACCCGAACCTTGTAGTCCAGCTATTAAAATTACTGTTGGACTTCCTTTAAGGTTAATTTCTTCTTGACCACCACCCATTAATTCTACTAAAGAATCGTGCGTAATTTTCACCATTAATTGATTAGGTGAAAGCGAATTAATTACGTTAGCTCCTAAAGCTTTTTCTTTTACATCATCTGTAAATTGTTTGGCTACCTTATAGCTAACATCGGCATCTAACAATGCTTTTCGAATTTCTTTTACAGTTTCTGCAACATTAATTTCGGTTACTTGCCCCTGTCCTTTAAGTACTTTAAAGGCTCTCTCTAATTTGTCTGATAAACTATTAAACATTGTATATTATTTTTTTATGGTCAAATTTAGTTATTTCTCACAAAGATGCTAAGACGCAAAGAGTTTAAATTATTTTTTTTATATGTTTTTGCGAGACAATTTTAATACCCCTGAGTGGTAATAATTTTTTTAAAACTCTAAAATTGTTTTTTTGATGATACTTACACAATCCATTAATTGTTCTTCATTCATAACCAAAGGAGGGGCAAATCTAATAATATTTCCATGTGTGGGTTTTGCTAACAAACCATTATCACGTAGTTTCATACAAATATCCCAAGCGGTTGAGCTATCTTCAGTATCGTTAATTAAAATAGCATTTAACAATCCTTTTCCTCTAACAGCCTTAACTAAAGCTGATTCTTTGACAAGGTTGTTAATTTCGGTTCTAAAAATTTCTCCTAATCGAAAAGCATTTTCAGCTAATTTTTCTTCTTTTATAACTTCTAGTGCAGCAATAGCAACTTTTGCTGCTAATGGATTTCCTCCAAAAGTAGAGCCGTGCTGTCCTGGTTTTATTACTTCCATAATGGTATTGTTAGCCAGAACGGCAGAAACAGGATAAACTCCGCCAGAGAGTGCTTTTCCTAATATTAAAATATCTGGATGTACATTTTCATAATCACAAGCTAATAGTTTCCCAGTTCGGGCAATGCCCGTCTGCACTTCATCAGCAATAAATAATACATTATTGGTTTCACACAAAGCTTTTGCTTTTCTCAAATATCCATCGGAAGGAACAAAAACACCAGCCTCGCCTTGTATGGGTTCAACCAAAAATCCAGCAATGTTTTTTTGATTTATAGCTTCTTCTAATGCAGTTAAATTATCGTACTCAACACTGATAAAACCACTGGTATAAGGACCAAAATTTTTACGTGCATCTGGGTCGTTAGAAAATGAAATAATGGTTGTTGTTCTTCCATGAAAATTATTTTTACACACAATAATCTGAGCTTCATTTTCTGCAATGCCTTTTTTCTCATAGGCCCATTTTCTGCATAATTTTATGGCTGTTTCCACTGCTTCAGCTCCTGTGTTCATAGGCAATACTTTGTCGAAACCAAAATATTCGGTTACAAATTTTTCATAAAGACCTAATGTGTCATTATAAAATGCACGAGAGGTTAATGTCAATTCTTGAGCTTGTTGAATTAATGCGTTAATAATTTTTGGATGACAATGCCCTTGGTTCACAGCCGAATAAGCAGAAAGAAAGTCATAATATCGCTTTCCATCAACATCCCACACATATACTCCTTCTCCTTTAGATAATACCACAGGAAGTGGATGGTAGTTGTGGGCTCCGTAGTTGTTTTCTAATTCAATTGCTTGTTGTGGTGTAAGTTGGGTTTCCATAGTTGTTGTCATATTTTTTTGCAGTTTTATATTAAAAGAACTCAAAGTTACGGATAAGGACAGTAATTGCAAAATGATTGAGGAAAATAAAATTTGTTT
>PCUH01000148.1 GCA_002770955.1 Flavobacteriales bacterium CG18_big_fil_WC_8_21_14_2_50_32_9 | reverse complement strand
AAATGTAGAGAGCAATGCCAGTAACCATCCAAAGAAAAATACGCTTGTTAAAATTGTGGACATCGTTTCATTTTCAATATTCCAGACTACGGTAGTTATTGGCTGCCATTTCCAATAAATTAAAAACAGTGCTAAACTTGATAACAGAACATAAGTACTACGCTCTATTGCAGGGTTAATAATGCCATTCAACCATTTTTTAAATGCAGGTCTAGCCATCACACTGTGTTGAATGGCAAAAATGCTTAACAACAATGTATTAACAATTAATGCACTCAAAAAAGTAGTTTCTGTTCCAGAATCGATTGATTTTGGAACATACAAATTACCAACAAATCCAATGGCATAAAAAAAGGCAATTAAAAAAGTTAGGTAAGCTGTTATTCCATAGATGGCAGAAATGAGTTTTCTCATAATTTTAAGTGCTGAAATTCGAGTGCCAGACACAATGATTCGTAATAAGATTCTAAATTTTCAATGGTTATTTCTGGTTTTTCCTGATTTGGTATTGTTATAGGAAATTCCTCAATGAATTTTGATAATTCTGGATGTGTTTCATGAATGAGCATGGTAATTTCAAGAATTTTTAAATTTAATAGTTCTTTTGCATTCATTTGTTTCTTTTAAATATACTCAAATCATCTTTATTGCCATTTACAAATACGATATCGCTATCAGTAATAGTAGGAGAGGAGTCCTTCATTTTTATTTTCTACATTATTTTTCATCTGTTTTTATAATAGTTATTTATAATAATATAATTAACAATAAAATAATAATAATGATTGCACCACCCGAAAGGTAAACCCCACCGTTGTTTTTTCTCAACTGTTTTTTAATCAAATTCACTTCTTTTTGTAGTTCTCTTTTTTCGAAGAACTTAAACTCTGATTTATCCATTACATTAATTTAATTTGTTTAGAAGCGGAAAACAAAACATTTTTTCACGAGGGTTTGTCTGTAAAGTTTATTTCTAGAAACCACTAAAGGGTAATCTGCTTCGTTATATTCTCTGGATTTAGCTCGCTAAAAATTTGAGAATACGCCATGTAAGTAAACCGTTATGAAAACCTGAATTTTAAAATAAATATCAAACGCTGGTTTTAAAGTTCTGCTAAAATTTTATTTAATTCTTCTTTGGTTTTACCTAATATAATTTGAAGTTTACCAATCATTTCATCTCGTTTACCTTCTTCATGCATTAAGTCATTATCAGTTAGAACTGCAAATTTTTGTTTTAAAATTCCTTTTTGCTCGTTCCATGTTCCTTTTATTTCTTTTGAATTAATCATTTTTTTATGGTTTTTAAATTGTTTATATTCTACAAAAGTGCGGTACTTTAACAGAGGTGTTGTTATATAATTTTTACAATAAATTGAATTAATTACATATTTTTTTAGCATTCGAAAGTAAAATCCAATTGTTTAGTTCGTCAATAGCCCTTTTAAATTGTTTGTTGATTTTTGAAAATAGTATGTTAATTCCTATAATATCGATTTTATTAAGTGCTAATTTTTCTATTTGGATTAGGTCTTTCTTTACAATTTTATCCAACCCAACATAATGAATTACTCCTCTAATATTATGAATAGAAGACTTAATTAATTTAAAATTACTATCCACAATACCTTTCTCAATTAATTTACTTTCTGTAGTTATTTCAGTAATAAAAAGCTGAATCATATCAACTATTAATTGATTATCTCCTCCAGAAAGGTTTTTTAGATAATCTAAGTCGATTGTTTTTTGTAAATATTTCATGTGTGTACTAATTAGTTTGTGTCTGTTTTCTTCATTAGACTTTGTAGATAGCCTCTAATTATTCAGTGGTAACTCCATCAAACTCCTCCTCATTCCCCTTTGCTTCAGCCTCTTGTTTAGTTTCTCGTATAATTCCATCTTCGTGATGAGGAGGAGAATAGATGGTATAAAACTTCAACATTTTTTCGTTGGAGGTATTTATTACATTATGTTTGGTTCCGGCAGGAACAATAATTGTATCACCTTTAAGAATAAGGTGTTCAATACCATTAATGATGCATTTTCCTTACCCACTTTCAAATCGAAAAAATTGATCATTATCAGGGTGTGTTTCTAAGCCAATTTCTTCATTTGGAAGTAAACTCATTAACACCAATTGAAGGTGTTCTCCTGAGTATAATACTTTTCTAAAATTTTTACCCTTTAAAGTGTCGTTTTCAATATTACTTTTAAATCCTTTCATCTTTTTAAAGTATTAACCTGAGTTCTATTATTATTTTAAAATTCAAATTTTCATAAAACGCTTAATCAATTTGTTTTTTTAGCTCATCTTCTTTTTCTCTTTTAGCATCAGCCTCTTTTTGGTTTGCTTTTTTTATTTTTTCGGCTTTTCTCTCCACTTTTTTATCGGCTCTATTTTTTTGTTTTTCTTTCTTTTCAACTAATTTGTCGGCTTTTTCAACCGCTTTTTCTTTTTGTTCTAGTTTTTCCTCAGCTTTTTCGAGATTTTTTTCTTTCTTCTCAGCATTTTTTTCTGATTTCACTAAGTCATCAGCTCTATCTTGCTTTTTTTCTAAAGCCTTTCTTTCTTTTTTTAGTTGTTTATCTGTTTTCTCAGTTTTATCCTTAACAGTATTGTTTTGTGCTAAAGCCGAACCAGTTATTATCAGTCCACCTACGGCTACTGATAAAATTAAATTTGTTATTGTTTTCATTTTTATATAATTTATTGTTAATGTTTTTTTCCTTTCCCACCACCATTGCCTTTTTGGCTTT
>PCUH01000179.1:593-3973 GCA_002770955.1 Flavobacteriales bacterium CG18_big_fil_WC_8_21_14_2_50_32_9 | reverse complement strand
TTTCAAAAAAACATTGGTATAAGCCCTGATATTACTATTTGTTGGGATATGAATACTCAAATTTCAGCTACTGGTGGAATCGATTATTTGTGGTTTCCTGCAGCAACATTAGATAATGCTAATATAGCAAACCCTGTTGCTACACCCGGAGTAACAACAACTTATAATGTAACTATTACAGATATAAACGGGTGCGTTTGGGATACCTCTATGACTGTTATAACAGACTCTGTTCCTCCTATTGCTAATGCATGGAATGATCCTATTGTTTGTTTAGGAGATAGTGGTCAGATTTTTGCGTCAGGAGGAGGTTCTTACTTCTGGACCCCCACAAACACAATAATTAATCCGAATAGTTCCTCACCTATAGTTTTTCCATCTCAAAACACGCAATACACGGTTGAAGTTGCAAACGCTTGTGGAGTTGATTATGATTCTGTTATTGTACAAGTTCGTTTTGCTGTTGCAGATGCTTGGCCAGATACAATGGTGTGCCCCAATCAGGAAGTGCAGCTCTTTTCTTCCGGAGGTAATGTAATTAGCTGGAATCCTGTAAATGCTGTTTATCAGATTGCAAATGATTATTTTACTAGACCTAATATTTCAACAGAATATATGGTAACCATTGAAGATTCTGCAGGCTGTCAAGGACAAGCTTCATTAAATATCAACATATTGCCACCTCCTTTTCTTGATGCAGGAGAAGATCAGTGGTTATTTGAAGACAGCCTATTAATAAATGCTGCTGGTGTTGGTAATTTTGCATGGTCTCCTTCTATATTTGTATCCTGTGATACTTGTCAAAACACATCTGTTTTTCCAAATAAAACAACTACTTTCACAGTAATGTTAACCGATAGTTTAGGGTGTACAAATTCAGATCAAGTTACCATTTTTGTTACATCAGAGATATGGGTACCTAATGCATTTACACCAAATGGAGATGGAACAAACGATGTGTTTTTTGTAAAAACATTTAGAATAAAAGAATTAGAACTTTATATTTTTGACAGATGGGGAGAACAGCTTTTTTATTCTGATGATTTAAATATAGGATGGGATGGTATTTACAAAGGTACTTTGGTTAAAAACGATACCTATGTATGGAAAGTTACTTATAAAGATGTCCTAGGAAGACGTGGTGAGTTAATTGGAACCGTTACATTGGTTAGATAAGCGTGCCCCAAATAGATTTCTAACCATCCTCTCCTCCAAGTATAGTTGATGCTCTTTTCCAAGCATAAGCTTTAAATAGAAGTTTTTATTTTTTATTCTTGGAAGAGAGGGGATTCCACCATGTTAAAAAATTAAGTTTATATCTAAGTAATTAAATTTGATTGCTTATTTTTGTATAAAGTAGTTATATAAAAACTAAAACTTATCCTTGAGAAAACTCATACTCATACTGTTTTTATTAGTAAGTATGTCAGCTCTTACTCAGCGACCTTATATCGAATTTCGTGAAAACAAAGGACAATGGGAAGAAAATGTAATGTTTCGTGCCCGAATACCTGCAGGAGATTTGTTTTTAGAAAAAAATGCCTTAACCTACCGTTTTTATAAGGAAGAAGATTTGAATAGAATTGATAAATTACACCATCAATTCATCAAAAATCCAACACACCAAGATTCTATTATTAACATGCATGCTTTTAAAGTAGAATTTAAAAATGCCCTTACTCCTACCTTCAAAACATTAAAAGTTCGTCCCGATTATGAAAATTATTTTGTAGGAAATGACCAATCAAAATGGGCTTCCAATGTTAAAAAATATGAAGAAGTTGCTTATAAAGAACTCTACAAAAACATTGATTTAAAATTCTATCTAAATAAAGGAATCTTAAAATATGATTTCATTGTTAATCCAGAGGCTAATGCTAACGAAATTCAGTTAGAATATACTGGAGTTGATGAATTATTCATTAAAAATGGTAATCTACACATCAAAACTTCCGTCAATGAAATTATTGAGCAAAAACCTTATGCTTACCAACTCATTAATGGTATCGAAAAAGAAGTTAAATGTAGTTTCACATTAGAAAATAACACGCTCTCCTTCAAATTTCCAAAAGGATATAATAAAACATATCCGTTAATTATTGATCCTGCACTTATTTTTGCTTCCTACTCTGGTGCTACTGTTGATAATTGGGGTTATACTTCTACATTTAATGATGCTGGAAACTTATTTGGTGGAGGAGTAAGTTTTGGAACTGGTTATCCGCTAACACTAGGAGCCATTCAAGTACTTTTTGGAGGAGGTTATACCGATATTTCTATAAGTAAATTTTCAATCAATGGTTCTCTTCTCGAGTATTCAACATATTTAGGTGGAACTGGTGCAGATTACCCTCATAGTTTAATTGTGAACAGCAACGATGAATTACTTGTTTTTGGAACAACCAATTCTGCAAACTTTCCTACAACAGCAGGAGCTTACAATACAACGATTAATGGTGGTTATGACGCTTATGTAGCTAAATTTAGTGCTAACGGACAAGTCTTGTTAGCTTCCACTTTTGTTGGAGGGTCTTTAAATGATGGACTTAACAGTGTGGCACCTCTAAAATACAATTATGCAGATGACCATAGAGGAGAAATTATTGTAGATACAAATGACAACGTATATGTTGCTACAGTAACCAATTCTATTAATTTCCCTGTAACAGCCGGTGTTATTCAAACTACAAATGCAGGAAATAGTGATGGGTGTGTTTTTAAACTCTCTCCTAATTTAAACTCGTTAATTTTTAGTACCTATATTGGCGGATCTGGGTTAGATGCAGCCTATTCCCTTCAATTTTCTACTACAGGTGATATTTTAGTTACAGGAGGAACAACCAGTGCCAATTTTCCAACAACTGCTGGCACATTAAATCCTGCAAGTTTGGGCAACACCGATGGTTGGGTAGCCAAAATCAATAACTCAGCTACCAACCTTATTGCTTCGACTTATATAGGAACAGCAGCCAACTATAACCAATGTTATTTTGTACAACTAGATACCGCAGATAATGTTTTTGTTATTGGGCAAACTGTTGGTGGTTATCCTATATTTCCAGCAACAGTTTATAATAACCCTAATAGTGGTCAGTTTATCCATAAACTAACTCCCGATTTATCAACCACCGTGTTCTCTACTACTTTCGGCACAAGTTCTGGACAAATTGATATTGCTCTTTCTGCATTTTTAGTGAATGAGTGTAATTATATTCTTGTTTCTGGTTGGGGAGGAGCTGTAAATGGAAGTGCCTCTGCAACAAATAGTACTACCAATGGATTACCTGTTACTCTTGGAGCAATTCAACCAACAACTGATGGAAGTGATTATTATTTAGTTATGTTTTCTGAAGATGCGGACACCATTTTATATGCCACCT
>PCUH01000179.1:0-550 GCA_002770955.1 Flavobacteriales bacterium CG18_big_fil_WC_8_21_14_2_50_32_9 | reverse complement strand
GTTTGTGCTTCTTGCTTTGGTTCTACATCAGATTTTCCTACTACGCCTGGAGCTTGGTCTAACACAGACAATGGTCCAAATTGTAATTTGGGTGTTTTTAAAATGGATTTAACCAACTTAACTGCCGATGCTGAAGTATTTACTACACCTTTTTACTGTATTGGTGATACCGTTCATTTTCAAAACCTAAGCAATGGTGGTGTTTCCTATTTTTGGAATTTTCAGGATGGAAATACTTCTACACAATTTCAACCTTCCCATGTTTTTGATTCTATAGGCACTTACCATGTTTTGCTCATTGCTCTCGACTCCATTTCCTGTATGTTAGTAGATTCTGATTATGTAGATGTTTTTATTGGTGGTCCACCTACGGCCATAACTAATCCTGTTAATGGTGTTTGTAGAGGTGATTCCGTTCAACTCAATGCATCAGGCGGCACTTCTTATGTTTGGAGTCCAAATTATAATATTACTAATGATAGTATTGATAACCCTTTCGTTTTTCCAGATACCACAACACTCTATACCATTATTGTTTTTGATAGTTGTG
>PCUH01000208.1:624-15617 GCA_002770955.1 Flavobacteriales bacterium CG18_big_fil_WC_8_21_14_2_50_32_9 | reverse complement strand
GCACGATAGGTCCTGCCACCAATTGAGGGAAAAATGAAACATAAAATCCAAAATCCATAAGATTATTTACTGGCTTCACCTGCTCTCGGTAAACATCTACCGAATAACTGATGGTTTGGAAAGTAAAAAACGAAATTCCAACAGGTAATAAAATTTGATTTACCGAATAAGAAGTCCCTACTGTTTCGTTGGTAAACTGAGCAAAATGATTAAATACCTGATAATTGGTTTGAAACAAATCATTGTAGGCATCAGTGAAAAAATAGGCATACTTGAAATAGCATAACACAAAAAGATTAATAACTACGCTTGATGTAACTAATAATTGTTTGGCTAGTTTTTTCTTTGTTGAATAAATTAATTTACCAATAATGTAATCGGAAACTGTCGAGAAAATAAGTATGGTAATGAATAATCCACTGGTTTTATAATAAAAAAACAAACTCACTAAAAACAAAAATGCATTCCGTAATCCTCGTTTTTTATGAATAATGGAATAAATAGATAAAACAACAGCAAAAAATCCCCAAAAGAAAAAACCAGTAAAAATCATTGGTTCACCTTCATTGTAGGTTAGCAAATGTTTTAAATTAGTTGTACTAAAAAAATGGTCAACCCATGCGAATATGTCGAAATTATTATTCAAAAGAAAGGTTTTCGATTTCTAACAAACTATTTAATTTAAAATCAGCGATATTGAAACGTGTGTCATTTTTGCTTTCTTTATCAGGAACGACAATTGTTTTCATTAGAGCCGCTTTTGCAGCAATTAATCCATTAAAAGAATCTTCTATAACCAAACAATTTACTGGTAATTCGCTCAATTCTTTGGCTGTTTTTATGAATATTTCTGGATGAGGTTTTCCATAAGGGAGATTTTCAGCAGAATTAATCACATCAAAATAATCTACCAACTCCAATTTGTTTATGACTGTTATAATCAATTTCATAGCCGATGAAGAAGCTAACGCAATTTTATAATTCTTTGATTTAAAAAAATCCAACGACTCTTTAACTCCTTTTAGTGCAACACCTCTTTTAGTGATAAGCGAAGTAACTGTTTTTAATAGTTCTTTTTCAACTTCTTTTATGGTCATTCCTTCCCAAGGAGTTTTGTTATGCCAATATTCGACTACTTCAAATAAACGCATTCCCATCGTTTCGCGGCACATATCTTCAGTAAATGTGAACCCAACTTTTCCAAAAGTAAGTATTTCAGCTTCCCTCCACAAGGGTTCAGAGTCAATAATAACTCCATCCATATCATATATTACAGCTTTTATCTCCAAGGATTTTTTAATTTTTAAGCTGCAAATTTAAAATAAATACTGTGTAAATAGGAATAGTTACTGATTTATACTCAAATCACATAGCTTTCCGAATTTTTGATTTACCCTTTTTGCCGTTATCTGCGTTAAAAATTTAAACCGTAGCTACGGCTATTCTTGTCCACACGCAAAGCTCACTCATCCATCCACTGAATGGATGCCGTGCCTTGAGACCAACAAAAATAGTTTACTCAAATTACCCGAAAAGCTAAGTGATTTGAGTATAATACCAATTTTGATTATCTAATGGATGAACAAGAATTCATATAAATTTTATATAAAATTAACAAATATCCTCGTTAAAAATGACTAATTTCGGTGCTATTATTAACCTTATAAATTTGATACTATGGCACGAATTGATGCATTAACAAAAGAACAAGCACACGCAGATGTGCAACCTATTTTTGATGGGATGAAACAAAAATTAGGAATGATACCTAACATTTACGCAACCTTAGCCAACTCACCAGCTGCATTGAAGGCAAATTTAGCCTTAGGCGACACCTTAAAAGCAGGTTCTTTATCTATGAAAGAAGTGGAAACCGTTGCACTATCTGTTTCACAAATAAACAATTGTGCTTACTGTTTAGCGGCTCATACCGCTGTTGGAAAAATGGCAGGATTTACTGAAGAAGAAACGATTGCTATTAGAACTGGAGAGATTACGGACACAAAAATTAAAGCTTTATCTGATTTGACAAAAGAAATTACCAACTCCAAAGGATACCCTACTGAAGCAACATTAAATGCATTTTATAATGCAGGTTATTCTAAAGCAACCTTAATTGAAGTAATTGGTTTGGTAGCACTAAACACATTTAACAATTACTTTAACCACATTGCTGAAACTCCAGTTGATTTCCCTTTAGCAAAAGAAGTACAAACTACTTAACCCGCTTTATTCATGCAAAAGCGAAGTGAATTGTATGAATATGCGAAGGGCTGTGGGATGCAAAGCGGTTAATCCCTTCCGATAATTATCGGAATAGTAATACCCAAATTTAGCTATTTTCAATAGTCCAAATTTGGGTATCACTTATATCCTAGAAAATTTCTGAACCGAGCTTGCGAGTTCAACGAAGTTAATTTTCTGAGTTAAATATTTCAAAAATTAAATATATATATGATGCGTTTATCCTGACTGAATAGTTATGCAAATGTTAATAACTAGAGTTCGATTATTATTTTAAAGTTCAGATTTTCATAATAGACAACATTCTTTACTATAAAAAAACGCATTATTTAGAATTTACGTAATTTCGCAGCCTTAGAACCTGTTCATAATCTTTGTTGCCGAATCAAAATGCCCCTTTTTTACTGCTTTTTTGTTAAAAATAGTCACGTATCTATGGATATGCTTCTATTTTTCTATCGACACAAAGATTATGAGCAGGTTCTTAAAAATAACAAAAAAAAACGTAATGATTAAAATAACTTTACCCGATGGTTCTGTGAAAGAACTTCCAAAAGGAAGCACTTCGATGGATGTTGCCAAAAGCATCAGCGAAGGATTGGCTCGAAATGTAATTTCTGCAAAAGTAAATGAAACTATTGTTGAAGTTACCACGCCAATTACTACAGATGCAAAAGTTGTTTTATACACATTTGACCAAGAAGAAGGTAAAAAAGCATTTTGGCATTCTTCTGCTCACATTTTAGCCCAAGCATTAGAAAAACTTTATCCAGGAATAAAATTAACCATAGGACCAGCTATTGAAAATGGTTTTTATTATGATGTTGATGCTGGCGAACAAGTAATTAGAGAAGAAGATTTTAAGAAAATTGAAGATACATTTTTAGAATTAGCCAGACAAAAAGCTGATTTCAACATACGTTCTGTTTCTAAGGCAGACGCTCTGAAAAAATACAAAGCCGAAGGAAACGAGTACAAAGTAGAATTAATAGAAAATTTGAATGATGGTGAAATAACTTTTTGCGACCATTCCGATTTCACTGACTTGTGTAGAGGTGGACATATTCCCAACACTGAAATAGTTAAAGCAGTTAAAATAATGAGTGTGGCTGGTGCTTATTGGCGAGCCGACCAAACTAAAAACCAATTGACTCGAGTTTATGGAATTTCTTTTCCAAAACAAAAAATGCTTACAGAATATTTGGAATTGTTGGAACAAGCCAAACAAAGAGATCATAGAAAATTAGGTAAAGAATTGGAATTATTTGCATTTTCTGCTAAAGTTGGACAAGGATTGCCGTTGTGGCTGCCAAAAGGAGCTATGTTGAGAGAACGCTTAGAAAACTTTTTGAAAAAAGCTCAACTAAAAGCAGGTTACTTGCCTGTAATTACGCCTCATATCGGACATAAAGATTTATATGTTACTTCTGGACATTTTGAAAAATATGGAGCAGATTCATTTCAACCAATTCATACACCCAACGAAGGCGAATTGTTTATGTTGAAACCCATGAACTGTCCGCATCATTGCGAAATTTATAAAACAGCTCCTCGCTCTTACAAAGATTTACCTATACGTTATGCTGAATTTGGAACAGTTTATCGATACGAACAAAGTGGAGAGTTGCATGGGTTAACTCGAGTAAGAAGTTTTACGCAAGATGATGCACACTTATTTTGTCGTCCCGACCAAGTGGAAGAAGAATTTAAAAAAGTAATTGATTTGGTGCTTTATGTATTCAAATCATTAGGCTTTGAGCATTTTACTGCTCAAATTTCACTAAGAGACCCTGAAAACAAAGAAAAATACATTGGTTCTGATGAAAATTGGGAAAAAGCAGAAAATGCAATTATCAATGCAGCCAACGAAAAAGGATTAAAAACAACTGTTGAAACAGGAGAAGCAGCATTTTATGGACCTAAATTAGATTTTATGGTTAAAGATGCTATTGGAAGAAGTTGGCAATTAGGAACAATTCAGGTTGATTATAATTTGCCCGAGCGATTTGAATTGGAATATAAAGGAAGCGACAATGAAATGCACAGACCAGTGATGATACACAGAGCACCATTTGGTTCTATGGAACGGTTTATCTCTGTTTTGATTGAGCATTGTGCAGGAAATTTTCCTTTATGGCTAACACCAGAGCAAGTTGCTATTTTACCTATTAGCGAAAAATATAATGAAAATGCAAAAAACATTTCAGAATTGCTAAATAATTACGATATTCGCAGCTTCGTTGACGATAGAAACGAAAAAGTGGGTAGAAAGATAAGAGATGCAGAAATGAAAAAAGTTCCTTTTATGATTCTGCTCGGAGAAAAAGAAGTGGAAACCAATCAATTAGCAGTTAGAAAACATGGCGAAGGTGATTTGGGAACTTATAAATTAGAAGCATTTGTTGACTTAATAAATACAGAAATAAAAAATAATTTAAACTAAAAAACAAACAAAACGATTGGCATTACCTAATAATTTTCAAAATAGAGGAAGAAATTTCCGTAAAACTGAAGACCAACATAAAATAAATGAGCGAATTTTTGCAAAAGAAGTTCGTGTTATTGCAGATGATATGGAACCTCAAGTTGTTTCTATATCTAAGGCACTGGAAATGGCTAGAGAAAGAGAATTAGATTTAGTAGAAATTTCTGCAAATGCTGTTCCTCCTGTTTGTAAAATTATTGATTACAAAAAGTTTTTGTATGATCAAAAAAAGAAACAAAAAGAGATAAAAGCGAAAGCTTCAAAAATTACATTGAAAGAAATTCGCTTTGGACCGAACACGGATGATCATGATTTTGAATTTAAAGTAAGAAATGCTCAAAAATTTATTGAAGAAGGATCGAAAGTAAAAGCCTTTGTGTTTTTTAAAGGTAGAACCATTATCTTTAAAGAAAGAGGCGAAATATTATTATTGAAAATGGCACAAGCTTTAGAAGATGTTGCCGTTGTTGAATCAATGCCAAAAATGGAAGGAAAGAAAATGTTTATGTTCTTATCTCCAAAGAAAAAAAGTAAATAGTCTTTGCAAGAAAATGCCAAATACTGCGTTATTCTCGTTTTTGAAACAGTCATTTACAACAGTAAATTCCTTAATTTCAAAAACTTCGAAAGCCTTGTCTTTGAATTTTTCTTATCAAAGACTTTAAAAAAGGTAATTTTCTTACAGATATTAAATAAGTAAATAAGTAATCATTAACCCTTAATAATTAACAGTATGCCAAAAATGAAAACTGGTTCCAGTGCAAAAAAAAGATTCCGATTAACAGGAACCGGAAAAATTAAAAGGAAACATGCTTTTAAAAGTCACATTTTAACAAAAAAATCGACTAAACAAAAGCGTAATTTAACTAAATTCACAACAGTTAATAAAACTGATGAGAAAAGCATTAAATTACAATTGTGCATCTAAACAAGCACAATTAATGTTAACTTGATAAAATCGGTTATCGTAAATTAAAAATTTAGTAAACAAAACCAGAATGACTAGTTTGAAGATTGCAACCATGCAGCACTAACATTCAAAAAACGTAAAAGAAATGCCAAGATCAACAAATTCAGTAGCTTCAAGAGCTCGAAGAAAAAAAATTATGAAACTTGCCAAAGGATACTTTGGTAGAAGAAAAAATGTGTGGACAGTAGCAAAAAACGCTGTTGAAAAAGCAGGAGTTTATGCTTACACAGGAAGAAAACAAAAAAAGAGAAACTTTAGAGCATTATGGATTCAAAGAATCAATGCAGGAGTTAGAGAATATGGAGTTTCTTACTCAAAATTTATGGGAGAACTTTCTAAGAAAAACATCCAATTGAACAGAAAAGTATTAGCTGATTTAGCTATGAACCATCCAGCCGCTTTTAAAGCAGTGGTGGATAAAGTTGTGAAATAGACTCAGTTTTAATAAACAATTACAAATTAAAGAGAACTTCCCCGAAGTTCTCTTTTTTGTTTTACCCTTAAGAGTAATAAAAATCCAACGATAAAGAAAATAATTAACATCAGTACGGAGGTGCGAATACTGAAAAAACCTTCGATAAGACCAAAGAAAAAAGAACCGATTACAACGCCCATTTTTTCAAGAACATCATAGAAACTAAAATAGGATGTGTTATCTGTTGTATCGGGTAGCATTTTTGAATAGGTTGATCGTGATAGTGATTGTATTCCTCCCATCATTAAACCAATTACACCTGCAATAAAATAAAAATGAAGTGGTGTGTAAACAAATTGATATGCTGCAACGCAAATTATTGCCCAAATGAACACTACAATTTGAAGTGTTTTTATATTGCCAATCAGTTTAGATAAATAAGCCATTACATGTGCTCCAGCTATTGCAATAAATTGGATGACTAAAATACTGATGATTAAACCTGTTTGCATTTCTGCTTCGCTTTTCCATGCAATTTCCTTAGTTCCAAAAAAAACTGCCATTAGCATTATTGTTTGAACGCCCATGCTGTAGATAAAAAAAGCGGAAAGGTATTTTTTAATTGAGTGTTGATTTTTTAATTGTTTGAATACGAATGCAAGTTCTTGAAATCCTTTTTTAAATCTATTTCCTGTTGGTTTTTTATTAAATGTATTGGTTGGCAAGTGCTTGAATGTAATTTGGCTAAACCCTATCCACCACATTCCTGTTAACACAAAAGTATATTTTGCTTCAATTCCAGCAACTTGTATCAATAGCAAACAAATAATAAGCAACAAGGAGCTTCCTATATATCCTCTGCCAAAACCTTTTGCACTAATTTTATCGTGCATATTGGGAGGAGCAATTTCTGGTAAATAAGCATTGTAAAAAACCAAACTTCCTGAAAAGCCAACACTTGCAAGTAAAACAGACAACATGCTCCATTCCAGATTTTCTACATTAAAAAAATACAAACTCATGCAGGAGGTTGCTCCTAAATAACAGAAAAATTGCATGTATTTTTTCTTGTTTCCCGAAAAATCAGCCATGCCCGATAACAAAGGAGATAAAAAAGCTATAATGATAAAGGACAATGAAACTACATAAGAATACAACTCTGTGTTTATAAAAGTTTTGTTAAAGAACATCACTTCTTCGGTTGTGATGGTGTTATAAAAAATAGGAAAAATAGCTGTAGTGATGATGAGCGGATAAACAGAGTTAGCCCAATCGTACATTATCCATGCGTTAATAATTTTTTTTTGTTGAGACATCAGAAATGTGAAAATGCGTGGAGTAAAACTAACTAAAAGTATTTACAATGAGAAAGGGTGTGCGACAATTTTCCCTTTTTTAATTTAATATCGTAACTCAATCCCGATTGCCGAAGATAGTAGGAGGGGTGTGAATTTATAAAAAATAAATTATAATTTAGGGAAATTGGGTGTGCGTACTCATAAAAAATTACTCTTTAATAAAAGTAAGTAGTGTTCGATGAAGTTTAAATTCAGGAGAGTTGTTTTTGATTAGATTTATTTTAATGATATAGATTCCATCTTTTTTTGCATTAAAATTACCTTCCAATTTTCCTTTGAAGCTTATGTTGGTTTTGTTATTCAATTTTTCAATTTTATAGTCTTTTTTTGGTATGGCATTGAATGGATCTAATCCTCCTTCAAAAAGAAAGTTATCTCCTTCAAAAAATTTAAAGCTATAAACGATAAGTGGTGTGTTTTCGTACTCCATATCAATATCTACCCAAAACGTGATTGTTTCGTCTTTTTCTAACGGAATTTTTACTTCACAATAGTTAGTAGTAAGTAGGTTTGCAGTTGCTACTTCTTTTTTGCAAGAGAGTAAAGAAATCCAAATGAAAAAGGTTGCGATGACAATTTTCAGCATATTTTTTTTATTTTCCACTTCCTTTAATTACAATTAAAACGGTATAAATAAGAATTTTAAAATCTACCAGCAACGACATATTTTCGATATAAAGTATATCAAATTTTAAGCGTTCAATCATTTGTTCTACATTTTCGGCATAGCCATATTTTACTTGCCCCCAAGAGGTAATTCCTGGTCTAACTTTTAATAAATGATTAAAGTGTGGGGCTTTTTCGATGATTTGGTCAATAAAAAATTGTCGTTCGGGACGAGGACCTACTAGGCTCATATCACCAATGAGTACGTTAAAAAATTGCGGTATTTCATCCAACCGAACCTTGCGCATAAACTTACCAAAGTTGGTTATTCTAGCATCATACCCACTAGAAAGAGCAGGACCGTTTTTTTCAGCATCTTGCACCATAGAACGAAACTTATAAATCGTAAAGGGTTTTCCATGTAAACCAATTCGTTCTTGCGCAAAAAAAGCACCTCCTTTTGTGGTTGCAACAACAATAATTGCTGTTGTAAGATAAAGAGGTGAACATAAAATCAACACCATTGCGGACACAAATACATCTATCATTCTTTTTACAGAACGCTGCCAAGCAGGCATAATTTCGTTTTCAATAACAATTAATGGTGTTCCAAAAATAGCACTCATTTTTACTGATCCTGAAACTATTGCATACATGTCTGGAATTATTTTTATAATTACAGGTGTTGCTTCTAATTCATTTATTATGGAAACTAATTTAGGATGTTCTTGGGGTTCGGGGGCAATAATAACCTCTTCAATTTTATTATTAAAAATTACTTCTTTAATATCAACACAATTGCCAAAGTGAGGAAGGAAATTACTTAAGGGATAGCTTTCATTTTTTGAAATATGAGTAAATCCAATAATTTTATTTCCAGAAGAATATCGTTGATTTTCTAATTCTTTATATAAATCAATAGCGTGTTTGTCTGAACCAATTATAAGTGTGTTAAAACCAATCTTCCTGTTTTTTATTTGAAGTCCGGTGTAGGTGGTAAGAATAAATCTAGCTACAGCTGTTGATAAAAAATGAAGTCCTAATAATGATGTATATAACTTATAATATTCTTTATAAGAAAGTACTTCGTCATCTAAAAGAAGGACAAAAAACAAAACTATTGTTCCAATTATAGAGATTAAAAGCGTTTGTCCAAATTCTTTTAGTCTTGATTTTCGGTAAATATTATTGTACGTTCCAATAATATAGTAAAGAAGTATCCAATAGAGTGGGATAAAAATTAGAGCGTAGTAAAAGTTATCATCGAAAGTTAAAGGTATTTCATGCCCAAATTTAATTGGTTCTATAAATTTTTTTCTGAAAATAAAAAATAATGTCCAAGCAAGAATTGCTGCAAAAATATCCAAAAAAACATACCTGAAAATTTGTAATTTTTTATTCATCTACTTAATTCTATTCTATAATTGGATTTTTTGCAACACATTACTATAACACCTAAAATTTCAATAATTTGATTCATTAATAATGAACAACCTTGAGATTGTCAATATATATTTGGGGATTTTGATTAATAAAAGGAGATAGCCCAGTTGATTGCAGTCCAAAAAAAACTTTAAAATTAGAGTTTGTTGGTTTAGAATTTATGGCAGTGGTAAGGTTTATATAAATTTTCTTCCAAGTGCCTGTTGGTACAAGGCTAACCAAACCAATTTTATCGTCATCAGTTAATAAACCTACTAAAACATATTCATTTGTTTTAAAGTTAAGTTCAAGATAAACAGGGGTTCCGTTGGAAGAAACATTTTTAAAAACAGGTGACTGAGCTTCAAAAAAAACCATGGTTGGTAACATATATACTTTGCCAGAATAATTTCCTTCAAAAACTCCTGTGTTCGTTTTGTTTATTATTGTATCGCTATTTGCATGATATGAAAATGAGGTGGATGCTCCTTCAAAATCTTCTAACCAAGCAAATTTTGCATCGGGGTTGTATGATATTGATGGGGTTATTGTTATTTCTTTTCCTGCAACAAGATTAATTTGCTCTACATGGGGTGAATATAACAAATATCTTCTTCTAAGTTGGCTTACACCATTTTCTTTAATACCGGCATAAATTTTTATTGTAAAAAGGCCTTCTTTGATTACCGGAAAACGAGCAGGAAGTTCATAAGTTCCAATTAAATTATCGTTAATAAACACCCACGCATCAGTAATGTTTTCGGAATTGGAGCCTTGTGTTGCAAAGTTTGTTGACAAGGTAAATTTATCAATTGAAATGTAGGATGGAATTTTTGCTTCAAATTTATCTTTTGAGCAAGAAAAAACAACTAACACTATAAAGAAAAAACTATAGTATTGAATATTAATAAGTAAAGTATTTTTATAATGTTTTTGCAAGTTGGAAATAATCTCTTAACGGTTACTTAATGTAATTATTGCACAAAAGTATTATTCTTAGGTTAAAGAGAAATTTATTTTTAGCTTTTCTGATATTTTAAATGTAACATCAAGAATTTTATACATGGTGTGTAAATCTATAGCAATTTGTTTTTGTTGCATAACTCCAAGGTATAATTCTGAAAATTCTTGCTCCACTTCACTTGTTTTTAGTAAGGTTATGTTTTGATTCTGAGTAATATTAGAAGACTCATTATGTGTCAATAAACTAATGTTATTATCTAAAAAATCAAGTAAAATGGTGCTGTTGTTTTCGAAAAAACGTATGGTTTTTTTGTCGTCTTCTGCAATTGTATTGATGGTAATGTTGGCTATACATCCATTATCAAACTCTAATTTCACATGAATTAACTCGGGTGATGAATTAATTACGTCAATTCCAACAGTTGAAATTCTTTTTAAATTAGATTTAACAGTATTAATTATTAAACAAATATCATCGCATAATAAATCAAAAATTGCATCAGATGATTTGTTTTTATAATGTATATGTGTAATTGCTTCTATATATGTTGGACATGATATATAATTTTTGGCTGATTTGAATAAGGGTGTAAAATAAGAAATATTAGATATTTGTACTTTTACTCCTGCTTCTTCTGATAATTCTAATAATTTTCGTGCTTCTACAGTAGTTTTAATATTTGATTTATCAATTAATAAGTGTTTAGATGATTTAAGACTTTTAACTATTAATTCTATTCTTGTTTGTTCGGGTAAGTTCAGGATATATACAACATCTACTTTGTTGAGAAGCTCTTCTAACGAATTTACTTTAAGAGGCAGATGATTTTTTGGAATATTGGTTGATTTTTTTTGATGTGTATCAAAAAAACAAATGAATTTATAATCGGAAAGGCTTTGAAGCGATTTTATATGCTTTTCAATTAAATAACTAGACCCTATTAAACCTATTCTTAACATTTACATCGAAATAAAAAACAAATTTAAACGATTGAATCTGTTTTAGTTTTATCAAAACAAATTCTTATTAACACTCAAATTTTAATAATATACTCATTGAATTCCAAAAAACTTCACTTAAAGAATACTTACTTTGCAGCAATTAATAATAGATGATGGATACATATAGACATAAAGGATTACGAAAAAAATTAGTTCAATTATTAGAAGAAAAAGGAATTACAGATAAAAAAGTGTTGAAAGCTATTGAAACTATTCCTCGTCATTTGTTTATTAATGATACAGCATTTCATCAATTTGCTTATGAAGACACTGCTTTTCCAATAGGTTCTGGACAAACAATTTCGCAACCTTATACTGTTGCTTTTCAAACTCAAACTTTAGCTATTCAGCCTCGTGATAAAGTGCTTGAAATTGGTACTGGTTCTGGCTATCAAACTGCTGTTTTATTGGAATTAGGTGCCAAAGTTTTTTCAATTGAAAGGCAAAAAGCACTTTTTGATAAAACTAAGATGTTTTTGCCCAAGTTGGGTTATAATGCAAAGTTGTTTTATGGAGATGGTTATTTAGGCTTACCTTCTTTTGCTCCATTTAATAAAATTATTGTAACAGCGGGAGCTCCTTATGTTCCTGAAAATTTATTAAATCAATTAGCAATTGGAGGCATTATGATTATTCCTGTTGATAATGATGACCATCAAATTATGAAAAAAATAGTAAAAATTGATGTGACTAATTTTGAAACAACTGATTTAGGTTCTTTTAAATTTGTTCCTTTGCTCAAAGAAAAAGGAAAAGACTTATAAAGTTTGCAGAATTTCTAAAGAGGTTTTTGTAAGATTTTTTATAGCTAATTTAATGTTCCAATTTTCTCTTTTTCTTTTTTCTATTTTATTGGAAATAGCTCTAATTTGTACACAAGAAATCCCTTCTAGCAAGCAAGCATATAAAAAAGCTGCTCCTTCCATGCTTTCTACATCAGGATGAAAAAGTTTCATTGCTTTTTTAATCGAATTATCTTCTCCATGTGTAGTGTTTACTGTTATTCCTCTAACTTTCTTAAGCTTATTTATACTGTCATTTTTAATAGGGATAGTATTCATCATTTCTCCATTTTGGAGTGTAAAATCTTCATCTTCTAATAAATCCATATCAATTAAAGAGAGAAATTTTTCGCCATCTTCTGCTCCTAGTTCAGAAATTCTGTCAGAAACAATATGAACAACTTCACCAATGCTTAACTCATCTGTGAAAGAACCAGCTATTCCTAAATTCAACGCATAATCGTAACGCTTTTGAGTAAGTGTTTTTCCTAACCAATAAGCAGTAAAAGTCATTCCAACACCAGGAATTAAGACATCAATTTCATGGTTTTTAAAATGATATTGCCTTAGTTTTTGATTGGGTTGATGAATAAAACTAAAATGAGTCAACAAAGGCTCTATTTCGAGATAAGTAGCTGATACAATTAGTATGTTCATAAAATGGTTATTCGTTAATAGTTAAAATTTATAAGTTATTCGGTAATAGTTCGTCAATGCCTAATTACTAACCCCTAAAGCCTTAATAAAATCGGGGTGTTACTTCCTTTTCCTTAAAATGAATGCCATAATTTTCAAGCTCATTCAGTATGGGATTGTAAATTTCTTTAAGAATAGGAACATGAACTCCGGGTGTAACAATCACTTTATTTAAAATCATTTTTGTTGCTATGGCAACTGGTAAACCCACTGTTTTTGCCATTGCTGTATAGGTTTGATCATCTCCAATAACTACCATGGACGAATGAATTTCTTTATACTCACCATCTTTTTCAAATAAAAACCGATGCCACATCACAATCATATCTTTGTCTCCTTCATCTAACGAAAGTTTTTGTTCTAAAATATGTTGTAAAATTTGGGCTGGTGTTGCTTGCTTTAATCCTATTATCGTTTGGTCAAAAATTCCCAACCAAATAAATTTCTCAAATAAATCTACATCATCTTGGCGTATATTAAGGTAATGTTTAAATTTTAGTTCAACAGAATCGGTTTCGTTATAAGCTAAAAATGAATTGATAAAATCTCTATTAGTCATATTTTCAGAGCCTTCAATAATATAAGTGTCGTCAGTTGCTCCTAATTGTACAAAAATATCCCAAGCTCTGCAAAAACCTAGTTTTCTTAATGTTCCTCTATACATTGTTGGGATATCCTTTAATCCATAAATTTCTCTATATTGAAGAGAGTCTCTGTTGGCATAGCCTTCCAATTTACCATATTCTTCAACATCTATTATTTCTGTTCTTCTAAACAATTGATGGTAGGGAATATATTTGTACTTATTATTTTGAATAAATTTTACAGTTCCTTGTCCCGCCAACACAACATTTCTAGGATTCCAAGTAAATTTATAATTCCAAGGGTTATTATCACTTTCTGGAGCAATTAAACCTCCTGTAAAAGTTTCAAAAGCCTCCAATCTTCCTCCATCTTCTTTTATTTTATCAATTAATCGCATGGCAGAAAGATGATCTATTCCAGGGTCAACACCTATTTCATTCATTAAAATTACACCAGCTTGTTTTGCTTCTTCATTTAAAGCTTTCATTTCTTTAGAAATATAAGAAGCCGTGACCATGTGTTTTTTTAAACTAACACAATTTCTTGCAACAGAAATATGCATATGTGCAGGAAGCATTGAAATTACTATATCTGATTCATCAATTAGTCTAAAACGCTCTTCATCATTATTCACATCAAAAGCAATTGCTTTAGCATTTCCATGATTATTAGCCAATTTCATTGCCAATTCTTTTGATTGATCAGCAATAGTTACAAACCAATTTTCTTTTTCAGCATTGAATAACAGGTATTGAACCATTGATGATGTTGATCTTCCTGCTCCTATGATAAGAATTTTACGCATGATATTTTTTTATAACAATTTACATCGAAATTCGATAAAAATTTAAAACAAATCTCCATAAAAATGGGGAATTTTACTAACAATAAACTTTAATATATATAATGAAAAAATCTATGCTAATAAAAGGCTCTATCTTAGGCGGATTAGCCGTAGTTCTTGGAGCATTTGGAGCCCACGCTTTAAAAGAGGTATTAACACCCGAGCAACTAATTTCATTTGAAACTGGAGTGCGTTATCAAATGTATCATGCATTAGTTTTGATACTTTTATTTATTATTAGCTTAAAAGTAAATCATGTTTTTTTTAATAGAGCGGCACAATTTATATTTTGGGGTGTTCTTTTGTTTTCGGGATCAATTTATTTGCTTACAATAAAAAATATATTGGGTATTGAATTTTTGAAATATGTAGCTCCAATTACGCCAATTGGAGGAGGATTAATTATAGTTGGATGGTTGTTTATTTTGTTGGGTAGTTTTAAAATAAAAGTCCCACACTAAAAAATAGATGTGGGACTTAATTAATGTTCTTTTAAAAAATTATTTTACTACTAATTTTTTAGTTACTTTTTGATTTCCTGAAATTACGGTAACCAAATAAAATCCTGAATTCAATTTTTCATTAAATCTAATGGTAGCAAAATAATTTTCTGAATTAATC
>PCUH01000208.1:400-542 GCA_002770955.1 Flavobacteriales bacterium CG18_big_fil_WC_8_21_14_2_50_32_9 | reverse complement strand
ACTCCCCTTGACTTGGATTAGGGTAGATTACTAGTTGGATGTTGATATTATTTTGAAATTCATCATTACCTAAATTGTCATCTACAAAAGCGAGTCTATTAGAGGAAACTGGAGTTGTTAATGCTCTTGTTACATCAAATGG
>PCUH01000208.1:181-330 GCA_002770955.1 Flavobacteriales bacterium CG18_big_fil_WC_8_21_14_2_50_32_9 | reverse complement strand
CAACCCAATAACAAGTCATTATTTACTACACCTCTATTATATGTTATTGTTGTACCTCCTAATGCTGGTGTAAATTCAAATTCATACTCTGTAGCATTAGAGACACTATAACATGCTACTTTTTCAGAATAAGATTGATATGTTTTAGA
>PCUH01000208.1:0-147 GCA_002770955.1 Flavobacteriales bacterium CG18_big_fil_WC_8_21_14_2_50_32_9 | reverse complement strand
ACAGGAGTTGTCAATTGTCTTATAATTCCAAATGCACCAAAAGAGCCTCCAACTTTTGCTCTAACCCTTACATTGTAGGTTGTATTTTCTAGCAATCCATTTACCCACCCTAATAATAAACTATTATTTGGAATACCCCTATTATAT
>PCUH01000265.1 GCA_002770955.1 Flavobacteriales bacterium CG18_big_fil_WC_8_21_14_2_50_32_9 | reverse complement strand
ATTTTTTTGCCAAGAAACTCTATTTACAGTTCCATTATTTTCATAATCCATTTCAATAACTGGGAATTTTGAGGCAGCATTATCTGTCCACCAACGGGCTGTATTAATGGTATCAAAAGCAATTGGTTCAACTCCAATTAAACTTGCTGTAAAAGGATCAATAACACTCCAAGTCCCACTTTGTAATATCCAAGTAGTATCCACAGTAGTTTCATAAACATTTTGTCTAATGCTAGCAAATGTTCCGAAAGAAGTAGTAACATTTCCCCATGCATCTACATTGCTGTATAAAGAATCTCCACGAGTTACGCGAGCAGAATCTATTCCTCCCTGTCCAATAAAAACTTGAAAAAGCTTTCCACTCCAAGTGGTATTATAAGTGGTTCCCATAGTAGAAGGAAATGTTATTATCGTTGAAGGAAATGGAATAGGTGTTTGTGTTCCTTGTATAAATATGGTTTGTCCGACCACAAAAAGTCCTGTAGTATTTTTATCTAAAAATTGCCATGAACTGTCTTGACCTGAATTAGTAAGCCCCATATTAGCTGAAGGAAAATTAGATGCTCCAGGCATAGCAGAAGGATTGCTAAAAGATAATGTGTCTACCAAGCGCTCCGTAACACCAGTAAAATTCCAAGTTTGATTTGCACCACTAGTTCCAATTGTTATTGCTCCTGGAATAGTGTCAACTGATTGTTCAACAGCCGCCCCAACGCTAACGATGTGCGTGCTGTTTAGGGTTATTTGAGCATGAAGAGCAATTGCTCCGACACTCAATAACGATGCTAAAGAGAGTAATTTTTTTTTCATAATTTTTTATTTTTAGGTTAATTAACACCACAAATATATAACATAGTATGTTAAAAAACAATTTCTTAGTTGTTAAAAATGATTAAAGTAATTATAGTAACTCACAAATCTATACCTTTGCAGTATGAGTACTATAAGACAAAATAAAGTTGCCAGACTTTTACAAAAAGAACTAAGCAACATTCTTCAATTACATACGAATGAATGGTTTCCAGGAACAATGGTAAGTGTTACCATAATTCGTATTTCACCAGATTTAAGTTTTGCTAAAGTATATTTAAGTATTTTCGGAAAAATAGAACCTAAAGAAGGAATTCGGTTAGCAAACAGTCGTGTGAGTGAGGTTAGAGGTGCATTAGGAAAAATTGTTGGAAAACAACTTAGAATCACTCCTGAGCTTGCTTTTTATTTAGATGATTCCATTGATTATGTGGAAGAAATAGAAGAATTACTTAAAAAATAGGTAATAAACTTTTAATTTTTTTGCCATCAACGTCATTGCGGGCTTGACCCGCAATCTTGTTTTTGTATTTATTTGAGATTGTGGGTCAAGCCCGCAATGAACGAAAGTGAAACCTTGTTATCGTATATAGTGTGTTAGTTTATAAATTGTTGTTTTAAACCACATTAATCTGCCTAAAGCAGGAACTAATTTTTTAATAAATCCTTCCGCTTCTCCAACTGTCAACAGCCCTGAACCAACTGCTTTTAAAAACAGGAGAACGACTCAATACATAATCATTTCCAGTAATTGGATTGTTTACTTTATGAAAAACAAAACTCATTGACATCATGTTGTTTTCTTCTCCGTATATCCAATTTTCGTAATTGTTGTTTTTATAAACAATATTTGGAATACCATAAATAATGTAAATAATTCCTCTGTCTGTTTTCCAGCCTTCCATATAAGATGTGAAATAATTATTAGCACTTTCAACACGTTTAAAATATTCTCGGATAAGTGTTCTTGCCCTATCATTACTTCCAGCAATTTCTCTCCAAAATTTATCCATGTCATTTTTTTGATTTTCACTAGCTAATAATAAATCATATTCTTTTTTGGTTGAAATATAGCGCATCGGAGGAACCATATTTTCAACGGTTTTTATTTCAGGAAAATTTTCTTGAAAATTAAAAAGTGTTGGTCCTGAAGTTGAATTTTGAGGTTTTACACTATATAAACCTTTTCCTGATATCTGGTAAGAAATTTGAAAAAGTGAATCAAATGTTAGTTCCTCTGTAAATTCAGGAGAAAAGCTCTGTTGTTCTTGAGGTGTTTCGTCTGATGAAAAAGGAGGTTTTGCTATTGGAAAATTTGATTTATAATATTTTAAAAGCATCACAGAATCAGAAATAGAACTGTTTTTTTGAATGATAAAATAGTCACTAGAATTAAAATGATTTTTAAAAATGACATTGTTGTTGGTATCCAACACTAAATAATTTTGGATGTTGTAGTTGTCTTTTCGATTGATAAGCACAGTTTTTCTGATGAATTGATCACGATTTACATCATTAAAAGTTATTTTTAAGGAATAAGATTTTAGCGTTTGTGTGTTGAATTTTATTACACCATCCAAGTACTTTTTTTGTTTGTTATCTCCATAATCTTTAAAACTAACCGAAGCAGTGTCTATTACAGCTTTTAGTTCCTCATCGGTTAACTCATATTGAATAAGTACATTAGCACTAAATGTAGAATCTTCACGTTTCTTAGTATAAAGCACATCAGCTGAATTTATTCTAAAATGAAGCTCAGAAATACTATCGTTTTTATGGAAAACAATAATTTCAGGATCTATTAAATTTAAACCAGGCATATAAATGCCAGCAACATTTTTGTTGGATGTTTTTTGCGAAGAGGAACAACTAGCAATAATTAAAAGAGATAGTATTGCTATAAATAAATTATATTTCTTCATCTTCATTTTCATTTAATGTTAATAGGTTTTCGGGGAGTTGTTTTTTCGTTTTTATACCTAATTTTTCTAATTTTTGAGTTGCGTCAATAAGGTTTCCTTTACCTGATTTTAGTTTATTAAATGCTTTATCATAAGCATCGTTCGAGAGTTCTATCCCTTTTTTTATACGTTCTAAATCTTCTAAAAAACTCACAAATTTATTATGAAGTGCTCCCGCTTGACGAGCAATTTCTAATGCATTTTTTGTTTGTTTTTCTTGTTTCCATAAGGAAGCAACTGTCCGCAATGTAGCCAATAGTGTGGAAGGAGTAACAATTACTACTTTTCTATCCCAAGCATATTGATACAATTCATTGTCTGCCCTCAAAGCCAATCCAAAAGAAGATTCTATAGGCATAAAAAGCAATACAAAATCGGGAGTATCCATACCTTTTGCGGTGATGTAATGTTTTTCGCTTAACCCTTTGATGTGATTTTTTACGGAAAGAACATGGTTTTTTAGATGATTTTGAAGTTCTTCTTCTACTTCACTATTTATGTAGTTTTGATAGGCTATTAAGGAAACTTTTGCATCAATAATAATGTGTTTATTTTCGGGAAGGTTAATAATTACATCAGGTTGCACTCTATTTCCTTCTTCTGCTGTGGTGCTATATTGGGTGGAATATTCTTCATCTTTTATTAACCCAGAGCTTTCCAACACTTTTTCAAGAATAAGTTCTCCCCAATTGCCTTGTGCTTTATTGTCTCCTTTCAGTGCTTTGGTAAGGTTTTGAGCTTCTTCGCTCATTTGAATATTGAGTTTTTCGAGCGATTTTATTTGTTCAATTAAAGAAGTTCGTTCTTTAAACTCTTTTTCGTAGTTGGTATCTACTTTTTGCTCAAATTGCTTGATGTTTTCTTTGAGTGGATTTAAAATTTCACCCAATCGTTTTTCGTTAGTTAGGGCAAATTCTGAAGCATTTTCTTTGAGTAATTTATTAGCAATGATAGAAAATTCTGTAGTAAATTTCTCTTGCAATTGTTCTAATTCTCCCTTGTGTTCTTTGAGCTTATCTTCTATGTTTTGATTGGCATTTTCCAAACGTGCATTATCGGAAAGTAGTTTGTTTTTTTCATTTTCCAAGGCGATGAATTTTTCTTCTTGAGCTTTAAAAACTTCCCGAGAAGTTTCTATTCGTCCGTTTAATGCACCATTTTCTGTGCTTAAAGCAGTAATTTTTTGTTGAAGTTCGTCAACAATACTACTGCCTGTTTCACTTGAGGAATTATTTTTTTTAACTAAAAAACCAATAACAAAGCCTAATATAAGCCCAACAAACAATAAGATTACAGAAGTTATTTCCATTAATTTTTTTGTATAAAATTAGGAAAAATCTACTAATGCCATTCTTATTGAAACAAACTTCTTTATAGGGTGTTTACTCCTAAGCACTTTTTTCTACCACAGAGGCACAGAGGACACGGAGATGACAACTCCTAATTACTCCTAAGTATTTTTAAGTATTCCTAAGTACTTTTAACTCCGTACTCTAAGTACTCAAGGCACTTCTAAGTATTCCTAAGTACTCTTTCCTACTCCAACACTACCTTTTGTATTACATTTTGGTTAGCGGAGTTAATTTTTACCAAATATATGCCTTTGGGCTGACTAGTAAGATTAATAGTTAGTATGGAAGCATTTATTGTTTGCGAAAACACTACTTGCCCCATGAGGTTGGTTATTTCCAAATTACCTCCTGCAAATTCCTCTAATTGAGTAATGGTAAAGTTGCCTGAAGTTGGGTTGGGGAAGAGGGTGGATAAAATACTAAAGTTCGTTTCATTTAAACCTACAGTAGAAGAAAGTTTGGCAAGAAAAAAATCATCTAATCCAAAATGGGTTAATGATGTAGTTCCAATATTAGTAGTGGATCCTTGCATTTCTTCAATTGCTCCTGTAACATAAATTTCACCAATATTGTTAATAGCAATGCCGTTACCATTATCACTTCCTAAAGCCTGAATACCTTTCATCCACTCTTCATTTCCATTAGTGCTATATTTTAAAATATAAACATCAGCATCATTTCCTATGTTACCAACAACTGTTAATGTAGTATTTGCAAATGTTATGGATGGGCTAAAAGTTCCCCCAATGATATATGCTCCGCCACTTGGGTCAAGAACTAAATCATTAACCCAATCATTAAAAATACCTCCGGCATTTTTTGCCCATAAAACTTGCCCTGATGGATTATATTTCACTAAAAAGACATCGTTTTGTCCATTAGTGGTAAGTGAAAATGAATCAAAAATAATTGAACTTCCTCCTGCAAACTTCCCTAAAACATAGCTATTTCCATAAGCATCTACTTTTATTGCCATTCCTTGATCGCTAGTAGCTGCAATAGCATTTTTTGCCCATAATACATTTCCTGAGGTATCTAATTTAGCTACAAACATATCGTTAGAGTTTACAGAGTTAGTGTTCGCTAAAGTAAATGTTCCTATCGTTAAAGAATCTCCGAAAAAACCTCCTGTAAGATAAACACCTGTTTCATTTACATAAATATCTCGTAATTGAGGTGATGAAATTGTTCCTGTGGTAGTTAGTGTTTTAGCCCAAATCAGGCTTTCTGATGCGTTTCGTTTTTCTAAAGTTACAACTGTAGGAGTTCTAATAATGGAATAACTATTCAAATCATTGTCTATGGCAGCAAAACCCCTATTAAGATTGCTGTTGCTACTATTCTTAGCCCAAATCACTTGTCCATTATTATCATATTTTGCAACAAAAAAATTCGTGCTACCTGAATTGGTTAATGTAGTTGTACCTATAGTAAGTGTTACGCTTGAAAACCCTCCGCTAACATAAACATCATTATTTTTATCAATTAACAGTTGAGCTACAAAATCAGAACCTTGGCTACTAATATTCCTTACCCAAATCACACTGCCATTCGGGTTATATTTTGCTAAAAAAATATCATCGTCACCAGCATTAACAAGCGTAAAAGTGCCAATATTAAAATTGGCATCTCTATAAACACCTAATACATATATGTATCCTTGTGAATCTATGGCAATATCTTCTCCAGAATCTTTTCCGCTACTCCCACCAATTTTTGCCCATTGCCAACTAGGGTTTTGAGCATAAAAAACACTAGGCAATACTACCACCATGAGTAAAGCTATTTTAGTTAGTGTTTTTTTCATTTCTACTATTTTATTGATTTATTTTTACCACTTTACCATTATATGTTTGCTCGCCAACTTGTAAGGTATAAAAATACGTACCTTCTTTTAATTCGGCAATGTTTAGGCTAAAATTTTGTTTTCCTTCGGTTGGTGGGTTGTAGGTGTAGGTTTTTACTACTCTGCCTGTAACATCATAAATAGTAAAGATGCTTGGGTTACGTAAAAAGTTGGTGTAGCTGATGTTTACAATATCGTTAGTAGGGTTGGGATAAACCGATAAATTAACTAATTCTTCTTCACTTTCGGGTTGATAGCCATATAATTCTTTGTTGAGTTGGTGCATTATTTTGTCTATTTCTTCTTGGGTAAGTTGTTCTCCTGTTTGGGTGTTTTGGCGTTGCGTATAATCCGTAAAACGGCAATCGTCTATTCTTACTTTTACTTCGGAGCCAGCTTTAAAATGCACACCCGGTTTTAGTTTAACACTATTACCTGCTATCATACGGTAGTGGGTGCCGGGTTCTACGGTTAAACTTGTTGCTACAATGTTGTTTAAGGCTGCTTGGGTTACATTTTGGTAATTGGAATAGATGCGATTATTTACTAACCCAGGAAATGTTACACCTGGCAGCCATTGAATGCCGTTTATAGGTCTTCCGTTGCTGGGATTAAAGTCATCATCAATATTACCAATGGCAATGTTGTGCATATTAAAATTAATCGCTTCAGCATATTCGTCAGGATCATAATCTCCTGGTTGTCCAAATGTACCTATCCCAAAAGTTCTGTTTATATAGTTGAGATTTGAAGTAAAAAAACCAGTGTTCAAATTAGCGTCATCAAAAGTTAAAGGTATTTTATTAAAATGTTGCATATTATAAAACACTATATCATTTTCAAGACCTATTCCAATACTTGGAGTTGAACGTGTTAAATCATTAACATCATTATTATTATTTACTCTAGCAGCAGAAAAAGCAATAGCACTTAAACTTCTTTGTCTAATATATTCGCTTACTATAGCTCCATCACCTGTTAGCACAAAAATAAATTTACCAGTTAAATCCCCCATACTGGGCCAATTGTTTAATTGAGCTGCTGCCCTCATATTTCCAAAGTTGTTTCCTAATAAATCTCGGGGTTTGTAAATGTTAGTTTCACCAAAGATATCGTTAAAAAATTGGTCTAGTCTAGCTGGTGTATGCTGTGAGGAAACTTTAAAATCATCTTGTAAATCTATATGTATAATTATTGGGTCATGATTAGGATAATCAATATGCCATTGTTTAATATCGGCTAAACAAACAATAAAGGTTTTATCACCATCAGCTTGTCCTGTTAATGTATTGTACCCACAGTTATTACAATTACTATTACAAAAAAAACCTGTGTGGAATACTTCATAAGCTATGGGTGTTGAAGTTCGATGAATATCCAATTCTAACACACGAGTATAAAATAGTGATTGATAAAGACCTCCATCACTTTTATAAACTACACTTGGTTGATAGGTATTGTGTCCAGCCAACCGATATACATTATTCAATTTGGCACAATTGATAGTTGGGTCAGCCAATTGGATAGTGATTGCTCTATTCAACAACTGAAATTCCTGTCCATTATTATCCATAACAGTTAACCTAAATACATACGTGCTACCTTGTAAAATATCATTATCCACCCTGCTACCACTTGAAATGCTATCGGTAACAACAAAATTTGCCATTCGCAAAAAGTTGGGGCTGCTTTCTGCACTTAACATGGCTTTATCTATCATTACCTGTGTAATATCGTTGTAGCTTACAAAAGGAAAATCAATAAAATCAATGACATTTAACGAATCGGTATTTTCAAAATCATCGGGAAATAATTTAAAAGAAGTAAAAATACCTATAGTACCTTCTGCTACATTTACGGACATATTTGCTACTGTAAATTTAACTTTTACGGCTTGTACGTTAACTGTTAATAATAAGATTACTATATAAGTTGATGTGAATTTTTTCATGCTTATTTGTTTTAATACGTTCATATTATTTACCTATTGTAATTCGATAAGTAATGAAAGAGTTTGCTATATTAAAAATAGGTGTTCTATTAAGTCTAATCAAGCCAACATCAATATTAGTTCCTATTGATGTTGAAAGTGAAATTTTATAAAATATTTGAAAAGAAATTCCCCCATAAGGAGAAGTGAAATTTGCTCCTTCAGCAATAAAGGGAATACCAAATTTAAGTGATATAGTATTGTGCCAATGTTTGGTAGAATAATAAACAACCCCAGCATTTAACCCTAAAAGTTCAACATATCCAATATTACGTTCTCTTTCTTTTGTTTGTGCTAAAAAATAAGATAGTATAAACCCCATTTGTAATCCAAAGGTAAATACATATTTATTATTAATTGGCATATCACAATTTAATCCACCCCCAATAGGTTTAATCTCTAAACTTAATTGTTTCTTGTGTTTTAAATTTACACTATACTCTTGCCCCACCACAGGCAGCACAACAACAAAAAGCAAAATTATAATAAGGAGTTTTTTCATAGTATAAAATTAAGGTAACACTTAATTTGTGTTACTGTTTTTTCATAATTTCCAACTCCTTAATTCTTTTTTCCAATGCAATAATATAAAGCGTTAGTTCTTCTATTTTTTCCATTTGTTTTACTTGCATATCGCCTACTTGTAATCCATTTTCTTTTACCTCTTTTGCAGTAGGAATGTTAGGAAGATGTTTGTTTTCTTTAATGTATTTTTCTAACTCGTTTAATGGCATTAAACTATAATCTACATTAAAAACATAGTCAGGAAAAGGAGCGGGTTGTACGGTCATTTCTGTACAGAGCACGTTACCGTCACCCATTACTCTAAAAACATCGGGACTGTTTGCAAATGATGTATTAATTACCGCTATTGCTTTATGATTGTTTCTAGAAACAACAGATTTAACTCCATAATCCCAATCGTTATTACTTTCTTGCACAAAACAAGAAGCTACTTTGTTGTTGTTGGCATCTACTAAAAATTTAACATCTGAAAAAAAAGGACTTTCTCCAATTACCACATTCCCATCTTTATGAATAAACAAACGGGTGTTTTGAGCAACAGTTGCATCGGGTACGGCTGTTTGCCCTTGGTTGGGTGTGTTGGTGTAAGGTAAGGTTACAAAACGCAATGAGCCAAAAATATCGCCATAAATTACTGCTCCTCCATTGTGAGGTCCATCGCTGCTCGTTTGCCATAAATGGGTGGCATCGCCAATTCGTGTTGCATTAAAACCAATGTAGCTGGTGCCATAACCTAAATCATGTCCTCCAGCATTGCCAACAACAAATTTAGTGGCGTTTGT
The DNA here is from genome assembly GCA_002770955.1 of Flavobacteriales bacterium CG18_big_fil_WC_8_21_14_2_50_32_9. GTDB lineage: Bacteria > Bacteroidota > Bacteroidia > Flavobacteriales_E > Vicingaceae > BRH-c54. Next base: position 6,065 of record PCUH01000265.1, on the reverse strand, counting down.
GCTTACTTGTAATGATTGCGTAAACAAACCTCTTCCTCGTACATCTAAACTTGCGGTGGGGTTGTCTGTGCCAATTCCTACCCAAGCTGGGCAGTTTACACCTGTATATAAAGCTCCTAAAGTTGGGGTTAATCCTTTTGCACTCCAAACAGGAACAAATAAACCGTTCAAATCTATAGGACATTGTATTTGAGGGTCGTAAATGGCACTTACTAATCCACTTCTATCCAAACTTGTCAGCTTTCCATTGTTGTCAGCTGTAACTATCCTTACTTCATTGGGTGGTAGTGGAGTTACGGGTTTTAGTTTTTCTAAAAAGACATCGCCCATAAATTTAGATTCGGAGTTGGGTGCAATTTCTAAGGCGGTGATGTTGTTGCACTTCAGCACAAGGTTTTGGTTGTTGGTAGTACCTATAAAATCGGAAGAGGTAGCTTGGTTTCCGCTTAGTTTCCAGTTGATGCCACCAGCATTGCTATTTGGGTTTTGGGCAACAGCTATGGAACTTAGCCAAAGCATACTAAGAGTTAGAGTTGAAAAGTTGAAAGTTGAAAGTTGAAAGTTGAAAGTTTCATAATCAGTAGTTTAAAGATTAACTAAGCAAATATAAAACATTTTTTTGAATTGTGCAAATTTTTTTTTTGAAACTTTCAACTCCTAAGTAGTTTTAACTCCCAACTACTAACTACTCAAGGCACTCCTAAGTACTTACCTAGGTTACTTCCCTAAAATTAAAACAGGCGTACCTTCGTCAACCAAATCATACAATTCTATTACATCAGCGTTTTTCATTCTTATACAACCATGAGAAACAGGTTCTCCTATATACCCTTCTTCGGGTGTTCCATGAATGTAAATAAAACGATTGTAAGAATCAATATTCCTCCCTTTGTTTATGCCAACTTCTTCTCCGTCAAGCCATAGAATGCGAGTTGTAACATAATCGCCATCTGCTTTGGTTTTGTCTTCATAAATAGTTGCCATACTTCCATTATAAACCCGAGCTTCTAAAATTCCACCCAACGGAACATTGTCTCCAATTTTTCTTTTGATATTGTGTAAGCCTAAAGGTGTTTTTAAACTGTGTAATTCATTGCCAACTCCTTTTTTAGCGGTTGAAACTGTATATTTTTTGATTATGGAATCTTTTTCAATTAAATACATTTGTTGATGTTTAACAGAAATAAATAAAAAAGAGCTAAAATCTTTATCAGGATATTTTAGATTTAAATATTCGGAAAGAAACGCACCTAAATCAAAAGTAGTTTCTGTTTCTACAGGTTCAGGAATTTCTATTTGTACTTCTGCTTTTTGGGTAGGCTCAACAATTTTTTTGGACGATTTACAGGAAAACAATCCTACCAACAAAATCAGTAGTACTTTATAAAGTTTTATGTTTAAGTGAAATGTGAACATTAAAAAACAAAAATAGAATTTTACTTATTTTTATTGCTCATTTTCAACATTATTTTATAAAAAAGCGAAGGAAACAATGTTTTAAAAGGAATAGACAGCAACTCTTTGTTTCCAATATATTGATGTTTTTTGTTGGAAGTAATAGCAGCAACAAATTTTTTAGCAAAAGTTGTAGCTTTCATTCCATTGAGTTGAGCATCACTATTTTCGTTGGTACTGTTTCCGTTTCCATCAATGGCATTTAACGAAACATTGGTGTTAATAAACCCTGGAGATACAATTAAAATATGAATGTTGTCTTTTACTAATTCTAAACGCAATGATTCGTAAAAACCATATAAAGCGTGTTTTGATGCTGCATAAGTAGATAATTGAGGTAGTCCAAATTTGCCTAAAATACTGGTAACAACAACTATTTTTCCATTTTTCTGTTGTTGCATAATAGGTAAAACGGCTTTTGTTAGGGCAACATTTCCAAAATAGTTAATGTCCATAATTTTCTTTTCCACTGTTTCGGAAGTTGCTAATGCTTCACTTTTTTGACTAATTCCACCATTGTTTATTAATACATCAATCCCATTAAATTTAGCAACAACCTGCTGCACCCAATGGGTTGCTTGAGAATAATCCTCTAAATCAATTGGCAAGATAAGAGCGTTTTCATCTGTTAGATTTGCATTTTTTTGAATTCTAATTAATTCATCTTTTCTTCGAGCAGATAAAATAATTCTACAATCTTTTTTTGCAAGTTCATACACAGTAGCTTCTCCAATTCCTGATGATGCACCAGTTACCCATACAACTTTGTTAGATAAATTCATATGTATATTTTATTTTATTAAATCGGTCATCCCGAGATATTCGGAACGCCAACTTATCTTCATCACATTTTGTGTGCTTCGGAACATGGCTATTTCATAACCACAAATTTAGTAATAATTACCAAAGAGAAAATTTGAACTAAATAATTAAAAAATATGACTAGTTATTGTTGTATAATTTTGATTATTAATTCATTAATAGTGATTAAAAAAAGAGGTTCTATTTCCTATTTTATAAGCCTATAAATTTCACATCAAATAATTATCTCATGTGTTAAATATACCTACATTTGCCCTTTAATTTTAAAAAAAAGAGTTTAAATTTTTAAATTTTCAGATTATGTCAAACATGTCAAAACACGAAGCGGAAATTAAAGCTTTTATGGATCGGGTAAAAGTAAAATATTCACATGAACCAGAATTTATTCAAGCAGTTGAAGAAATTGCAGAATCAGTTATTCCTTTTATTGCCAACCATCCAAAATACATAAAGGCTAAGATTTTAGATAGAATGGTTGAACCAGAAAGAACAATTATTTTTAGAGTATCATGGTTAGATGATAAAGGAGAAATACAAATAAACACAGGGTATCGTGTTCAGTTTAATTCTGCAATAGGACCTTATAAAGGAGGGTTGCGTTTTCATCCTTCTGTAAACTTATCCATTCTTAAATTTTTAGGATTTGAACAAACATTTAAAAATGCACTAACAACTTTGCCTATGGGTGGAGGTAAAGGTGGTTCTGATTTTGATCCAAGAGGAAAATCGGACAATGAAGTAATGAAATTTTGTCAATCGTTTATGATAGAATTATACAGACATATTGGTGAAAATACAGATGTTCCAGCAGGTGATATTGGTGTTGGAGCAAGAGAAATAGGTTACTTGTTTGGTCAATACAAAAGATTAACAAGTGATTTTACAGGAGTTTTAACTGGAAAAGGCTTTAATTGGGGAGGCTCTCGATTACGACCCGAAGCTACTGGATATGGAGCAGTTTACTTTTTGCAATCGATGTTAGCAACAAAAGGAATGGATATTAAAGGAAAAACCATTGCTGTTTCAGGTTTTGGAAATGTGGCTTGGGGAGTTGCTAAAAAAGCTGCCGAACTTGGTGGAAAAGTTGTTACGCTTTCTGGTCCTGATGGGTATATTTATGACAAGGACGGTATTTCTGGAGAAAAAATAGAATATATGTTGGAGTTAAGAGCTCTAAATGCAGATATGATTAAACCGTATGCTGAAAAATATAAAGTGCCTTATTTTTCAAACAAACGCCCTTGGGAACAAAAAGTGGATATTGCTATGCCTTGTGCTACTCAAAACGAGTTAGACGGGGTAAGTGCTCAACAATTATTAGATAATGGTGTACAATGTATTGTTGAAGTTGCAAATATGCCTTCAACACCTGAAGCTTATAAATTAATTATAAAAAGCAAAATTTTATACTCTCCAGGAAAAGCTTCTAATGCTGGTGGTGTTGCTACATCTTGTTTAGAAATGAGTCAAAATGCATTGCATGGTAATTGGTCTGCTAAAAAAGTAGATGAGCGTTTAAAAAGCATTATGGTTTCCATTCATAAAGAATGTGTAAAATATGGTAAAGAAGGTGATTATATTGATTATTTTAAAGGAGCAAACATTGCAGGATTTGTAAAGGTTGCTGATTCTATGATAGATCAAGGAATAGTTTAAAGAAGCATTAATTTGAGTTTGGTTTAGGTAATATACAGAAGTTATTTAGCCAAACCAAACTTAAGTTATACTCAAATCACTTAGCTTTCCGAATTTTTGACTTACTCTTTTTGCCGTTATCTGCGTTAAAATTTTAAACCGTAGCTATGGCTATACTTACCCACACACAAAGCTCGCTCATCCAGTCATTGGCTGGATGCCGTGCTTTGATACCAACAAAATAGTTTACTCAAATTACCCAAAAAGCTAAGTGATTTGAGTATATTAAGAAAAAAGTATAGGTTTTAGAATACCAAAACTTTATCACTGTCCACAACCCAATTTGTCAATTCTGACATGGGTTTTTATATCGAGCTCACAAAAATGTCTATTCGTTTGTTTTCATGTTTTAGTCATTGATTTTTTTCATTTACCCCTTCCCTAAAGGGTGTGAAGAAAATCAATTTACTACCCTTTAGGGTAGGGTTTGGGGTAATCAAATTGATTTTCAAAATCATTGGAATTTATTTAGGTAAGCAAACGGAAATACATATAATAAAAATTACCCTTGCTATTAAATGTGTTTACCTGTTTATTGTCATAAAAAAGGTTGTTTTTTAACAATTATTTACCTATTTATTGTCATATATAAATGTGTATTAGTTTACCACCTTTGTTGAAGATAACAAAGAGAAATCTAAATAAAATAATTATTAACTAAAATAAAAAAATCATGAAAACAAAAAAATTAAAATCCATAACCATGATGTTAGGGATTTCAGCATTGGGAATTATTTTGATAACTCCTACATCTTGTTCAAAAGATAAAATTAGAGGTTGTACAGATCCTACATCATTAAACTACAATTCAGCTGCAGAAGAAAATGATGGCTCTTGTATTTATCCAACTCCAACTCCAACACCTCCTCCTGGGCCAGGTACAAGCTCCACCGAACTTTTATCTAAATCAGTTACTGTGCCACCAACCATGGATGGAGTAATTGATGCATCGTGGGCAAATTGCCAAAAATTAGTTGGAACAGCCGTTATTCCAAATATTTCAGATTTTATCCTTTTTAGTGGTACATCTTTTAATTTTTCAATTCGTTCGATGCGTGATGCTACTAACATTTATTTTTTAGTAGAGTATGATGATCCTACAGATAGTAAAGATAGAGAAAGCTGGTATTTTGATACCGCAACCAATTTGTGGAAACAACAAAATAAAATAGCTACATCGGTTACTGATAAATTTTATGAAGATAAATTTGCTTTTTTATGGCCTACAGCTACAGCAAATGCTTCATGGAATTCAGCTACATGTTATTCCACTTGCCACGCTGTTCCTAGTGGTGTAGGATACAATACATCAACAAAACATTATGCCGAAGCAGGAGAAAGCGTTGATATGTGGCACTGGAAACGAGTAAGAACACAACCCAATAATCAACTTGATGACCAAAGGATTATCGCTATTGTTGATGTTAACAACCCATCAGCAACTGAAATGAAAAATGGTGGTAGAGGTGGTGACGCAAAAACAGCAGGTGCGTATAATAATAATAAACAAACATTAACTATTACTGGTACTTCAACCTCTGTAACTGTTCCAAAATATATTTCTTTAACACCAAATTATATTTATACCCCAGCAGATATTTCTAATGGTACTGCAAAACTTGTTACCGCTGTAGATGCTAATGGTGTATTAACTTATGCAGGTGGTACAATTGACCCAGCAACTGGTGGTTATGAAATGAATACAGGAAGTAAAAGATTTCCAAGTATTTATACTGATGGTCCATTTGTTGGAAGTAGAGGTGATATTTCAACTTACGCAAATTATAATGGTACAGGTTGGGTTGTTGAAGTTTCAAGAACTCTTACCACTTCTGATATTACAAATGATGTTCAGTTTAATGTAACACAAGAGTATATGTTTGGATTTGCTATCTTCGAAAATTTAGCAATTGCACATGCCATTAAACCTAATTTAAAATTAAAATTCTAAAGAATTTCAAATAGTTTTTTTTTAAGGAGAGTCTTTTACTAAGCGGCTCTCTTTTTTATTTAGGGTTTGCTGAAAAACTTAAATTACAATATAAGATAAAATGTGATTTTTAATTTAATGATGCCAGTTTAGTATTTATTGG
>PCUH01000080.1:15148-15317 GCA_002770955.1 Flavobacteriales bacterium CG18_big_fil_WC_8_21_14_2_50_32_9 | reverse complement strand
AATTCTTTTTTTGAAAAGCCATCAACACAAACCCATTGCATCCCCATAAATGCATTAATTTCCATATTGTTTTTATGCAAATAAGTTCCATATCCTTGGTTTCGTTTAAAATTAAACCAAATTTCATTTTTATCTCCTTTAAATTTTTCTAGCCTAATTCTTTCATATG
>PCUH01000080.1:10289-15139 GCA_002770955.1 Flavobacteriales bacterium CG18_big_fil_WC_8_21_14_2_50_32_9 | reverse complement strand
TTATCTTACTATCTCTATTATACTGAATTTTATTGACATTTGCATAAGTGGTATCTAAAAATCGTTCTTCAAAAAGTAGTTCATCCATTTCTGAAAACATATTTAGTTTAAAAATTTTTGGATAATGTAAATACGCTTGTGAGAATATTTTTACTTTATCTTTTTCTATAGTTAATTCTCCATAAGTAAAAACTTTATCTTCTTTTTCAATCAAAGAATCAGGTATTACTTTTTCATCAACAAGAGTATCTTTGGTTAAACTTTCATCATCCAATTGGTTAGCTGAAAGATTTATGATTTTTGCACCTTCAAATTTATTTTTTAGCTTTTCCATTTCCTCTTTCGATAATTCTTCATCAATAACTAAGCTTAATAAATTTGGCAATTCAACGCTATTTATGTCGCCAAAAAAATCTTCAAAAACATTTCCTTCGAGCATTAAATTTTCTAAATTCAGTAATCCATTCAACTCATCTCCTATCGATGTAAGCACGTTTCCTTTTAAATCAAGCGTTACTAAGTTCGTGAGATCTTGTATTTGGGCAGGCATTGAATTGATGCCATTATTCCCCAAATAAAGATGCCTCAAAAAATCAACTTCTTTTATGTTATTGATAATTTTATCTAACTCTAAATTTGGATTATTCTCAATTCTTAATGTTTTTAATGTTGTTATTTTCTTAATAGATTTAGGTATATCATTTAACTGATTGTTATTAAAAGCAAGTTCTTTAAAATTAAAGTTATTTTCAAGCTGTTTAAAGAGATCTTTCAAATTAATTGAAGGTGAGTTCTCTATAGTTAGTTTTTCTAAATTTTGTATGCTTGAAATATTTAGAACTTTTTTACCTGAAAAACTGGTCAATTTCAACTCCTTTAAATTTGAAAATACAGAAATGTTTTTTAATGTATTTAAACAATTATCTTCTTCACAGTTTAAATTTAAAGATACAACCATATTAGGATTTTCATTAGCTTCCTTAATATTCATGTAAACCTCTTGTCCGAACATAGTAGTTGCTAAAGAAAAACACATTAAATAAAACAACACTCTCATAAGTTTTAATATTAATTCATGCAATTATAACTCAATATTTTAAAAAAGTTACAGTAAAAGACCAATCGCATCATAAAAAAAAGAAAAAAAACATATTTGCTACTCAAAAATCTTTCTCATAGGACAAATATAACTTTATTTTCAAAGATTCTTTTGAAATTAGAACCTATAAAATCCAGCAAGATTGTCAAGGATAAGTAAGCAACCAAAAAAAAAATTGAAAACTAAACACTTTTAATATCTATACTTTTTTTCAATCTTCCAAAATTATAAATGATTCCGAGTATATAAAAAGACATAAAAAATCAATCTTACAAAAAAAACTCTAATAGTATTTTTATAGTAACTTTGTTATCTAAATTTTTTGATTATGATAAAAACAATTCAAGGTGGTGTTGTTCACGGTGATACTGTTCAGGAAATATTTAAAATTGCCAAGGAGCGTAACTTTGCTTTACCAGCAGTAAATGTAACTGGCTCTAACACTGTTAACACAGTTTTGGAAACAGCCAAAGAAATAAATGCTCCTGTTATCATTCAATTTTCCAATGGTGGTTGTCATTTTAATGCAGGAAAAGGATTAAGCAACGAAAATCAACAAGCTGCAATTGCTGGTGGTATTGCTGGAGCAAAACATATACATGAACTAGCAAAAATTTATAATGTTCCTGTTATCTTACATACCGATCATTGTGCAAAAAACTTACTTCCTTGGATAGATGGTTTATTAGACGCTGGAGAAATATTTTATAAAGAAAATGGCAAACCACTTTATAGTTCTCACATGTTGGATTTATCTGAAGAACCTATAAAAGAAAATATTGAAATTTGCAAAAAATACCTTGAACGTATGAGTAAAATAGGTATGACATTAGAAATTGAGCTAGGAATTACTGGTGGTGAAGAAGATGGTGTTGATAATTCTAATGTTGACAACACGTTGCTATACACTCAACCCGAAGAAGTAGCGTTTGCTTATGAAGAACTTTCTAAAATAAGTAATAGATTTACTATTGCTGCGGCTTTTGGAAATGTTCATGGTGTTTATAAACCTGGAAATGTGAAACTCACTCCAGTTATCTTAAAAAATTCTCAAGATTATATCCAACAAAAATTCAATACAGGAGCAAATCCTGTTGACTTTGTTTTTCATGGTGGTTCAGGTTCAACTTTAGAAGAAATTAGAGAAGCCATTTCTTATGGTGTGATTAAAATGAATATCGATACTGATTTGCAATATGCTTTCACAGAAGGTGTAAGAGATTACTTTAAAGAAAAATCGGCTTACGTTCAATCACAAATTGGAAACCCAGAAGGTGATGAAAAACCAAACAAAAAATATTACGATCCAAGGGTTTGGTTACGAGAAGGTGAAAAAACTTTTAAAACCAGATTGATTCAAGCATTTAAAGACTTGAATAATGTTAATACTTTATAAATTTAGTATTGAAAAATAGTAACAGTATAAGTATAACAATTAACAAATAACAAATAACTATTAACAATATATGGGCTGGTTTAAACGAATAAAAGAAGGGATAAGAACCCCAACAAAAGAGAAAAAAGAAACACCAGAAGGCTTGTGGTACAAATGTCCGAAGTGTAATCATGTGGTTGCACACGATGAGTTTGAGGAAAGACTTCATGTTTGTGTGTGCGGATTTCACGAAAAAATTGATTCTGCTACTTATTTTAAAATTTTATTTGATGACAATCAATTTGAAGAGCTAAACCCTAATTTAACATCTGCCGATCCTCTTGAATTTACGGATACAAAAAAATATACGGATAGATTAAAAGCTACTCAAAAAAATACCAACTTAAAAGATGCTATTCGAACTGCTGTTGGAAAAGTAGATAATCAAAATTTGGTAATTGCTTGTATGGATTTTGGTTTTATCGGTGGATCGATGGGTTCGGTTGTTGGAGAAAAAATTTCCAGGGCAATTGATTACGCTATTGCACATAAAATTCCTTTTTTAATAATTTCAAAATCTGGAGGAGCTAGAATGATGGAATCTGCTTATTCTTTAATGCAAATGGCAAAAACTTCTGCTAAACTTTCGGTATTGGCTAAAGCTAGAATCCCATATATTTCGCTATTAACAGACCCAACAACGGGTGGTGTTACTGCTTCTTTTGCTATGTTAGGTGATATTAATATTGCAGAACCAGGTGCTTTAATTGCATTTGCAGGTCCTCGTGTTGTTAAGGAAACTATTGGAAAAGAATTACCAAAAGGTTTTCAAACATCAGAATTTGTGCTTGAACATGGTTTCTTAGATTACATTGTTTCAAGAAGCGAATTGAAAGAAAAAATAGCTATTTCCTTGAAGTTTTTTAATAATTAAACTTTCTTTTATGTTGGAATAAATTCCAACCCAACAAAATATTCCGAGCCGATGGCTCTATAATAAAGAAGAAATTGGACAACATAGAATACTCTACTTAAACCTTATTCCTAATAAAGTAACATCATCTGTATAAGGAACTTCACCTTTAAAAACTTTCAGATTATCCAATACCTGTTCTAACAATGTACTTATTTTATTGTCCTTGTGTTCTACAAGTATTTTAGTCAGTTTATTTATTCCAAACTCAATTTCTTTATTATTTGTTTGTTCGGTTATTCCATCTGTATAACATAATAGAATAGATGATTCATCAATTAATATTCTCCCTTTTTTCACAATAGGAAGTTCTTCAAACATACCTAAAATTGTAGAGCCATCTTTTAAAAGTTTTGTTTTATTATCGGATAAAAGAATTGGAGGATTATGCCCAGCATTAACATACACGAGCTCTTTGGTTTTACAGTTGTATCTACCAATAAAAGCAGTTATAAATTTTTCAGTTTTTGCAGTTGCTAAAATAGAGCTATTTAATTCATTAACTAACGTAATTAAAGAAGATGTTCTTTTAACTAAAACTCTTAATGTAGCCTGAAAATTAGACATGAGAAGTGCAGCGGAAACACCTTTTCCAGAAACATCTGCAATGCAAAAAACAACTTCTTCTTTGTTTAAAGGTATGAAATCATAATAATCTCCCCCAACCAATTGATTGGAAATATAATTTGCAGCAACTTCTATGTGTTTATTATTGGGTAAGTTGCTAGGAAAAAGTAAGGCTTGCATTTCCGAAGCCAATTCCATTTCCTTTTTAATTGTTACCTGTTGTATATTTTCTTTGTACAATCTTTTGTTTTCAATAGCAACTGCAATAACATTTGTGAGTGTTTGAATAAATGCTAAGTGTTTAATTATTGGACTAACTTCAATGCTTTCTCCATCAAAATCAGCTAATAATAAATATGCTATTGGGCTACGTTTATGAAAAACAGGAACAACAACATCAAAATCCTTCAAACGCTCATTGCTGCTTGAGTTAATAAAAGTAATTTCTTGAATGGGAAGTAAATCCTGTTCAACATTAATAAAATCATAAGCAGCTCCTTCACTCAACTCTTGATACCATTTCTCTCCATCAAAACTATAGAGTAGAATTTTACCGATATTTAATTGATTAATTAAAACATCTTTATAAATGGCTGTTAACTCTTGTTTTGGTAAATTATTATTGATGCTTTTGGTAACTTGCAAAAGTGTGTTCAGCTTAAACTTTCCTTGCTGAATACGTTTATTTTTATTTACGATATTTTTAGACAAAATACAATTTTAAACCGCTAAGGTACTATTTTTTAACATAAAAAAAACCTCCGTCAAAAGTCGAATTTTTTTTGTTATTCAATTGAAAATTTAGAACCTTGTTGAGAAGCCTAACCCAATATAAA
>PCUH01000080.1:8584-10281 GCA_002770955.1 Flavobacteriales bacterium CG18_big_fil_WC_8_21_14_2_50_32_9 | reverse complement strand
CCTTTAATTTTATACTCATTATCTTTATCACCATCAAAAGAACCTGACAAACTACTACCAGCAAAGCCTATATCAGCAGACATACCATACTTACTACTGCTACCAAAATACAAATTAATGCCAGTTGTAAGTCCATAATTTAATCCTGATGCATCTCCCTTTAAATCAGGGTTATAATCAATAGTTTTAGTACTACCTGTTGTATATCCAAAACTAGGTGCTATATTCAAATTGAACTTATCCTTGTTAATTAAATAAATCTTACCTTCAAATCCAAAGGAAAAAGTAGAAACAGACATATCAAAACTGTCTTCAAAATCATTTTTGGAAACACTAAAAACACCTACATCTTTTCGAAGTAGAATACCTGCACTAAATGACTTACTAATCCCATATTGACCTCTAATATTAAAATTACCTGCGACTCCTACTCCATTTTGGGTTTCTGAATTCTTAAAATTAAGGTTAGTAAATTCAACAGAAGCCCATCCTAAAGCTATTCCTCCACCAAGTCCAGCTTGAATAATTCCTGCTCTGTTAGATTGTCCAAATGCAAATGTAGTTGCCAATAATATTATTAAACCTAGTAGTAATTTTTTCATGTTTTTAAATTTTTGTTAATCTATTTTTTAGCAATAATAATAAACAAAATTCAAACAAAAAAATTATTTTATCAACGTCATTTCATCAATTAAGTGTTTTGCTCCAGCATATTTATCAATGATAAATAAGGTGTAACGAATATCTACAGAGATAGTTCGCTGTATGTTTGGTTCAAAATAAATATCACCACTCATCGCTTCCCAATTTCCGTCAAAGGCTGTACCGATTAAATGTCCTTTTGCATTAATAACAGGACTCCCAGAATTTCCACCAGTAATATCATTATTAGAAATAAATCCTACAGGAAGCTTTCCTTCTTTGGTAGCATATTGTCCGTAATCTTTCTTTTCATACAACTCTTTTAATTTTGCAGGGATATAAAACTCGTGGTTTTTATTGTTTGTTTTCACTTCTTTCTCCATAACGCCTTCAAGTGTAGTAACAAAATTATAATTCACAGCATCAGCAGGCTTATATGATAATATATTTCCATAAGTAACTCTCATAGTAGAATTTGCATCTGATGCATAAATCTTATCTGCATTCATTTGTTTTAAACCATCTACAAATAATCGCATACCTTTATTCATATTTTCATCAGCTGCTCTTTGTGGTGTTACAATTCGTTGAATATAAATATCAATTAATTCATTCATTAGATTATAAATAGGATCTTTCTGTAATGTTTTCACAGAAAACTTATTTAAAAATACAGTTAGTTTATCTTGAGAAGAAAATGGAGATTTTGACATATAATCTGCTGCAAATTTTTTAAAATCTTTTTTGTATTTTTTTGCAATTGAAGTTAATGTTGCAGGGTGAAACTCAGCATCCAAATTTGTGTAAAATAAATGCAACATTTCTGCTAACAGATGTTCATCAATTTCAGCATTGTAATCTTTAAAGATGGCAGGCAAATCTTCTAAAATACTTTTTTTAGCATCCTCAATTTTTTGCTTGTCGTTTGCTGTTATTGCCGCTTGCATTTCAGATCTAAAGGCAAAATCCCCCATAACTAATCCAAAAATATCAGGCCCCTGAAAAACGGCTTCTTGAAAATATACATTAGGCAATGTATATTTTGCTGTATTTTT
>PCUH01000080.1:0-8568 GCA_002770955.1 Flavobacteriales bacterium CG18_big_fil_WC_8_21_14_2_50_32_9 | reverse complement strand
AGTTGTAATGCATTACCGTAAGTTGCTTTTCTTTCCTCATTGGCATTAGCCCATATCGAAAATTTTTTCTCTATTTCTTCTTTTTTATCTTGCACTTTATTTTTAACCAACTGATGACTTTGACCTTGAAAATACTTCCAATAATTACTAGTTCGAGCATATTTGGAAGCATATTGGATTCTAACTTTTTGGTCTTTTTCCATTCCAACATCCATGATATCCAATTTTGTTCTTCTTATCATTACTCTAGCCGGTTGATCAACATTAACAGCTTCTTTAACGCCAAAAGAAGTTAAATACCTGTCCGTGCTACCTGGGTAACCCATTACCATTGCGTAATCTCCTTCACTAACACCTTCTAAAGATACAGGTAAGTGATGTTTGGGTTGGTAAGGTTTGTTGTCTTTAGCATAAGCTGCTGGGTTATTATCTTTATCTGCATATATCCTAAACATACTAAAATCGCCTGTATGCCTTGGCCACATCCAATTATCCGTGTCACCACCAAATTTTCCTATTGAGCTTGGAGGTGCTCCTACCATACGAACATCATTAAATATATTGTATTTAAACATGTAATATTCATTTCCATAATAAAAGGATTTAATCTGTACTTTATAGTTATCTTCTGTCTTTCCTTCCATTTCTTTTCCTGAAAGTTCTTTTATTGCTTTCCGTATAGTTGCAGTTCTCTCTTCCTCTGTCATTTCTTTAGTAACGTCTTTTAGGATAATTGATGTTACATCATCCATTCTATCTAGAAACCATACACTAAAATCAACAGGTATTTCTTGTTCTTTGGTCATTGCCCAAAAGCCATCTGTTAAATAATCGTGTTCTGTAGTACTATTTTCTTGAATAGCACCAAAACCACAGTGATGATTGGTTAACATTAATCCTTGATTTGAAATAATTTCACCTGTACAAAAACCGCCTCCTAGTGCAACAACAGCATCTTTAAGAGAGGAGTTATTTACGCTATAAATCTCTTCAGCAGTAAGTTGCAAACCACATTTTTGCATATCCACATAATTCAGTCGTTGAATTAACATTGGAAGCCACATTCCTTCATCCGCTTTTACTTGAAAAGTGGTTGCAAATACTAATAGTATTATAATTATTTTTTTCATTTTAAAATGTTTATATATTAAGACATCAGAGAAGTTAAATAACTTCTCTGTTTAATTATTGAAATAAAATTTTTAAACTTTTACTCGTTCAGAATAGGATCCGTCAACAGTACTGATTTTGATAAAGTCTCCAATATTTATAAATAATGGAACCCTAACTTCTGCTCCTGTTTCAACAGTTGCTGGTTTAAAAGCATTAGTGGCTGTGTTTCCTTTTTCACCAGGTTCAGTGTAAGTTACTTGGAGTACTATAGAAGCTGGCAATTCACACAAAAGTGCTTTCTCTTCATCTGCATCAAAAACAATTTCTACTAAATCGCCTTCTTTTAAAAATTGAGGTGCATTTATTAAATTTTCATCAATAAAAGTTTGTTCATACGTATCTTGATTCATAAAATGATAAGCATCTCCTTCTTTATAAAGGTATTGATATTTCCTTCTTTCTACGCGAACCGTCTCAATTCTATGTCCTGCTGAAAAAGTGTTATCTATAACTTTTCCATTAGTTAAACTTTTGAGTTTTGTTCTAACAAATGCTGGTCCTTTACCAGGTTTTACGTGCAAAAATTCAACAACTGTATAAATACCATTATTGAATTTCATACATAATCCATTTTTAATGTCGTTTGATGTTGCCATATATTTTATTTTCAGTTAAAAGGTTGTAAAGATAAAAGTTGTTGGTTATTGGTTATTGGTTATTAGTTTGAATTAGTATTTTTTCACAATTCACAATTCACATTTATACCTTCTTTAAACTAGTGGCCCTCTGATAATTCCCTTTGTTGATTCTTTAATAAAGTTAAGAATGATATCTTTTTCTTTTGATTTTGGTGCTTCTTGTTCTATCACACTAACAGCGTTTGTAACATTCAGTCCTCGAACATATAATGAACGATAAATGTCTTCAATTTGAAGTATCGTTTCGGTTGAAAAACCTCTTCTTCTCAACCCAACTGAGTTAACTCCTGCATAGGTCAAAGGGTCTCTGGCGGCTTTTACATAAGGAGGGATATTTTTTCGTGCATTAACACCTGAAGCGATAAAAGCATGCTCTCCAATATGAACAAATTGTTGAACTCCAGCAACACCTTCTATAATTACAAAGTCACCTAACACAACGTGTCCAGCAAGGTTAACACAGTTGGCTAAAATACAGTTGTTTCCAACAATACAATCGTGAGCAACATGCACATAAGCCATTAATAAACAATCTTTCCCAACAACAGTTTTATTTCTGTCTTTGGTTCCTCTGTTTATGGTAACACATTCTCTAATAATAGTACCATCACCAATTTCGGCAGTAGTATCTTCATTGTCGAATTTCAAATCTTGTGGAATAGCCGAAATTACGGCACCAGGGAATATTTTGCAGTTTTTCCCAATTCTTGCTCCTCCAAAAATAGTTACATTTGATCCTACCCATGTTCCTTCACCTATTTCAACATCTTCGTAAATGGTTGTGAACGATTCTATTATTACATTATCTGCTATTTTAGCGTTTGGATGAATGTTTGTTAACGGATATTTTTCCATTTATTAATTTATCAATCGTTTCTATAAAATTTCTGCGAAGATAATATTTTTTTATTGATGTAGGGATTGTGGAATTTTTTCTTCTACTACTTCTCTTACCAATTGAGCCATCATTTCTGCTTCTATAACCATTTGCCCATTTACATAACCTTTTCCTTCCATGTGAACTATTCCTCTCCTAATAGGAGTAATTAGTTCCAATTTAAAAACAAGTGTGTCTCCTGGAATCACTTTCTTTTTAAATTTAACTTTGTCTATTTTTATAAAATAAGTTATATAATTTTCTGGATCAGGTAGAGAGCTTAATGCAAGAATTCCTCCTACTTGAGCCATCGCTTCAACTTGAAGTACCCCTGGCATAATAGGATTATTGGGGAAATGACCTGTAAATTGTGGTTCATTTAATGTAATATTTTTTACTCCTACTATGCTCGTTTCATCCATTTCAATAATCTTATCTACCAATAAAAATGGATATCGATGAGGTAATAATTTACTTATTTGATTGATGTCATATAAGGGTTCTTTTGTTAAATCAAAATTCATTTCGCCCTTCTGTTGCTTTTTAATTTCTTGCTTAATCATTTTAGCAAAATCTGTATTTCCTTTATGACCTGGTCGAGCAGCTAAAATATGTCCTTTAATTGGTCTTCCAACTAATGCTAAATCTCCTATAATATCTAATAATTTATGTCTTGCTGGTTCGTTTTGAAAATATAGGGTTAAGTTATTTAACACTCCTGCTTTATCCACTTTAATATGTGGTTTCCCCAATAAATCGGCTATTTCATTTAATTTTTCCTGTGGCAAAGGGGTATCCACCAATACGATTGCATTATCTAAATCACCACCTTTTATTAATCCATTTCTGGCTAACACTTCTAATTCTCTTAAAAAAACAAATGTTCTACATTTTGAAATTTCTTCCACAAATTCTCCAGAGTGATACATGTGTGCATGCTGAGTTCCTAAAATTACAGAATTATAATCAACCATAACGGTTAACCGAAATTCATCTTGAGGAACTAGAAGCATTTCCGTTTGTCTTTCAGCATCTTCATAAGTTAAATTATTTGTTACTACAAAATATTCCTTATCTGCGTTTTGCTCTACTATTCCAACTTGTTGAATAGCAGCTACAAATGGATATGCACTCCCATCCATAATAGGAATCTCTGGTCCGTCTAAATCAATAAGTGCATTATCTATTTCTAAACCAAAAAGTGCTGCTAAAATATGTTCCGTGGTGTGTACTTTAACTCCATTTATTCCTAAAGTGGTACTTCTTGATGTTTCAACTACCAAATTTGCATCAGCATTTATTACTGGTTGTCCTTCCACATCAACTCTTCTGAATTTAAACCCATGATTCTCTGGTGCTGGATGTACTGTAAGTGTAGCTTTTGCTCCTGTATGTAATCCTACTCCAACAACAGAAAATGAGTTTTTTAGTGTTTGTTGTTTTGCCATATTTTTATTATTGAGTTTGTAAAGTTAGAAGTCAGAAGTTGGAAGTCAGAAGTTTATAAAGTTTGCTAACCGCTAACACCTAACTACTAATCTTTATTTTTCTTTTTCTAATTTATCTAATCGTTCAAGTATTTCGGGCAATTTTTTAAATCCTACATAAGCCCGTTTATAATCTCCTATATAAAATGCAGGAGAACCCTGCACCACTAATCCTTCTTGTTTAATATTTGCACCTATACCAGATTGAGCTGCTATTTTAACTCCGTCAGCTATTGTTAAATGTCCTGCAACTCCCACTTGACCTCCTATCATACAATTTTTTCCAATTTTTACCGATCCAGCTATTCCAACTTGCCCTGCAATTACCGAGTTTTTTCCAATTACTACATTATGTGCTATGTGTATTAAATTATCAAGCTTAACGCCTTTTTTAATAACTGTTGAACCCATTGTAGCTCTATCAATTACTGTGTTTCCTCCTATTTCTACATCGTCTTCAATAACTACGTTACCTATTTGAGGAATTTTATTATAAACATTATTTCCATCTGGCACAAAACCAAAACCATCTGATCCTATTACTACACCTGCATGGAAAATACAATTTTTGCCCACAACAGTTTCATCCATCAACTTAACTCCAGCAAAAAAAGTGCTATTATCTCCTATTGTTGTGTTGTCTCCAATATAGGAGTTGGGATAAATTTTAACATTATTCCCAATTTTCACATTTTCTCCAATATAAGCAAATGCTCCTACGTAACAATTCTCTCCTAATTTTGCTGTTTCAGCAATAAATGATGGTTGTTCTATTCCTGTTTTGTTATTTTTGAATTGACTGTACGTATCTAATAACTTTGTGAAACACTCATAAGCATTTTCTACTTTAATAAGCGTGCAGGTTTCTTTAACAGGTTTGCCTGGAGTAAAATCTTTATTAATAATTACTATTGAGGCATCGGTTGAATAAAGATGTGATTCGTAGGCTAAATTTGCTAAAAAAGAAACTGCATTTGCTTCTCCATCTTCAATTTTACATAACTTATTTACGGTAACATCTGGATTACCCACTATTTCTCCGTTAAGTATGCCTGCTATTTGTTGTGCTGAAAATTCCATAAAAGCCAAAAGTAAGGGTTTCATCAGAATTTTACTAATTTTTATTTATAAGATTTTAAAAAAATTAGTAATTACTCTGTAATTCGTGTTTTAAATTAATGAACATCTTTCCTAATTAGAGTTTGTCCATAAAGTCGAGACTTTGTCCAGAATGTTCGAGTTCGAGGTTTCTAAAATCTAAAAATCAGGAGCCCCGAATCTATCGGGATGACTGGTTTGAAGATTGAGAATAACGAAGATATCGGACATTATGGACAAACTCTAATCAATGGATAGGTACTCCATTAGCATCAGTGGTGAGTGCCAAACTCATAAAATCAAAAAAAAGACGCATATTTTTAAAAGATGCATTCATTTTGTTTATTATATCTGAATCCAACACTTCTTCATCTGTAAATTTTTGAATGAGAATAAACTGTTTATAACGCAATAAATCAACTGCACTATGTTCTTTATCAAATCCTTTTGGACACATTTTTAGTTGATCTCCTTCAAAAGTAAGTTTTCCTATTTTGTTTTTTAAGATGTTTCTAAATTCATCTTCGTAATTGGCAATTTCTTGTCGAATACGCAATAAATCTTCTTTTTCTGGATTCCAAAAACCTCCTGCAACAAAGCTATTACCTTGTTCTAAATGAAAATAATAACCACCTCTGAGTTGTTTGGTTGCTCTTGTAAAACTGCCAGACCACCAAGTTTTGTAAGGCGATTTTTCTTTAGAAAACCTCACATCTCTATAAATTCTAAAAAGACTTTTTTTTCCAGAAATAGTTTCAATAGTATCGTGTTTTTTTGTTTCTTCTAATAATTTATCTGCAAAAACAACAACATGAGCAAGTTCTGCTTCATAATCAGCCTTGTTAGCTTGAAACCAATCTCTGTTGTTGTTTTCTTTTAAGAGATTTAAAAACTGAAAAATTGAAGGTTTAAGTTGTATCACTATTAAAAAAATTAAGAAAGTTTGGCTAAAGCGGTATCCAACTGTGAAAACAATGCTTTAATTTCATTTGAACGTGCTGTTCCAACGGATAATCTATACCAAGGTGAGTTTGTTGATGTTCCGAAAGCATAAAATGGAACGATTGCTAATTTTGCTTCGTTCAGTAAATAAGCTGTTACATCAGCTGTAGTAGCTAATAAATTACCTTCGGCTGTGGTTTTTCCAATTAAATCAAATTTAACTGTTAAATAAATAGCTGCTTGTGGCGGAATGGCATCAACATCATAGCCTTTAGCTTTTAAGATTTGCATTCCTTCATAAAAACGGACTAATCTTTTATTAATTCTATTTTTAAATGTTACTAAATAGGCATTAACAGCAACATCGTTTTTTAAGAATTTTGCGGTAGCTTCTTGTTCTGCTTTGGGCGACCAAGCCCCAACATGACTTAAAATTGCACGCATTTTGTCCATCACTTTTTGTGGTCCAAATGCCCATCCTACTCTAACACCTGTTGCTGCAAACGATTTTGAAATTCCATCAATATATATGGTATAATTTCGCATTTCAGGGAATAAAGAAACAGGGTCAAAGTGTTTTGTTTCTCCATGCGTTAACACCCAATATATTTGATCAAATAACAAATAAAGTGGTTTTTCACTTGCTCCTCTTTTTTTATTTTCTTCTAAAATAAGTTCACAAATTTCGCTCAATCCTTCTTTAGTAAAGGTAGTTCCCGTTGGATTTAACGGAGAGCAAAGTGCAATTAAGTTAGCTTCCGAAATAAATGGTTTCAACTCAGCAGCTGTTGGCATGAAATCATTTTCTGGTTTTGTTTCTACTACCATTTGTTGTGCAGAAGATAAATGACAATAATGATTGTTATTCCATGATGGAACGGGGAAAAGCACTTTGTCCTTAGCATCAATAATGGTTTGATAAACTGCATAAATCAAAGGGCGAGCTCCACCAGAAATTAAAATAGCATTTGCGTCATAGGTTAACCCTTGCTTTTCTTTTAAAAATCGAGCAACCTCCTTTCGCAAAGGCTCAACTCCATTTGCAGCAGGATAGTTTGTTTCTCCATCATTATAGGCTTGGATAATTTCATTTTTTAGTTCTGTGGGAATGGGGAAAATTTTAGGGTCAAAATCTCCTATTGTTAAATTGTAAATTTTTTCTCCTTGAGCAATTTTTTCTTTTACTTCTCCAGCTAATTTAATTATTTCTGAACCAATTAGATTTTCTGCCATAACAGATACTTGTTGGTTTTTTGCTGCTTGTCTTAAAGTTTGTTCCATATTTTTACAGATTACATATTCTCACATCAATTTGTTTCCCGCATCCCGATAAATATCTGGACGCAGATTACCGCAGATTTTCATTCTCATATTTACACATTTGCTAAACTAATATCAAACTGAACCAAATTTATAAATTTATGAACTCGTTCTTCCAACTCAGTATTTGTTAAATGCTCTATTCGTTCTGTTCCAAATTTTTCTACACAAAAAGAAGCCATAGCAGAACCATAAATTACTGCTCTTTTCATATTGTTAAAAGAAATATCGCCTGTTTCAGCTAAATAACCAATAAAACCACCTGCAAAAGTATCTCCCGCACCTGTTGGGTCAAAAACATCTTCTAATGGTAAGGCCGGTGCAAAAAACACATTTTCTCTATCAAACAATAAAGCTCCATGTTCTCCCTTTTTTATGATTAAATATTGAGGTCCTAATGCTAATATTTTTTGAGCCGCTTTTACTAATGAATACTCTCCTGAAAGTTGACGAGCTTCTTCATCATTAATAGATAACACATCAACCATAGAAATGGTGCTTTTTAATTCATCCAACGCAATGTCCATCCAAAAGTTCATAGTATCCATTACAATTAATTTCGGACGTTTATGTAAGCCGTTAATCACTTTCTTTTGAATAGCTGGAGCTAAATTTCCTAACATCAAAAAATCACAACCTTGATAGTTGGCAGGAATTTTTGGGTCAAATGTTTCTAATACATTTAGCTCTGTAGCTAATGTATCTCTTGTGTTCATATCATTATGATATTTACCCGACCAAAAAAATGTTTTTTCATTTTCTCTGATTTCCAATCCTTCTAAATCAACATTATGATTTTCTAACATTTCCATTGCTTCTTTAGGAAAATCTCCTCCTACAACAGAAACGATATTGGTTTTTTTAACAAAATTTGAAGCAGATAAGCTAATAAAGGTAGCAGCACCTCCAACTATTTTATCTGTTTTCCCGAAAGGGGTTTCAATTGCATCAAAAGCAACTGTTCCTATAACTAATAAACTCATTTTTTTATATTTTAAATTTAGAAGGTAAAATTAATGTATTAAAGTTGAAG
>PCUH01000283.1 GCA_002770955.1 Flavobacteriales bacterium CG18_big_fil_WC_8_21_14_2_50_32_9 | reverse complement strand
ATACCCAAATTTGGGCTATTGAAAATAGCTAAATTTGTTGGTATTACTTATATCGTAGAAAATTTGTGAATTTTATGGGTTAAGATGATGAAATTACCCAATCCTTTTAGAACTAGAAAATCTCAAGCAAGGTTTTTTTTAAAAAATTAAAAAAATTATTTTTCACAAAAAAACTTGTACTTTCGTCTCAAAATTACTGAAGAATGTTAGCACCTATAGATTGGATAATAGTAATTGTCTTTTTAGGAATTAGTCTGTATATAGGCTTAAAATTTAAAAATAAATCGAGCGGTTCGTTAGTTGATTTTTTTTTAGCAGGAAGAAATTTGCCTTGGTACATTGCAGGAATTTCAATGGTAGCCACCACTTTTGCAGCAGATACACCGCTTTGGGTTGCTGAAGTAATCAAAAAAAATGGTATTTCTGGTAATTGGTTATGGTGGAATATGCTAATAGGAGGGATGCTTACCACTTTTTTCTTTGCAAAGATGTGGCGAAAAGCAAATGTACTTACCGAATTAGAATTTATTGAACTCCGCTACTCAGGAAAAGCAGCACATGTTTTTCGAAATTTTAAATCTATTTATTTGGGTGTTTTTTTTAATTGTATCATCATTGGATGGGTAAATGCTGCCATGATTAAGATTTTAATGCTTTTTTTGAATATTGATTATCAAACCGCTTTTATAATTATTGCTTTTTTATTGGTGTTGGTTGCTATATATTCTTCATTATCAGGATTGTTAGGAGTTGCAATTACTGATGCTGTACAGTTTATTCTCGCTATGAGTGGATGTATTATTTTGGCTATAATTATGCTAAATTCAGAACAAATAGGAGGGGTTGATGGATTGAAAGAAAAATTACCTGCTTGGCGTTTTGATTTTTTTCCAACGCTTGGAGGCAATAACACAAGTGATGTAGGAACATTTGGATTAACCATAGGAGCATTTTTTTCTTTTGTAGCAGTGCAATGGTGGGCAAGTTGGTATCCAGGGAATGAGCCAGGAGGAGGAGGCTACATATCACAACGAATGATGAGTGCTAAAGATGAAAAAAATGCAGTATTAGCTACACTATTTTTTCAAATAGCACATTATGCTCTTCGACCTTGGCCATGGATAATTGTAGGACTGTGTGCATTAGTTGTTTATCCAGAATTAACGCAAGCAAACGCAGGAGAAGGTTTTGTGATGGCTATGCGTGATTTTATGCCCACAGGATTAAGAGGATTAATTTTTACTGCTTTTTTAGGAGCTTATATGAGTACCATTTCTACTCAACTCAATTGGGGAGCAAGTTATTTAACCAATGATTTATATAAAAGACAATTAGAAAAAAAGAACCAAGAAATTAATCAACTAAAAATGGTAAAAGCAGGAAGAATTTTTACCGTAATTATTATGTTAATAGCACTCGTAATTACAACTTTTATTGAAACCATTGATGGGGCAGCTCGGTTTTTAATAGCTTCATCAGCAGGCTTAGGAGCTGTTTTGATATTAAGATGGTATTGGAGTAGAATAAATGTTTGGAGTGAAATTAGTGCAACATTAGCACCGATTTTAGGATATACAATAGCACGATTTTTAATTGCTCCATTATTTGAACGAACTTGCAATGCAGGAAATCCATTTATAGATAATGAAGGTATTTTATTATTTACTACATTTTTCACAACAATTATTTGGATAACTATCACTATTTTTACTCCACCAGAAAAAGAAGAGACATTAAAAAAGTTTTACACACAAGTTGAACCACAAGGAGCATGGAATTCTATTAGAGAAAAATTGGGGCTACCAAAATTAAAATCACAAATACCAGAATTATTAATTTGCTGGATAAGTGCGATTTCATTAACCTATTCAATACTTTTTTTTATTGGAAAACTTATTTTTAAAGATTATAATGAAGCAATAATTAACCTTATTATTGCCTTAATAAGTGTTTTTGTGTTAAGGTATTTTATGCTTCGTAGTAAAATTTTTTAAAATTAACTGTATTTTTTATTCATATATCGAAATATTTATTTTTTACTGTAAAAGATTTTTTGTTTATTTGCACCAAGAGAAAAAAATATAAAACCTACAAAATGACAACAACTTATTTTAATCTAAAAAATCAAGCACTACTTTTTTCATTCATGGCTTTAGTAACCTTTAGTTGTGGAGATGATGCTGCAAAAGATGAAAACTCAGAAAACATTGAGGTGGAACAAAAAGACCCTAATAAAAATCAATTACTTGAATTAGACGGTAAGGTTTTTAGTATACCATCACCAATTCAAACTGCTTTTTTAATAAAAAATTCAGGAATGACATACAATAAAGACGTTTTAAATGTTCCATCAAAGGTTACTAGTTATTCAACAAATTTTAAGAAAGCTGTTAATTTAGGAATTTATGGAGCCGATTTAGGTTATGTTACTTTATATGATCAAACTCAAGATGCCATATCTTTTTTAACTGCAGTTAAAACATTGGGAGATGATTTAGGTGTAAGTAGTGCTTTTGACATGGAACTGGTTGAGCGTTTTGAAAAAAACATTGGCAACCAAGATTCTATTTTGTCATTAGTATCAGAAGCATATAAATCAAGTGATAGATATTTAAAGGGCAATGATCAAAATGACATAAGTGCTTTAATTTTAGCAGGTGGTTGGATTGAAAGTTTGTATTTTACAACAAATAGTGCTAAACTAACTTCCGATAAAGAAATTATTAATCGAATAGGAGAACAAAAGAACACAGTTTATAACCTTATTCAATTACTTACTCCTTATTATAACAAACCTGATTTTGCATCATTAATTGACAATTTAATGGAATTAAACGAATTGTTTGAAAAAGTTGAAATTACTTATACATTCATTAAACCAACTGTTGATGCTGCTAAGAAAACAACAACAATAAATAGCACTACAACTGTCTCAATATCTAATGAGTTATTAGGTCAAATTACTGAGAAAATAGCAAAAATAAGAGCTGAAGCAATCAATTAACAAAATACCTCAAAATTTGAAAATAAACAACAAAAACACACACAAATGAAAAAAATAAGCTTCAAATTAATAGTAATAGCAATAAGTTTAATCTCTTTTAATGCTGTTTTAGCTCAATCCCCTTGTGATTCTAGTGCTACATTATGTGAGAAAAACATTACAAGTAATTATATTTCTGATGGGCAAGATTACCGAGCTTTGTTATTAGATGATGAAATTGCAGAGTTCAATATGGTTTTATATGGCGGAACAACTTATCGTTTTGCCGCATGTAGTGGTTTTTCTGATGGAAATTTAATCTTTTCTGTTTATGATAAAGAAAGAAACCTATTATTCACAAACAAAGAATATAGCAATTCACCTTATTGGGATTTTAAAATAACAAACACATTAGATTGCATTATTGAAGCCAACCTTGATCCTAATGTTGCTGCTTCTGGTTGTGCCGTATTGCTTGTTGGATTTAAACAGTAACATAAGGTATTAGGGATTAGTAGTTAGTAGGTTTTCTCTAACCCCTAACTACTAAACCTTAACTACTAACACCTAATTTTTAAATGAGCGAGCGAATACTCAAAGCTTTAATGCAATTATTTTCTATCGTTTCTGATGCAGCTGAAGCATCAGAAAAAAGTAGATTAATAGTCGCATCTTTTCTAACACAACAACTTAACCAACAACTTGTTGATGAGTATTTGGCACTCTATGATGACTTTATAGAAGAAAAAACAAAAAAAGCAGACGGCTCACGAAGACAAAAACGTACTTCTGTTAATTCCGTTAAAATTCTTCTAATTTGCACTCAAATAAATGAAGAATTAGCACAAACTCAAAAAATTATTGTATTAATTCGTTTACTCGAATTTATTTATGCAAACAACAACCCCACAGAGCAAGAATTAGAATTTGTATCTACAGTTTCAGAAACATTCAATATTCCTTCACAAGAACATCAACTTTGTAGTGATTTTGTTAAAAATACCTTAGCTGAAAAAATAGACTCTTCTTTTGTATTGGTAATCAATAATCATAATAAAAACGAATTAAATCTTAGTAAACATATATACTCTGATGGGATTATTGGAGAGCTTCGTATTATAAAAATTGAAAGTGTAAACCTTTATTTTGTTCGCTATTTTGGTGATACAGAACTTTATTTAAACGGAATTTTAATAAATAAAAGTCAATCCCGAATTTTAAATCAAGGATCTTCTATTAGAAGTTCAAGAGTTCAGCCAATTTATTATAGTGATATTATCACTAAGTTTTTTGTGAACAATGATGCTGAAAAAGTGGTTTTTGATGTAGAAAATATTACTTACAAATTTAAAGGAGGTAATATGGGAATGCACTATTTTAGTTTTACAGAAGAATCTGGACGAATGGTAGGCATTATGGGAGCAAGTGGAGCTGGAAAATCGACATTATTAAATCTTTTAAATGGATTATATACGCCAACTACAGGAAGAATAACCATTAACGGAATAGATATTCATCATGAACCAGAAAAAATAGAAGGTGTAATAGGTTATGTTTCACAAGATGATTTATTGATAGAGGAACTTACGGTATTTCAAAATTTATATTACAATGCTCGTTTATGTTTTGATAATTTAACAGAAACACAATTGGTTAAACGAGTTTCAGATGTATTAATCAGTATTGGTTTATATCAGGCAAAGGATTTAAAAGTAGGTAGCCCTTTAGAAAAAACAATTAGTGGAGGTCAACGAAAAAGATTAAATATTGCGCTAGAACTTATAAGAGAACCATCCGTTTTGTTTGTTGATGAACCTACATCAGGATTGTCCTCTAGAGATTCTGAGAATATCATGGATTTACTTAAAGAACTTGCCTTAAAAGGTAAATTGGTTTTTGTAGTTATTCACCAACCATCATCAGATATTTTTAAAATGTTTGATAATCTTTTAATTTTAGATACAGGTGGTTACCCTATTTATAATGGAAATCCTGTTGATGCAGTTATCTATTTCAAACAATTAGTGAACCATGTAAACAGCAACGAAAGTGAATGTGTTACATGTGGAAATGTAAATTCAGAACAAATTTTCAATATTATTGAAGCTAGAGTTGTTGATGAATATGGGCATTCAACCGAAAACAGAAAAGTTACTCCTCAAGAGTGGTATGCAAAATACTTAGAACTTGTTGAAAACAAAAGCAATAGTATAATTGAAAAAATAGACCAGGCCCCAAAAATTACTTTTAATATTCCAAACAAATGGAAGCAATTCAAGGTTTTTGTTACTAGAGATGTATTATCAAAACTTACTAATCAACAATATTTATTAATTAATTTTTTAGAAGCACCTGTATTGGCTTTTATATTGGCTTTTTTAATACGTTATTTTAATACAGATCATAGCAACGAATTAGGTTACATTTTTAGAGAAAACGAAAACTTACCTGCATATATGTTTATGGCTGTAATTGTTGCTCTTTTTATTGGATTAACAGTAAGTGCAGAAGAAATAATTAGAGACCAAAAAATCAGAAAAAGAGAGAAATTCTTAAATTTAAGTAAATCAAGTTATTTACTCTCAAAAATAACTATTATGTTTACTATATCAGCCATTCAAACACTAACATTTGTATTGGTTGGAAACTCAATTTTGGGTATTCAAGGAATGAATTTAGCTTATTGGTTAGTGTTGTTTACAACAGCTTGTTTTGCCAATATGTTAGGATTAAATATTTCAGCAAGCTTCAACTCGGCTGTAACTATATATATATTAATTCCTTTTTTGGTTATCCCTCAATTATTATTAAGTGGAGTTATTGTTAAATTTGATAAACTAAATCCAGTGATAACACTTCAAACCAGCGTGCCTGTTGTTGGTGAAATAATGACTTCTCGCTGGGCTTATGAAGCATTGGCCGTTCATCAATTTAAAAACAATGCTTTTGAAAAACAATTCTTCGATGTAGATAGAGAACTTAAGCAAGCAGAATTTAAAAAGAATTTTTGGTTGTCAAAGTTGAAAGAAAAATTAAGCAGCACCAAAAATAATTTAGATAAAGAAGATAGAAAAGAAGTTATTGAAGATAACCTCATCTTATTGAGAAACGAGATAGAAACTGAGTTACAAAGAAATCCAACAATTAAATATCAACAACTTGAAAATCTATTTCCAGAAAAAATTACTCAGCATGTAATTATAGAAACTGAAAATTATTTTTATGAATTAAATAGACATTATTTACAATTATACAAAGCCGCAAATCAAAAGAAAGATGCGTTGGCAACAAAATTAAATGCAGATTCAGTTTCAAAAGCTATTTTTATTGAAATGAAAAATGATTACACCAATGATGCACTATCTGATTTTGTGAAAAACAAAAACGACTTGAATAGAATTTTGGAGTTAGATGGTCATTTATATCAAAAAATAGATCCTATATATCTTCAACCTGAAGGAATTAGAGCACATTTTTATGCTCCTGTTAAAGTTGTTCTAGGAAATAAAATACCAACATTTTGGTTTAATACCATTATTATTTGGCTAATGTCAATTTCACTTATGATATCCTTATATTTTGATTGGTTGAAAAAAGTAATAGATGGTATTGGAAAATTAATGGAAAAGGTAGCAAATAAGACACCAATTCATTAAACAAAATATTACTTTTATCGTAGTAGTGGAGTGGTAATTTATAATTCCATTTATGGTAAACAACAAATGATTCGTAAACTTATATTTTTCTTTCCTGTTCAGCTTTTCTTAGTTAACTTAAAGAGAAACCACTTACTTCTTCTTTTTTGGGTAGTGTTGTTTTCAATAGTAAATGGTTCTTTGGCAAATAAATATGGAATTCCATACCTTTTTTTAGCCCCAGAGTATTTAAATGAAATAAGTTTTTGGTCATACGCTATAATGGGTTTTTCCATAGGTGGGTTTGTTATGACTTTCAATATTACCAGTTACATTATTAATAGTGGAAGATTTCAATTTATTGCTGCTCTAAGAAGACCTTTTCTTGTGTATTGCATCAACAATTCCATTATCCCCTTAATTTTCATGCTTTTTTATATTTATAAGGTGATTTTTTACCATATAGAAAACGAAAATACAACTATACTTGAAATACTTATTTATATTTCAGGAATACTTGCAGGATATACCATAAATATACTCATTTCATTATCTTATTTTTTAGGCACAAACAGAAATATTTTTAAAATTTTAGGAATAAGCTCTGATACAGATAATGCAAAACCAATTAGTACTATTTTATTAAGAGATGAAGATTTATTTAACTTTCTTAAACAAAGAGAAAAATGGCATGTTGAAACATATCTACATACTCCTTTTTCAACTAAAGCAGCTAGAGATATTTCACATTACGACACCACCATGCTTCAATCTGTGATTAAACAAAATCATTTAAATGCATCTGCATTTGAGATGGTAATTTTTATTTCATACTTAATATTGGGTTTATTTCATGAAAGAGCATTATTCATTATTCCTGCAGGAGCAAGCGTAATGTTGTTTTTTACAATGATATTAATTATATCAAGTGCTTTTCATACTTGGTTAAAAGGGTGGACTACTTTCGCATTTATTGTGTTGTTATTATTAATAAATTTTCTGTCTAAACATCAAATTTTCTCTTACGCTAATATGGGATATGGAATAAATTATAACACCGAACAAGCAGATTATTCATTAAAAAACTTAAATAATTTAAGGTTTAATGAAGAAAATTTAAAAAATGACAAAAACAATGCACTTGATATTTTAGAAAATTGGAAAACCAAAAATAGAGGTCTTTCTAAACCAAAATTAGTCTTTTTTAATACAAGCGGAGGTGGTTCTCGCTCCACTTTATGGACTTATTACACACTTCATTATTTAGACAGTATTTACGGAGGTAATTTTTTTGAAAAAATCCATTTAATATCAGGTTCTTCTGGAGGTATGGTTGGAGCATCTTATTATAGAGAACTTTATTTAAGACAAAAAAACAATAATTTACAACCACATTTAACGGATTATTCTTATGTTACAAATGCAGGAAAAGATTTGTTAAACTCCATTGCATTTAGCATTGCAACTAACGACTTTTTTATCAGAATGAAAACGTATGACGATGGAAAATATACTTATTTAAAAGACAGAGGTTATGCATTTGAATGGCAATTATTAAAAAACACAAACAATGTGTTGAATAAACGCTTGATTGATTACCGAACACCAGAATACGAATCTAATATCCCGATGATGATTTTTGCACCAACAATTATAAATGATGGAAGAAGATTGCTCATCTCTAGTCAGCCTGTTTCTTTTTTGAGTAATAATATTCCTAGTAAAAACACACACAATAATCCAATTGCAGAAAATGTTGAGTTTACCCGACTATTTGAAAAACAAGATGCTCTAAATCTGAAATTTACAAGTGCTATCAGAATGAGTTCTACATTTCCGTATATAATGCCTAGTGTTTCATTGCCAAGTATCCCTCAAATTAATGTCTTAGATGCAGGAATGAGAGATAATTATGGAGCAATGACAACCTATAAATATATGTACACTTTTCGAGAATGGATTAAGGAAAATACTTCTGGAGTGGTAATTATTAGAGTTAGAGATAAAGAAAAAAATATAAACATTAAGCAAAATCCACTGATGAGTATTGGTGAAACATTTTCATCACCCATTGGTAGCTTGTATGCAAACCTTTTCTTAATTCAAGATTACAATTTAGATGATATGATTCAATATTTAAGTAATAACATGGATCAACCAATTCAGATTATAGATTTTGAATTGCAAAATGAAGATAATCAAATTTCGTTAAGTTGGCATTTAACTACTAAAGAAAAAGAATCCATTATTAATTCTATGAAATCAAAGAAAAATAAAAAATCGTTGGTTGAATTGCAAGATGTAATTAAACATTAAGTAAAAAATAATTTCCTATTGTATATTCATAATTCAACATTCATAGTTACATTTGTAGCTCTCAATTTTATTAACCATTTTCATTAAACAATGTCAACAAAAAAATTTTCAGAACGACACATCGGACCACGAGAAAACGATGTAAAAAGTATGCTTTCCGTAATAGGAGTAGCATCAATTGAAGAATTAATTAATCAAACCATTCCATCAAAAATTCGATTAAAAAAAGAATTGGAATTAACAGCTCCAATGACAGAATACGAATACTTAAATCATATTTCAGAATTAGGTAAGAAAAATAAAATTTTAAATACTTATATAGGGTTAGGATATTACAATACAATTACACCTTCTGTAATTAAGAGAAATATTTTTGAAAACCCAGGTTGGTACACCGCTTACACGCCTTATCAAGCAGAAATTTCTCAAGGTAGATTAGAAGCATTGTTAAATTATCAAACAGCAATAATTGATTTAACAGGAATGGAAATGGCAAATGCATCCCTATTAGATGAAGGTACAGCTGCAGCCGAAGCAATGATTATGGCGTTTGCCAATCGAAGTAAAAAATCAAAACAACAAGAAGCAAATATCTTTTTTGTTTCAGATAAGTGTTTTCCTCAAACCATTGATGTATTAAAAACTCGTTCCACTCCACTAGGAATTGAACTCATTATAGGTGATTTTTCTACTTTTCAATTTACAGACAACGTTTTTGGAGGAATTGTTCAATACCCAGATGCAACAGGTCAAATTAACAATTACAAAGAGTTTGTGGCAAAAGCACACGCCAACGAAAGTCTAGTTGTGGTTGCTGCTGATTTGTTAAGTTTAACACTTTTAACACCACCAGCAGAATGGGGTGCTGATGTTGTTGTTGGAACTTCACAACGATTTGGTATTCCGCTCGGTTATGGAGGTCCTCATGCGGCTTATTTTGCAACCAAAGAAATCTATAAAAGAGCCATGCCTGGAAGAATAATAGGAGTTTCTATTGATGCACATGGAAATAGAGCTCTAAGAATGGCGTTGCAAACAAGAGAGCAACACATAAAAAGAGATAAAGCTACTTCTAACATTTGCACAGCTCAAGTATTACTTTCTGTTATGGCAGGAATGTATGCCGTTTATCATGGTGCAGAAGGAATAAAAAACATAGCGACTAAAATAAACGTATTAACAAACAACCTAGCTCAACAAATTGATAGCTTAGGATTAAAACGAACAAATTCAACTTTTTTTGATACATTAACATATTCTATTTCTTCTTCTCAAAAAGAGAAATTAGAAAAAATTGCATTAGAAAATAAAATTAATTTCTATTACACCAATAATTCTGTTTCAATAAGTATTGGAGAAACAGAAAATGAAGCATCCATTACTCAAATTGTGTCTGTTTTTGAAAAAGCATTAGAACAAAAAACAACTCAAAATAGTAATTCAACCACTTCAATTCCTTCCATTTTTGTTAGAAAATCACCTTATTTAACACATGAAGTTTTTGCTAAATATCATTCTGAATCAGAAATGATGCGTTACATTAAACGATTAGAAAATAAAGATTTATCATTGACACATTCTATGATTTCTTTAGGTTCATGCACTATGAAATTGAATGCAGCATCAGAACTTATTCCATTAGGTTGGTCAGATTGGGCTAATGTTCACCCTTTTGTGCCTATAAATCAAGCTCAAGGTTATCAAGAAATGCTAAAAACATTAGAAAATGATTTAGCTGAAATTACGGGTTTTGATGCTGTTTCGTTACAGCCAAATTCGGGTGCTTCTGGAGAATATACTGGTTTGCTTGTTATCAGAGCTTATCATGAAAGTAGGGGAGACACACATAGAAACATTGCTTTAATTCCATCTTCTGCCCATGGAACTAACCCAGCAAGTGCTGTTATGGCTGGAATGAAAGTGATTGTTACTAAATGCGATGAACATGGAAACATTGATGTAGCTGATTTAAAAGCAAAAGCTGAAGAACACGCTGCTAATCTTTCTTGTTTAATGGTTACATATCCATCTACGCACGGTGTTTTTGAAGAAAGCATTATGGAATTAACAGAAATTATTCATGCAAATGGAGGTCAAGTTTATATGGATGGAGCCAATATGAATGCACAAGTAGGATTAACAAACCCAGCAAATATAGGTGCTGACGTTTGTCATTTAAACTTACATAAAACATTTGCTATTCCTCACGGTGGTGGTGGACCAGGAGTTGGACCAATTGGTGTAACAAAACATTTAGCCCCTTTTTTACCATCAAATGCAATAATTAAAACAGGTGGAGAAAAAGCTATTACAGCTGTTTCTTCTGCTCCTTGGGGTAGTGCTTATGTATGTTTGATTTCTTACGCTTATATTAAAATGTTAGGTACTGAAGGATTGAAAAAATCAACTCAATTTGCCATACTTAATGCAAATTATCTAAAAGCAAAATTAGCTGAAGCATATCCTATCCTATATACAAATGTAAACGGGAGGGTTGCTCATGAAATGATATTACAATGCAACCAATTCAAAGCTGCTCATGTTGATGTTACTGACATCTCGAAACGATTAATGGATTATGGATTCCATGCTCCAACCGTTTCTTTTCCTGTGCACGATACCTTAATGATAGAGCCTACTGAAAGTGAAAGTAAAGAAGAATTAGATAGGTTTGTAGAGGTAATGCTTGCCATTAGAGCAGAAATTGATGCAGTAGCTTCAGGTAAAATTAGTGCAGAAGATAATCCATTAAAAAATGCCCCCCATACATTAGCATCAATAATTGATACAAACTGGAATCATCCTTATACGAGAGAACAAGCTATTGCTCCGCTAAGCTGGATACAACATGCTAAATATTGGCCAACTGTTGGTCGTGTAAATGATGGCTATGGAGATAGAAACTTAGTTTGTAGTTGCAATCCAATTGAAGATTATATCGAAGTTGGGGTTTAGAAAAAAATAGTATTATTGAGTTATTCTTGATTTTTTATTTTCAATAGTATAACATAATCTCCACTTCTAGCTTTAGTTGGGGCAGAAGGATTAGAGAGGGACACAGGTTTTTGTTCTTCCCAGTAACCGTTTCTGAATTTAATTTTACCAATACTATTTTTGTTTAAATAATTCCTTGCATCTTCATGCTTTACAGCACTTTCTGAAAACTTAATGAAATATTTTTTATCATCTAATAACACAAATAATTCTTTTTGTTTTGTTTTTCTGTTTTCTATTTCAATTAATTTAATGATATATTCATTTTTTTTCAATTTTTGACTACTATTTAAGCTAACATCAGGAGCTTTACATTGGATTAGCAATAATAAACACGCACACATAAGTAATTTTATATAAATAAGATTTTTCATAAAAACAAATTGAAAATAAAAAAAGCTCCATTACAGAAGTAATGGAGCTTCAAAATTTAAAGTGAAATTTTATTCTTTAATAAATGTGCTTGAATTATTTAAACCATTGTTTGTAATGTTTATAATATATGCACCTCTTTCAAAATTAGCTACATTTATAGATAATCTATTATTATTTGAACTGTTTAAAGAGTAAACAACTTGTCCTAAAGTATTTACAATACTAATTGAACTTCCAATAGTTAATTCATCAATAAATAATAATGAAGAAGTTGGATTAGGATAAACTTTAAAGTTATTAGTTGTTAATTCACCTATGCTTGTGGACATATCAGAACCAAATATTGGTCTTATAACTAAAGAACGAGCAAATGCTGAACCAAAAGTTTCAACATTAGTCCAATTTCCACCAGTAATAGCAGTTGATCTAACCCATACTTTACCTGTAGTAAATATATCAGTAGCTGTACCAACAGTTATATTTGTATCTGTTTCAAAGATAACAAATGCATATTCACCTGAATTTAAAATGAGATTTCCACCATTAATTGGTAATCTCCACATAAAATTAGAAGTTGTATCAACGGTTATAGTATCAGTAGTCGCAATTATTACGTTAGGTGTTCCAGCAGTGGTGGAATAAATAGCTACACTTAAAGGATGGTTGTTCATTCCATCAGATTGATTACCTATAAATACATCAACAGCTGTTAATGTATCCTGATTAACAACCATGTAATTTTGACCTAACTCTCCTCCTTGTCCATCACCAAGACCAAGAGTTCCAGTAACATTACTATTATCTCTTGCATAAACGGAATCAGTAACAGCAACAGGTAATTGAATGGTGTCATTACTAGAATTTCCGTCAGTAATTGTAACAGAACTTGGATAATATTCAAATGTATAAGTTCCAGTAGCAGTTGGCGTGAAACTTCCAGCACTAATTGTTGAAGTTGCTCCAGCATTTATTGCTTGAGGGAGACTAGAAAAAGATTGAAGAGGCGTAGTACTAGGTGCTAAATAAACATTAACATTTAATACAGCATCAGCAACAACACCAGTTCCATTATTTCTAACCGCAGCAGATAATGGATATCCGCCCGTTGGAATTTGTGATTGAGGAGTAAATGTGTATTCAACACCAGTTGAATTTAGCACTGCTAAATCTTCAGCTACAGGGGCTATTGCTGTAAAAGTAAATACATCATTTGCACCAGCTGCAGTTACATTTACATTTTGAGCAACACTTGTAATTTGAGTTGATCCATCACCCCAATCATCCACCATAATAATATCATATTGATTCCCTATAGTTAAACAAAAAGGACCTTCAGTGGTTGTCATACTATTAGGATAGGCTCCAGGATCAGTACCAGCAGCAGCTTGTGCACCACCACCAAGGCAACCCACATTGGTGTTGCCACCAGCAAAGATAACAGATGCGGCACCACATCCAGCACCTGTCGGAGCTAATTCCCAGTAAGCTTCGTAGCCCCATTGGTCAGTAATTACATCAAAAGACACTGCTACTTCGCCAGGAAGACATTGAGCTTTTACACTATTTGACAGTCCAATAAAGGCGAAAACTGCAAATGTGATTTTTGTTAAGATTTGTAATGTTTTTTTCATAGTACATTATTTTAGTTAGTAAAAAAAATTGATTAATTAATTATTAGTAGCTGCAAACTTATAAAAAAAAATAAGAATATCATTATTTTTTAAGTTAAAAATGAAATTTTATATTTTAACATCATTTGTTCCTATCTTTACAAAAAAAAATATTAATTTATCAAAGGAAAATTACTTAAAATATGGAAAGAGATTCAATTTTTATTCATATACCTAAAACGGGTGGTACAACAATTAATACTGCTATAAATAATTCTTATTGGCAAACAGAAGTTAATTTTTTTTATCGTCATATTCAATTAAAAACTAAATCATCAAATGCAGGTGATATATTTGAACCTAAAAATTTTCAACAATATAAGAAATATGACATCTTTATGATGTTAAGACATCCTGTTGATAGAGTTACATCTGAATATCACTTTATTAAGGAAAGAAAAAATTATATGGAGTTATTGAAAAAACAACCTCGTGATTTCAATGATTATATTCAAAACTACCAAACACATAATGGTGTTGTAAATTTTCTTAAAGGAAGAAGATTTTTTGACACAAGAAAAGCTTCTGAGGATGATCTAGAGGATATAATTGAAGCAATAAAAGAAATACCCATACATGTAGGAATTTTTGAGGACTTTTCAACATCGTTGCAGTATTTTTCTGAAGTAAGTAATATTAAATGGAAAGGTGAAGTAGAGGTGAAAAGAATGACTTTCAAAAGACCAAAAGTTGAAGATTTAGGTGATGATTTAATAAAAATAATACTTGAAAACAACCAATTAGATTTGAAATTATACGAATATTGTTTTAACAAATTTGAAACGGTAAAGAAAAACTTAAAGAGTGCAAATATAAGGTTTAAAAAAGATAAATATATGCATGTCATTCCTTATGCAATTACCATGTGCTTGTTTGAATTTTGTATGTCCAACAAGAAATATATTAAACAAAATTTGATATTCTTTAGAGAGCTTACAACTTTTTTGTTAAAGCAAAAAAATATTACTGACGGACTTATTTTTACACAAACATGGAACGAAACTTTCTTAAATGCAATTTCCTATTATTTTCCATCTAGTCCCTTTTATGAAGCACTAAAAACAGATTATAATTTTGAAAATGATGCTTTAGATGAAACTTACAAACTAGCGATGAAAGTAGATGAGTTTTTCAAGAATAGCTCAGTGATTACAAACGAATATTATAAACCAATGGAGTTTAAAGGCTTTCTTGTGGTTCCTTTGCCTCAAAAAAATGAACAAAAAAAAAGTTTCTTTGATAAGCTTTTTAAAAAATAAAATCACTGTAACTAGTTAGTCACTTTTTTTGCCGCAGATACCACAAAATTGCATAGATTTTTAACACAGATTATTGATTTTTATAATCGTTTTTATTAATTAGGGTTTGCTGAAAAACTTAAATTACAATATAAGATAAAATGTGATTTTTAATTTAATGATGCCA
>PCUH01000116.1 GCA_002770955.1 Flavobacteriales bacterium CG18_big_fil_WC_8_21_14_2_50_32_9 | reverse complement strand
TAGAATAGAGGTATAAGAAATAACAAAAAGGTATAGTTTTACGTTATATGAAATATATTTCAGAATATATAAAATAATATATAACTTTGTACAGAGGAAAAATGAAAGCATTGTTACAAATACAAGTAGTAGAAGAAGTAAGCAGATTATTGAATACAAGAGAAGCTGCAACTGAATTGATGAATGCTGTTAGAGAAAGCAAATGCAAACATATTGAGTTTGATTTCTCTAATGTGGAATTCATGTCAAGGTCTTTTGCTGATCAGTTTCATAAAGAAAGGATTCGACTGCAAGATGAATTAAAGGCATTTGTAGAAATCTCTAATGCCAATGAGCAAGTAATTAATATTTTAAGAACTGTTGCAAGCACACAAAATAAATCTAAGAGAGACTATAAGATACTTCCTATATTTAAGTTTTCTAATAATGATTTGTTAGAAGAATATCTACTTTCAGTTTGAGTAAACATGATATAAGATAGGTAGTGTTCTTTTTATCACCTAAAATTCTTTTTAAGCCTTATTAATACTAGCCTATATTAAAAAACTATATTCTTAGTAGCTCTAAATCGCTGCCTGTAGCTACAAACCAAATTATGTTCCTATTCCCTTACCGTTTAAAAAAAAAATGAACCACACCATTTTTTAGCTTTTTCTTTCATATAATTTAGAACCTCATTTAAAAAATTAAAAAATGAGGAAACATAAGAAATTAAAAGCCTATTCCATGCTTCAAATCATGGGAGCAATATTGATAGCAGGAATACTAACAGCACTAGCTGTTCCATCCATCATGAAAGCCGTTACCAAAGCCAAACAAGGCGAAGCCAAAACACAACTAGAACATATCTATTCCTTAGAAAGACTCTACTTTTTAGAATTTTCCAAATACTCAGGCGATTTAGAAGAAATAGATTTTGACCAGCAAACATTAGTGACAGAAGGAGGAGGAGCAAGGTATAAAATAGAAATTGTAGAAGCAGGCACCACCACTTTTACTGCCAGAGCCACAGCCGTGCAGGATTTTGATGGAGATGGCGTATTTAATGTTTGGGAAATTAATCAAGACAGAAAGCTCACAGAAACCATAAAAGATTGATGCAAGTAACACTTTTCATTCTATTGATAAGTCTTTTAATAGCGGTGGTAATACAAGACTTTAAAAACAAAGCCATCAGTTGGTTTTTAATTCCGCTGTTGTTTGTTGGCTTTAGTATAAAAGCATTACTAACGATAGAAGTAGAGGAATTCATTAGCTATTCTTTGATTAACCTGCTATTAGTAAGCATTAATTTATTAGGTGTAACTATTTTAATCTCCATGAAAGAAAAAAAAATGATCAATATTTTAAACACACATTTAGGACTTGGAGATGTATTATTTTTTGTGGTATTAACAGTGGTATTTTCACCCATTAATTTTGTGTTGTTTTACCTTTTAAGTATAGCCACCACAGCCATTATTTACGGTGGAATTATGTGGTTAAATGCACCCAAAGAAAAAATGCTTATTCCCTTAGCAGGAGCCATGAGCATACCTTTAATCAGTTTACTTTTTATAGAACAATTTACCACCTACTTTCAGTTGTACGAAGAACTTTTTTTAATACATGAGTAAAATAGACTACATCACATTAAGTGCAGAAATGCAACAATCCATCACTACTGAGCAGGCATGGCATTATTATATCGTTCCTAAATCAGTAGATGAAGATAAAATGATTTTTTATGCCGATGAAGAAAAATTGAATTCAGCATTAAGCGATGAGTTGGAAATGATTTTTGGAAAAACCATACAAATTGTTCCAAGTACACCAGAGTTGATTAATAAAACTTTAGGAAAATACTATCGGTTGACCTACAAAAATAAAAGAGCAGAAACCGTTAGCTTTGATGATACCAATTCAGAAGATTTTGTTTACAAACTCATTGTGGAAGCAGACTCGTTGGGTAGCAGTGATATTCATATTGAAAAATATGAAGACAGAGCTAGAGTTCGACTACGGATAGATGGAAAACTTATAGAAAAATATGTTATTCCAGCCAATGATTATCCTGCATTAGTTAATAAATTAAAAATAAAAGCCAATTTAGACATAGCCGAAAAAAGATTACCCCAAGACGGACGAATTACCTTTAAAAGTGCCCGTAATAAATTTGATATTCGGGTTTCTTTATTGCCCACACTCCACGGAGAAAAGATAGTCATGCGTTTGTTAAGCAAAGATGCCACCGATATAGACATTAATACCTTGGGGTTTGATGCAAAACAACTGCACGATTATTTAGAAGGAATAAAAAAACCCAATGGAATTATCTTAATAAGTGGACCAACAGGATCAGGAAAAACTACCACTTTATACGCCACATTAAAAATATTAAACGAAGAAAAAACCAATTTAATTACCATAGAAGATCCTATAGAATATACCTTAGAAGGCATTAATCAAGTACAATTAAAAGAAGACATAGGCTTAACCTTTGCATCTGCTTTGCGTTCCTTTTTACGACAAGATCCAGACGTAATAATGTTAGGAGAAATTAGGGATGGAGAAACCGCTCAAATGGCGATAAGAGCTGCTCTAACAGGTCATTTGGTATTATCTACCATACACACCAATTCTGCTTGGGGAACCATTTCCAGAATGGTAGATATGGGAGTCCCTTCCTATTTATTGGCAAACACACTGAGTTTATCTGTTGCACAACGACTAGTTCGCTTGCTTTGCCCTAACTGCAAAGAAAAAAAAGAATTTGATACCACACTTTTTCCAAGTAGTTATAAAGCACCTCGCATAGTGGAACAACACTATACACCTGTTGGATGTGAACAATGTTTTTATACAGGCTACAAAGGAAGAAAAGCAGTATATGAAGTTATTCCGATAGACTATGAATTATCTGAATGTATAAAAAATGAAAAATTTAATGTAAGAGACGAATTAAAAGTCAAGCAAATCAATCAATTAATGGACAATGCTTTTGAGTTGTTTGAAAAAGGAGAAACCTCTATTGACGAAGTTTATGCTATGTTGATGAGTAATTATTGATTTATGAAATAGCCATGAGAAAATACAATCCAATAATAGTGATGATGTTGTGTCTGTTTTTAAGCATAAATAGTTATGCTGATGACAGGATAAAACAAATAGAAAACCAGTTATCGGTATTGGCTACGGATATGCCTGGTTTGGAAGAAAATGTACAAATGTCTGTAAGTGGTGTTTCTATTCAAGAATTTATGAGAGGAATAGCCGAAGCCCATAAACTCAATATTAGTGTAGATCCATCTATTCAGCAAAACATCGTGAACAATTTTGCCAATGCCACTGTGTCAGATGTATTGCTATTCATCTGCAAAGAGTACAATTTAAGCATTAATTTTATAGGAAGCATCATGTCTATTGTGAAGTATATTCCTCCGCAAGAAAAATTGGTTATTTCGCCTCCAAAAGTGTTGAAAATAAGTTATCATTCTCC
>PCUH01000118.1:6042-6200 GCA_002770955.1 Flavobacteriales bacterium CG18_big_fil_WC_8_21_14_2_50_32_9 | reverse complement strand
CAGGTCAATTAACCATTCAAGAATTTTTTGCTCAATTATACGCTCATACAGATGTAAAAGCAGAGCCTTGCTCAGCAGGTCGTTCTATGAACGGACACTTTGGCACCAGAAGTTTGAATGATGATGGCACTTGGAAAGATTTAACTAAAATGAAAAAT
>PCUH01000118.1:3240-6025 GCA_002770955.1 Flavobacteriales bacterium CG18_big_fil_WC_8_21_14_2_50_32_9 | reverse complement strand
CCCAACAGCTGGTCAGATGTCACGTTTGGTAGGATTAGCTCAGGCATCAAAAGTATATAGAAACAATAAAGAATTAGCTTCTTTCACCAACTTTTCTAATAAAGGAAACGAAGTCGCATTTGGAACTATTGGTGATGCCAGTACTTCTGAAGGTCCATTTTGGGAAGCCATTAATGCAATGGGAGTTTTACAAGTACCTGTGGTAATGTCGATTTGGGATGATGGACATGGGATTTCAGTACCTCAAAAATACCAAACTACCAAAGAAAATATTTCGGAAATATTGAAAGGATTTCAACGAGATAAAGGAAAAAATAATGGCTACGAAATTTTCAACGTAAAGGGTTGGGATTACCCAGCTTTGATAGAAACTTACGAAAAAGCAGTAAAAATTGCCCGAGAAGAGCATTGTCCTGTTTTGGTGCATGTAACTGAAGTTACTCAACCTCAAGGACACTCCACTTCAGGTTCTCACGAAAGATATAAATCAGAGGAGCGTTTAACTTGGGAAACGGAATATTGCTGTGTGAAAAAATTCAGAGAGTGGATAGAAGCCAACAACATTGCTACTCAAGAAGAATTAGACAACTTAGAAAAAGAAGGTAAAAAAGAGGTGAATGCACAAAAAAGAGCTGCTTGGGAAGCCTACCTCAACCCCATTAAACAAGAACGTGATGAAGTGGTTCAACTATTAACTGCATTGGCAGAAGAAAGTGCTAATAAAGCATTTATTTCACCTATGATAGATGCCCTGAAAAGCAATACCGAACCTATTCGAAAAGATATTGTTTCTTCAGTAAAAAAAGCATTGCGTTTAACCCGAACAGAAAATTTAGCTGCAAAACAACCTTTATCCAACTGGTTGAATGAAGCTGCAAAAACAAATTTTGATAGATATAGTTCTACTTTGCTTTCAGAATTTGCGACTTCTCCTATGCGAGTAACGGAAGTAAAAGCCGAATTAACCGACCAAAAAGAAGATGGAAGGGTAGTTTTACGTGAAAATTTTGATAAAATCTTAGCTACTTATCCTGAAGTATTGATTTTTGGTGAAGACTCTGGTAAAATTGGTGGCGTGAATCAAGGATTGGAAGGTTTACAAGAAAAATATGGAGAAATTCGTGTGAGTGATACTGGAATTAGAGAAAATACCATAGTTGGACAGGGAATAGGAATGGCTATGAGAGGGTTGCGTCCGATTGCTGAAATTCAATATTTAGATTATTTATTGTACGCTATTCAGGTGTTGAGTGATGATTTAGCAACCTTACAATACAGAACCAAAGGCGGACAAAAAGCACCTCTAATTATTAGAACGCGTGGACATCGTTTGGAAGGAATTTGGCATTCAGGCTCTCCTATGGGAATGATTATTAATTCCATAAGAGGAATACACGTTTGTGTGCCAAGAAATTTAACACAAGCAGCAGGTTTCTACAACACGCTTTTACAAGGAGATGACCCAGCCATTGTAATAGAGCCATTAAACGGATATAGAACAAAAGAACACATTCCTTCTAATTTAGGTGAATTTACTACCCCTTTAGGAATTCCTGAAACCATGCATGAAGGAACGGATATAACCATAGTAAGTTATGGTTCTACCTGCAACTTGGCTCTTCAAGCTGTTCAGCAATTGGCAGAAGTAGAAATTTCAGCAGAATTAATAGATGTAAGAACCCTCTTGCCCTTTGATATCAAACATTCTATTGTAGAGTCGTTGAAAAAAACAAATCGTTTGTTAATTGTTGATGAAGATGTGCCTGGAGGAGCAAGTGCATTTATTTTACAGCAAATTTTAGAAGAGCAAAAAGGGTATTATTATTTAGATGCTGAACCAACAACACTTTCTTCAAAAGCCCACCGACCAGCTTATGGCACAGATGGAGATTATTTTTCTAAACCAAGTGTGGAAGAAATTTTTGATACTACTTATCGTATTATGAGTGAGTCGGATTCAGAAAAATATCCAGCTATTTATTAGGACAGAATTAATAAAAATGTATTTTTATCCTATGAAATCACGCAACATATTGTATCTTCTACTTTTAATTGCGTTTTTTTGTTTTCAATCTAAAGCATCCACCCTTGATTCTCTATCAAAATATATACATTCTGCTCCCGAAGATACCACCAAAGTTGAAGCGTTAATAAAATTAGGAAAGGAACTTCGGAACAGTCAGGTAGATTCAGCCACACTAATTTTTGAACAAGCCCTGAAATTAAGCCAACAACTTAATTGGAAAAAGGGAATAGCCAATTCATACGCAGTATTGGCTACATGCAAAGCTATACAAACGGATTACCCTGCAGCAACAGAATATTATTATAAGGCATTGGCTATTCACCAAGAATTAAATAACCAAGATGGTATGGCTATTATGTATGCTGGCTTAGGAGTTTTATATAAAAATCAACAAGATTTAGACAAGGCACTAGAATTTCATAATAAAGCATTAGCAATAGACATCAAAAATGATAATACAAACAGAATAGCCATGCATTATGGAAATATGGGAGTTGTTTACAAACATTTGCAAGATTTTGATAAAGCGTTGGAATATTATTTCAAAGCTTTAGAAATGGATACAAAAAAAAATAACTTAAAAGGACAGGCAACGCACATGGGAAATATTGGTGTTATTTATAAAAACCAAGAAAAATATGACAAGGCCATTGAATATTATTTTAAATCACTTGAAATAAGTGAACAGCAAAATGATTTAGAAGGAATACTCACCAAGTCATTAAATATAAGCAGACTATATACTATAATTGGCAATTA
>PCUH01000118.1:2745-3077 GCA_002770955.1 Flavobacteriales bacterium CG18_big_fil_WC_8_21_14_2_50_32_9 | reverse complement strand
CCTTTTGAAAATAGTTTAGTGGTGGTAGCACTTAAAGGAATTCAGATAGACAGTTTAATTATGTATTTAAGTAAACGGAAAAAGGCACATCCTATTTCAAAATTAAATTTAGTTATTGATAAGGATTACCATATTGTTAGTGCCACCATAAAAAATAAAAAGGTGGATGCGGGTAAAACCTATTATGTTGCTACTAATGACTATTTATATAACGGTGGAGATAACATGACCTTTTTTAAACCCAATGACAGCTTATATAATTTAGATTATAAAATTAGAAATGTACTGATTGATTATTTCAAAAAGGTAGATACCATTAGTCCTGTTATTGA
>PCUH01000118.1:0-2730 GCA_002770955.1 Flavobacteriales bacterium CG18_big_fil_WC_8_21_14_2_50_32_9 | reverse complement strand
AAATAATTTAACAATGAAGCGCAGAGATTTTATTCAACAAACATCGGCAGGAACCGCGTTAATATCTCTTGGTGGTATTGGTTTATCTTCCTTTACAACATTAGGTACAAAAAAAATCACCATTTTACATACTAACGATGTTCATAGTCATATCGATCCATTTGGTCCAGAAGATGGCAGAAATGCAAACAAAGGTGGTGTTGCAAGACGAGCTAGCTTAATTGAATCTATTAGAAAAGAAAACCCACATACAATTTTACTGGATGCTGGTGATATTTTTCAAGGAACACCATATTTTAATTATTATGGTGGTGAACTTGAATTTAAACTTATGAGCATGCTTAAATATGATGCAGCAACTATTGGAAATCATGATTTTGACAATGGTATTGATGGTCTTTATGCTCAATTACCACATGCCACATTCGAGTTTATTTCGGCCAATTACGATTTTTCAAACACGGTTATGAATTCTCATGTTAAACCTTACAAAACTTTTAGTAAAGATGGCATTAAAATTGGCCTTTTTGGTCTTGGAATAGAATTACAAGGATTAGTGGATCCTTTAATGTTTAAAGAAACCAAATATCTTGATCCTATTGAAATTACTCAAGATATGACCAGGATTTTAAAGACAGAAGAAAAATGCGATTTAATAATTTGTTTGTCTCACCTTGGATATAACTATAGAAACGAAGCTAGTAAAATTAGCGATTTAAAGCTGGCTTCTTTAACAAAAGATATTGACTTAATTATTGGTGGCCATACTCATACCTTCTTGCC
Organism: Flavobacteriales bacterium CG18_big_fil_WC_8_21_14_2_50_32_9; assembly: GCA_002770955.1. Lineage (GTDB taxonomy): Bacteria > Bacteroidota > Bacteroidia > Flavobacteriales_E > Vicingaceae > BRH-c54. The sequence continues at coordinate 1,947 of PCUH01000118.1, read as the reverse complement.
AAAACCAACCATTGTAAAAAACATTGTAGGCAAAAACATCCTTGTTAACCAAGTAGGATGCTATGGTATTAACTTAGGGAAAATTGATTTTTATTTTGATTCTGACATGAACAAAGCAGCCAACGGAACCTCTATTTTTGTTTAGGCCAAAATATTTTTAGTAGCTAATTCTTTTGACGTTGTTTCTAGCACTTGCCTACCTCTAATCTTAGGAACTTTATTGTATTCCATGATATAGTTGAATAAAAAGAAAAGACCTATAACATGTAGTACTCTGTCTAACATTGAAAAGCTCCAATGATATACATAATATTGACTTACATAATTTAACATATCACTAAACACAAAGCAAAATGCCATCATCAAGAAAAATATGGATAACCTGGTTTCATTATTAAGATAAACACCTAAAGCTATACTAACCAAAACAATTAAAGAAATACTTTTTATTCCAAATAAAAATACTTCCAAACTATCTGGTACAATGGTTTTTAAAAGATTATAAACCGAGTATAAAAAGTACATATTTATAAAGACCACTATCACTAAATAAAGCGTAATTACTTTATTAAATTCCACAAGTTTAAATTTAGGAAGCATAAAACCAATCAAACACATATAACTCAAAAAATACATGATGCTTGAAGCTCTAATAAAGGTTTCATTTGAAAAAAACATGGATGCAGAATCCCCTAAAAAAGAATACAGTAAAAATAAAATGAATGGAATTTTAAGTGTTTTATTTTTTATGAAAAAGAATATGAGAAAAACTGGTACAAATAAAGGTTTTGTAGATTGTAAAAACAAGGCGTCTTCACTCACAGCTCCAATAACGTTTAAAATGATTAAAAGAAACAGAGCACCAATAAAAACTTTATTAAAACTAAATTTGAATAAGCTTTTCATAATTCATTAACATAATGTAGGTCTTTCAAATGTAATAAAAAATATTATTTAATCGATGTAATTATTTATTTTATCGTTGAAATACATATTTTTATCAAAATCCCATTAATTTTTTGTTAGATAGAAGTTTTTAAATACTAAGAAGCAAATTGATTGACCTCTTCATTAACTAAGCTAGATTGTTTACAATAAAAATAAAAGGCCAACAAGGTTAACGAAGTTGTTAAGAAACTTAATAGGTTTTGTTGCGCAACATACAAATAGGCAACACCAATAACTTCAGAAAAAACAATGGATAAAGACCCTAAAAACATTAATAGTGATTTACGGTCATCTCTGTACAAATAACTAAGCAATGATGAGGTTAACACCAATAACATGGAAATATTATAAGTAATTTCTATAACATATTCATTGGTCATTACCATGTATGGGTTTACAATAATTTGCAAAACATAAGCGATATAAATATTTAAAGCTAACAAAACGACTATGTGTAATTTGAAATGTTTTACGATATGAGAAAATGAAATCGTTTGTAAAATTTTTATCAAAAGTGCAATATATGCAAAAATATAGAGGCCATTTCCAATAAAGTAGTAATATAAATAGGGAATATAATCAACAATAAAAACCATTAGATCTGACACAGAATAACAAATCAAAAAGATTGCAAAATACAAATTGGGTTTGTTTACATTTTTAAAGTAAGCAATGGTAATTAAAGGTAATAATAAAGCATCTAAAACTTCAGCCCAAAACTTATTGTTGGAAAATTGAAAAACAATAAATCCTAAATAAACTAACAACACCAAGCCTACCATGACTTTCGACTTCTTCATGACTATAATTTTATAGTTAAAGCACAAATATATACAAAAAAAATACAATTTAACGATTAAAAAATACTTTTTATCGTTAATATTTTAATTTATTTAATTTTTTGTAAGAAATCATATTCATTTATTATAAGAATATTTAATTGTTCTGCCTTTTGCCTCTTACTTGGCCCCATATTATCTCCTGCTATAATAAAACTTG
>PCUH01000057.1:16112-21512 GCA_002770955.1 Flavobacteriales bacterium CG18_big_fil_WC_8_21_14_2_50_32_9 | reverse complement strand
TACTGATGCAATGAATCCAAAGTTGAAAAAATAATTTAGGTAATTAAGAAAACAAAAAAAAGCTGTTCATCGAACAGCTTTTTTTGCGAAAGTATAGTATTAATAATTTTTCAACGCATCTCTGTATTCAAACAATTCCTGACGGTTGCTTGGGTTTTCTCTATCGTGCATCAACGAAAGTAAATAATTCAAGCTTTCTACTCTGTCTTCATCAGTCTCAATAGAATTAATCATCATTTCAGCTTCAGCATCTTCTTCATCTCCTTCTGCAACTAATTCATCGGCAGGAATAGGAATATTAAAAGTACCATGTTCAGCAAGGTGTTCATAAGTCAAACGAATTACTTTTGTTAGTGTAGGATCTTCTTCCTTCAACGCAATTTCTCTTAATTCTCTTAATTGCTCAATTAGTTTATTCTGGCTAATACCAGATTTTGATATTTCTTTTTGAATTTTTTCAATCAATTTATTCCCTTCTGTCGTTTGCATAATTTTAATTTTTGTACGAAATTATTAATCTTTATTCAAAAAAAGAAAAAATAGAACAATATTTTTCTTTTAAACACATTTTATTTAGTCTTAAACTTTGATTAATTTAGCACGATATTTCTAACCAATAACAATAAATAAAAGATGAAAAAATTTTTTAAAATCACAGGAATAACCTTCCTAATCCTTCTTATTCTCCTCGTTTCTTTGCCTTTTATGTTTAAAGGAAAAATCATTGAAATGGTTAAGGAACAAGCCAATGCTAACCTGAACGCTAAAGTAGATTTTGGTGCGTTTGACTTAGGATTAATTAGCACTTTTCCAGATTTTAATTTTTCTATAGATAATGTTACTGTTGATGGAATAGAAAAATTTGAAGGAACACAATTAGCCAATATTAAAAATCTTACACTTAAAGTAGATTTAATGAGTGTAATTAGTGGTGATGAAATTAAAATTAAAACCATTTTTATTGATAATCCTGTAATCAATGCCATTGTATTAGCGGATACATCAGCCAATTGGGATATCGCAAAAGCAACAGAAGAAGTTGATGTAACAACAGAAGAAACACCTGCTTCGCCATTTAAACTTAACCTTAAAGATTTAACCATTAAAAATGCTCGTATTGTTTATAACGATGCAACGATGAATTTGCAAACTACAGTTTTAGGATTAAATTTTAACCTTTCGGGAGATATGACCCAAGATGTTACTGATTTAGTTACTAAAACAACTATTGACACACTAAACCTTTCTATGGATAACATCAAGTATTTTAACAAAGCAATTATTGATATTGATGCCACTATAAAAGCAGATTTAGCCAATAACAAATTTACATTTACCGAAAATCAATTTAAAATTAATGAGTTAACCCTTGCTTTAGATGGTTGGGTAGCTATTTTTGAAGACAATGATAACATTGATATGGATGTTAAATTTGGAGCAAAGAAAACCGAATTTAAAAATATTTTATCTCTAGTTCCAGTGGTCTATATGACCGATTTTGCAAACGTGAAAACCGAAGGAAAATTAGCCTTAAATGGTTATGCAAAAGGATTAATGACCGAAACAGCACTTCCTGCATTTGGATTAGATTTATTGATTGAAAACGCTATGTTTAAATACCCCGATTTACCAAAAGCAGTAAACAACATTCAGGTTGATTTACACGTTGAAAACCCAGGAGGAAGCGAAGACAATACTTTGGTTAATCTTAAAAAATTCCACTTAGAATTAGCTGGAAATCCTGTAGATATGTACATGAAAGTAAGCACACCTATTTCTGACCCAAACATAGATGGCGGATTGAAAATGGCGTTAGATTTAACTTCCGTTAAAGATGTTATGCCTTTAGAAGCAGGAGATGAAATGAATGGAAAAATAAATGCAGATGTACAATTAAAAGGAAAAATGTCATCTATCGAAAATGAAAAATACGAAGAATTTTTAGCTCAAGGGCAATTTGGAATTACGGATATGCTATATAAAAGTGATTCATTGCCTTATGCTATTCAGCTAAACAAAATGCTGTTGAATTTCTCTCCTAAATTTGTTGAATTAGCTGCTTTTGATGCAAAAATTGGCAAATCAGATATGCAAGCCAATGGGAAAATTGAAAACTTTATAGCCTATTTATTTAGTGATAGTGCTAATGTGTTAACTGGTCGATTCAATTATAGTTCTAATTTATTGAATTTGAACGAATTTATGGCAGATGAACCTGTTGCAGCAGAAGGCACTGCTACTGAAGAAGTGCCACTTTCGGTTGTTGAAGTACCTAAAAACATTGATTTTGTATTAAATTCATCTATAAATAAAATCGTTTATGATAATATGGATATTGATAACCTTAAAGGTGAAATAACAGTGAAAGACCAAAAAGTAAGCATGAAAAATGTTGCCATGAATTTGTTAGGAGGAAGTATGCTCATGAATGGTTTTTATGAAACAACCAATATTGATAAACCAGGGTTTAGCTACGACATGGCAATCAAAGATTTTGATATCCAGCAAGTTGTTACTACATTTAACACCATAGAAGAAATGGCTCCTTATGCTAAAAATGCAAAAGGGAATTTTAACACTTCATTGGTTGTTGAAGGATTTTTAGATAAAGAGATGATGCCCGACATGAACTCATTAACAGGAACTGGAAATATGGTAACCAAAAATATTAAAGTTGAAGATTTCAAGGCAATGAATAAATTGGCAGATGCGTTGAAAAATGATAATTTAAAAAAACTCGAAGTAAACGATGCTAAATTAAAGTATGCCTTTAAAGATGGACGTGTAACTATCGATCCTTTTGATGTGAAAATGGGTAAAACAGTAGGTACAATGTCAGGTTCAAATGGTTTCGATCAAACAATTGATTATAAAATGACGTTGAAAGTGCCAAGCTCAGAATTAGGAGCAGGAGAAGCGGTTAATAAACTAAACAGCCAAGCAGCTGGCTTAGGGATGAGCCTTAAATCGGTTGATTTTATAAATGTTGATGTTTTACTTAAAGGTACTTTTGATGACCCTAAAGTTAGTGTTAGCCTAAAAGATGCAGTGGGAAGTATTAAAGAGGAAATTAAAGAACAAATTAAAGAAAAAATAACCGAAGAAGTTGATAAAGCTAAGGAAGAAGCAAAGAAAAAAGCAAGAGAACAAGCAGATAAAATTTTAGCTGAAGCCGAAAAAAATGCTCAAAAAATTAGAAACGAAGCTAAATCAGCAGCCGATAAAGTTCGTCAAGAAGCTGACAAACAAGCCAAAGATTTAGTGAAACAAGCTGGCGGAAATCCATTGAAAAAAATAGCAGCAGAAAAAGCGGCTGAAAAATTGAAAAGTGAAGCAGAGAAAAATGCAGTAGGTATTGAAAATGAAGGCAAGAAAAATGCCGATGCTTTAATGGCTAAAGCCCAACAAGAAGCAAATGCTACAATGGCTAAAGTTGATGCTCAATAGGGGGGAAGTAATTAGGTGTTAGTAGTTAGTAAAAAAACCTAATAGGTTTCAAAAACCTATTAGGTTTTTAATATTTAGTTTATTGGTTTAAAAAAAATTAAGAAAAAGTGAACAACTATATTTTAATAATATTTTTATTTTTATACTATTCAAATAGTTATGCTCAAGAGGATAAATGCCCTGAGCCAAAGAAAAAAGCAATAAAATATCTCGAATCTGCTCGATTAGCTCCTTTTAATCAAAAAAAAGCATTGCTGAATGACGCAATTAAAATTGACCCAAATTATCTTGAAGCCTATGATGAACTAGCGGGAATTGCTGATAAAGAAGCTGAAATTGCCTTTAATAAAGGAGAGGTTGGCGGACTTAAAAACAGCACAGCACTTCGTATAAGTTATTGGAAAAAAATAGTTGAAATATGCCCTGAATACAGAAATTTCTATCATGCAATGCAATTAGGAAATTATTATTTTGGAATGCGGAAATACCCAGAAGCAAAACCTTTTTATCAACTTGTTGTTGCAGCTCCAAAAGCCTACAAAGAAGATGAACGAAATGCACACGCAAGAATTGAAGATATTGATACTTATCTGAAATTAATTAGAGATACCGTTCCATTTCATTCCGTAAAATTAGAAGGTCCAGCAACATCAAACAATGAATACTTACCCATGCTTTCGCCCGATAATAGGTATTTGTTTTTTACCAGAAACATGAAAGACGAATCAATTAGTAGTTTTGATAAAGGTATGAAAGAGGTGTTTATTCGAAGTAGAAAAACTGGCAACAACACTTTTACTTCAGGAATGCCGATGCCAGATCCCTTTAATTTAGGACAATATCAGGGTGGTGTTAGTGTTTCTGTGGATAATCAATTGTTGTTTATTACCTTGGTAGAAGTAATTCCTTACAGAGGAAAAAATAGAGCTGGATTGGGACAAATGTTCGATAATGCTGACATTTATTTCTCAGAATTTAAAGATGGAGGTTGGACAAAATTAGAGTCTATTGGAAGCCACATCAATACGCCAACAACTTGGGAAGGTCAACCCTCTATTTCATCCGATAATAAAACCTTGTACTTTACTAGAATTGTTGATTTTAATGGAGATATGGATATTTATAAAGTAGAACGCCAACCCAACGGAAAATGGGGCGAACCGATTAACTTAGGTTATCCAATAAATACACCTGGAGATGAAAAATCCCCATTTATGCACTCCGATAGTTATACCTTATATTTTTCTTCTAATGAGCATATTGGAGTTGGTGGTTACGATATTTTCTATTCAAAAATGAATGAAACAACAAAACAATTTAATAAACCAATAAACATAGGTGTGCCAATTAATACAGAAAAAGATGAACATGGTTTTGTGGTAAGCAAAGATGGTGATTTTGCCTATTATAGTTCCTCTAACGAAAATAAAGATTTAGATATTTTTACTTTTGAACTCTATAAAGAAGCCAGACCTGAATCTGTTGTATTTGTTAATGGAGAAATTTTAGACAATTCAGGAAAAGTTCCAGAGGAAGCGAAAGTAATGCTCAAAAACACGAAAACCAATCAGGAAGTAGAAGCAGTTATCAATCAAGAAACAGGAGGTTATGTAGCTGTTGTTCGTGTTGATAAAGATGAAGATATTATGCTTACAGCTAAAAAGAAAGGATATGCATTTACATCTCAACTTATTTCATCAAATGAAATAGTAAAGGGAAAACCTATAAAAACAGAAAAAGTTGAAATTAAACCAATAGAAATTGGAACAGCTTATAAAATCAATAACATTAATTTTGAAACCAATTCCTATCAACTAACACCAAAAATTATGTTGGTATTAAATGAGTTTCTCGACTTTTTGAAAACCAATCCAACTGTTAAAATCAGTATCAACGGACACACCGATAATGTAGGAGATGCTGCAACCAATATGACTTTATCAGAAAATAGAG
>PCUH01000057.1:15816-16083 GCA_002770955.1 Flavobacteriales bacterium CG18_big_fil_WC_8_21_14_2_50_32_9 | reverse complement strand
GAAGACATTGCACCAGAAAGACTTAAATTTAAAGGATTTGGAGCCACAAAAGCCATTGCTTCAAATGACACAGAAGAAGGCAGAGCCAAAAACAGGCGTACAGAGTTTGTTATTTTGGAGAAGTAAGGAAATGTGTTGATGTGAGAATGTGTGAATGTGTGAATGTGAAAAAGAGGCGTTAGGGGTTAGGTATTAGAAATTAGTGTCATTCATCACTTCATCCCGAAAGATTTCGGGATGAAGTGATGAATCTATAATTACTTCCAA
>PCUH01000057.1:15500-15664 GCA_002770955.1 Flavobacteriales bacterium CG18_big_fil_WC_8_21_14_2_50_32_9 | reverse complement strand
TTTGAAATAAATTCAGTTGAAAAATTTCCTAACATTATTAAAGAGAATCCTCTACTTAGAGGATTAAATGTAACCATTCCTTACAAAACATCCATCATTCCTTTTTTAGATGAAATAGATGCAACAGCAAAAAAAATTGGAGCAGTAAATACAATAAAAATAGA
>PCUH01000057.1:15094-15420 GCA_002770955.1 Flavobacteriales bacterium CG18_big_fil_WC_8_21_14_2_50_32_9 | reverse complement strand
ACCATTTCTAGAAAACCAACATCAAAGAGCGTTGATTTTAGGAACAGGAGGAGCTTCAAAAGCTGTTAAATTTGTGCTACATGAACTCGGAATTTCAACGGTTTATGTAACTCGAAACCCAACAAACGAAACAGCATTAGCCTATAATGATGTTGATAAAAATATTTTACAAACACATTTATTAATCATTAATACAACACCATTAGGAATGTATCCCAATGAAAACGAAAAACCAGCTATTGATTATCATTTACTAACCAACCAACATTTACTTTTCGATTTAATTTACAATCCCACCGAAACACTTTTTTTGAAAGAAGGAAAAA
>PCUH01000057.1:14775-15058 GCA_002770955.1 Flavobacteriales bacterium CG18_big_fil_WC_8_21_14_2_50_32_9 | reverse complement strand
TGAAATTACAAGCAGAAAAAGCTTGGGAGATATGGAATGAAACTGCTTAAAGTCCGAACTATAAATTTCAAAAAACAAATAGAAAAAATAGATGTAAAAATATCCATTGAATAATGCAACAAAGTAGAAACATAATTCGTTGATGTAATTCCTATCTTTTCATAAATAATATGCACCAACACATTCTAACTTTCTGTAATGTACTTCAACACCAAAAACGCTATTCCAACCACACCATTATTGCTTATAAAAACGATTTAGAGCAATTTTCAGGCTACCTCAA
>PCUH01000057.1:0-14741 GCA_002770955.1 Flavobacteriales bacterium CG18_big_fil_WC_8_21_14_2_50_32_9 | reverse complement strand
AAAACAACCATTATCCGCTCATGGATAGTTGAACTTTTGCAAGAAGGAATTACACCTCAAAGCATAAACAGAAAACTATCTTCCTTAAAATCGTTTTATAAATATCTTTTAAAAAACAATATCGTAGAAGAAAATCCCCTCTTAAAAATAACAGCACCTAAATCTTCAAAGCGATTACCCGTATTTGTTAATGAAAAAGAAATGACTCAACTTTTTACACAAGTAGAATTTAGCAACGATTTTGAAGGAATACGTGATAGATTAATAATAGAACTGTTTTATAATTGCGGAATAAGATTAAGTGAACTAATTCATCTTTCTATTTCAGATGTTGATACTTATGAATTAACAGTTAAAGTAATAGGAAAAAGAAACAAAGAGCGAATTATTCCAATAACCAATGCATTCAAAAAAAATTATACGATATACATTGAAGCAAGAGAAAAAATCAATCCAACAACCAATTATCTATTTTTAACAAAAAATGGCAAAAATATTTATGAAAAACTTGTGTATAGAATGGTAAATAATTACCTTAGCATCGTAACAACAGCAACAAAAAAAAGTCCACACATTTTAAGACATACATTCGCTACACACATGTTGAACAATGGAGCAGAATTAAATACAATAAAAGAAATTTTAGGACACGCCAATTTATCAGCAACACAAGTTTACACACACAATACTATAGAAAAATTAAAAGAAATATATAAACAAGCTCATCCACGAGCATAAAAAAAAGGAGGTAATTATGAAAGTAAATGTGAAAATTAATTCTGTACATTTTGATGCAGATAAAAAATTAATAGAGTTTATTCATGAGCGTGTAAACAAACTTTCTCAGTATTATGATAAGATAATTGACAGTGAAGTGATACTAAAAGTTGAAAACACATCGAGTATAGATAACAAAATTGTTGAAATTAAGTTAATAATACCGGGTAATGATGCGTTTGCAAAGAAGCAGTGCAAATCCTTTGAAGAGGCTACAGATACAGCTGTTGAGGCACTCAGGAGGCAGTTGAAAAAGCATAAAGAAAAGCTTAAAAAAGTCTAAATAAAAAAAAATAATATTATTGTTTGTTTAGAATAAAAACTTTTATACATTTGCAGACCTTTTTACGGAGAGGTCTGCTTTGTTTTATAAAAGTAGAGAAGAAGTAGAAAAAAGCCAGTATAGCTCAGTTGGTAGAGCAGCTGATTTGTAATCAGCCGGTCGGAGGTTCGAGTCCCTCTACTGGCTCAGTTCTTTAAAAAGATGAAAACACGTTGGGGAAATACTCAAGCGGTCAACGAGGACAGACTGTAAATCTGTTGGCTACGCCTTCGTAGGTTCGAATCCTGCTTTCCCCACGAAGAAAAAAATTAGCGGGAGTAGCTCAGCTGGCTAGAGCATCAGCCTTCCAAGCTGAGGGTCGCGGGTTCGAATCCCGTTTCCCGCTCTTTTTTTTACTGTGTTTTCTATGTCGGTATTTTTTTAGCCGATGTAGCTCAGCGGTAGAGCACTTCCTTGGTAAGGAAGAGGTCACGGGTTCAATTCCCGTCATTGGCTCTTATTATTAAAGGACGTGAGTGAATTAATGAAGAAAAAGATTAAAAAAAGTAATATAATAATAACAATAAATAAAAATAAAACCCTAAAATCATGGCTAAAGAGAATTATGATCGTTCCAAACCACATTTAAACATAGGAACAATTGGTCACGTTGACCACGGAAAAACTACTTTAACTGCAGCTATCACTACTGTATTGGCAAAAAAAGGATTATCTGAATTAAGAGATTTTGCTTCTATCGATAATGCTCCAGAAGAAAAAGAAAGAGGTATTACCATTAATACATCACACGTTGAATATTCAACAGCAAATAGACATTACGCACATGTTGATTGTCCAGGTCACGCAGATTACGTTAAAAACATGGTTACTGGTGCTGCACAAATGGATGGTGCTATCTTAGTTGTTGCTGCAACTGATGGTCCTATGCCTCAAACTAGAGAGCATATCTTATTAGGTCGTCAGGTTGGTATTCCTAGAATGGTTGTGTTCATGAATAAAGTTGATTTAGTTGATGATGCAGAGTTGTTAGAGCTTGTTGAAATGGAAATCAGAGAATTATTATCTTTCTATGAATATGATGGAGACAATGTGCCAATTATTGCTGGTTCAGCTCTTGGTGCTTTAGAAGGCGATGAAAAATGGGGTGAAAAAATTATGGAATTAATGGATGCTGTTGATTCTTATATTGAGATGCCCCCTAGAGATATTGATAAGCCATTCTTAATGCCTGTTGAAGATGTATTCTCTATTACTGGTAGAGGAACTGTTGCAACTGGAAGAATAGAAACTGGTATTATTAACTCTGGCGAACAAGTAGATATTTTAGGTATGGGCGATGAAAAATTATCATCAACTGTAACTGGTGTCGAAATGTTTAGAAAAATATTAGATAGAGGTGAAGCAGGAGATAATGTTGGTCTTTTATTAAGAGGTATCGAAAAATCAGATATTAGAAGAGGTATGGTTATCGCTAAACCAGGTACTATTACTCCTCACACTGATTTCAAAGCTGAAGTTTATGTGTTGAAAAAAGAAGAAGGTGGACGTCATACTCCATTCCAAAACAAATACAGACCTCAGTTTTATGTAAGAACTACTGATGTTACTGGAGAAATCTATTTAGAAGAAGGAAGAGAAATGGTGATGCCAGGTGATAATGTTACTGTAACAGTTAAATTAATTGTGCCAGTTGCCTTAAATAAAGGATTAAGATTTGCAATTAGAGAAGGTGGTAGAACTGTTGGTGCAGGTCAAATCACAGAAATTCTTAAATAAAAAATCATTAAACTTTTATAAGTTTAAATCATAAAGGTATCCGCTAATTTAGCGGATACCTTTCTTGACTTTATAAAATTGGTTTAGTTTTTTTTAAACTAACTACGGATTTACGGGTGTAGCTCAATTGGTAGAGTAGTGGTCTCCAAAACCATTGGCTGGGAGTTCGAGTCTCTCCACCCGTGCAGAAAGACAAATAAAATTATGGCAAAAATAGGAACATATATAAAAGAATCTTCAGACGAGTTGCTAAATAAAGTCTCGTGGCCAACATGGGAAGAATTACAAAGTAGCTCAGTAATCGTTTTGATTGCTTCTGTAATCTTCGCACTAATAATTTTTGTGATGGATACTACTTTTAGTAGATTAATGAAAGAAATTTATAAGTTATTTTAATTACTATGGCAGAGAATACAAAAAAATGGTATGTCGTTAGAGCGATAAGCGGTAAGGAAAATAAAATAAAAAAGTACATCGAAGATGAAGTGCTAAGAAATGGCTTAAGCCATAATTTAGCTCAAATTTTAATTCCGACAGAAAAAATATACCAAATAAGAAATGGTAAAAAGATTAATAAAGAAAGAAATTTTTTTCCTGGTTATATCTTAATTGAAGCCGATTTAAGTGGTGAAATGCCTCACGTAATTAGAGGAACAAATGGGGTTATAGGGTTTTTAGGAGCCGAAAAAGGTGGAGAACCTCTTCCTGTTAGAATTGCTGAAGTAAATAGAATATTAGGTAAAGTTGATGAACTAGCTGAAAGTGATGAAGAAATGACGATTCCTTTTGTTGTTGGAGAAAACATCAAAGTGATAGATGGTCCATTTAATGGATTTTTAGGATCAATTGAAAAAATTAATGAAGAAAAGAGAAAACTAGAAGTGATGGTTAAAATTTTCGGTAGAAAACAACCATTAGAATTGAGTTTTCTTCAAGTAGAAAAAGAAAGTTAATAAAAAGTGTAATTAATCGTACAGACTCAATATTATAATGCTTCCGATTGAGCGAGTACAAATCTAAATAGTAAACAAAATGGCTAAAGAAATAAGTGGATTAATTAAATTACAAATCAGAGGAGGTGCTGCAAATCCATCACCACCAGTAGGACCTGCATTAGGTGCTAAAGGTGTTAATATCATGGAATTTTGTAAGCAATTTAACGGACGAACACAAGATAAACCAGGTAAGATTTTACCAGTTGCTATCACTGTTTATGCTGATAAATCCTTTGATTTTGTAATAAAAACTCCTCCTGCCGCTGTACAATTAATGGAACTTGCAAAGTTGAAAAAAGGTTCACCAGAATCTAATAGACAAAAAGTAGGAACTGTTACTTGGAATCAAATTAAAGCAATAGCTGAAGATAAAATGATAGACTTAAATTGCTTTAAAGTAGAATCTGCAATGAAAATGATTGCTGGAACAGCTCGTAGTATGGGGTTAAAAGTAAGTGGGAATTTTCCTGCATAAAATAATTTTTTAAATAGTATCAGCAATGGCTAGATTAACAAAAAACATGAAAGAAGTTTTATCAAAATATGATGCTGAAAAGCATTATACATTAGATGAAGCGACCAAAATTGTTAAGGACATTACATTTACTAAATTTGACGCATCTGTTGATGTTAGTATTCGTTTGGGCGTAGATCCAAGAAAAGCTAATGAAATGGTTCGAGGAACTGTTGCCTTACCAAATGGCGTAGGTAAAGATGTGAAAATATTAGTGTTATGTACTCCAGACAAAGAAGCCGAGGCTAAAGAAGCAGGTGCTGATTACGTTGGTTTAGACGAATATATTGATAAAATAAAAAACGGATGGACTGACATTGATGTAATTATAACTATGCCAAGTGTAATGGGTAAAGTTGGTGCTTTGGGTCGAGTTTTAGGACCTAGAGGATTAATGCCTAACCCAAAATCAGGTACAGTTACAATGGAAATCGGTAAAGCTGTTACAGAAGTAAAAGCTGGAAAGATAGATTTTAAAGTTGATAAATTTGGTAACATTCATACTACCATAGGTAGAGCATCTTTTGAGCCATCAAAATTGGCAGAAAATGCTAAAGAATTGTACCAAACTATTCTTAAATTAAAACCTTCATCAGCCAAAGGAACTTATGTAAAAGCAATTACATTATCAAGTACCATGAGCCCAGGTGTTAAAGTTGAACCAAAATCATTTTAGTTTAACTAGTAAATAACTTAACCTATAAAGCAATGACAAGAGAAGAAAAAAGTCAGTATATTGATGCATTAACTGAAAAGTTAAATAATTCAACAATATTTTATTTAGCAGATATTGCTGGCTTAAATGCAGAAAACACTTCTAGACTTAGAAGAACATGCTTTAATGGTAACATACAATTAGAAGTAGTTAAAAATACCTTGCTTCAAAAAGCATTTGAAAATGCAAAAGGTAACTACGAAGATTTATATGTATCACTAAAAGGAAATACATCTATTATGTTTTCTGAAGTAGGTAATGCTCCTGCTAAAATCATAAAAGATTTCCGTAAAAAAAGTGATAAACCATTACTAAAAGGAGCGTATATTGAAGAAGCAATTTTTATCGGTGATGAGAATTTGGATTTATTAGTAGCTATTAAATCAAGAGAAGAACTTATCGGAGATATTATTGGATTACTTCAATCTCCTGCTAAAAATGTTATTTCAGCACTTCAATCAAGTGCTGGTGGCAAAATTGCAGGAATAGTAAAAACTTTATCAGAGAAATCTGAGTAATAATTAACAATTAATAATAATTAAATTCTAAAAATAAAACGAAATGGCAGATTTAAAAAAACTTGCAGACGAGTTAGTAAACTTAACTGTTAAAGATGTAAACGAATTAGCAAAAATACTTAAAGATGAATACGGTATTGAACCAGCTGCTGCTGCTGTAGCAGTTGCAGGTCCAGCTGCTGGTGGAGATGCTCCAGCTGCAGAAGAAAAATCTGAATTTGATGTAATCCTTAAAGCAGGAGGTCCTTCTAAATTAGCAGTAGTTAAATTAGTGAAAGAACTTACTGGTTTAGGTCTTAAAGAAGCTAAAGATTTAGTTGATGGAGCTCCAAAACCACTTAAAGAAGGAATTTCTAAAGATGAAGCAAATGCACTTAAAACTCAATTAGAGGAAGCAGGTGCTGAAGTAGAAGTAAAATAATTTACTACTTCATACAAACTTAGGTTTAGACTTTTGTGCTAGTTTTTAGCACAAAAAGTCTAAACCCTTTTGCTTTTATAAACCTATGTAAATGGACAACTGAGGTAAATTACTTTTTATTTACTGATTTACAGAGTGTTAAAATTAAAAAATCAAAATTTTAATGTAAATTTTGATTGAAAATGTTAAGTTTTATGTGTTTAAGTAAACATAAAATTAAACGAAAATTATACATTTTAACTTATTAAACTCTCAACAACTAATGAATAAAACATTGGCATCAAAAGAGAAAAATGCTAATCCAAGGATTAATTTTTCATCTACAATAAACCAATTAGAATATCCTGATTTCTTGGATATACAAATAAAATCATTTCAATCTTATTTTCAATTAGATACAACTCCTGAAAATAGAGCTTCTGAAGGTCTGTTTAAAGTGTTTAGTGAAAATTTTCCTATAACTGATGCTCGTAATCAGTTTGTACTAGAATTTTTGGATTATTTCATCGATCCCCCAAGATATTCAATTGATGAATGTATTGAAAGAGGGTTAACCTATAGTGTTCCTTTAAAAGCAAAGCTAAAGTTATATTGTACTGATCCAGAACATGAAGATTTTGAAACTATAGTTCAAGATGTTTATTTAGGAACAATTCCTTACATGACACCTAAAGGTACATTTGTTATCAATGGTGCTGAACGTGTTATTGTTTCTCAATTGCATCGTTCCCCAGGCGTTTTCTTTGGTCAAAGCAAACATGCCAATGGAACAAAATTATATTCAGCAAGAATTATCCCTTTTAGAGGTTCTTGGATTGAATTTGCTACAGACATTAATAATGTGATGTATGCATATATCGACAGAAAGAAAAAATTACCTGTAACCACGCTTTTTAGAGCTATTGGTTTTGAAACAGATAAAGAAATTTTAGAGCTTTTTAACTTAGCCGATGAAGTGAAAGTTAGTAAAGCTGGATTAAAAAAAATATTAGGTAGAAAATTAGCCGCTCGTGTTCTAAAAACATGGGTTGAAGATTTTGTGGATGAAGATACTGGAGAGGTTGTTTCTATCGAAAGAAATGAAGTAATTATTGATAGAGAAACTATTATTGATAAAACTCATATTGATGAGATTATTGATTCTGGTTCTAAAACAATTATTTTACACAAAGAAGATGTAAATACATCCGATTTTGCTATTATATATAATACCTTACAAAAAGACCCTTCTAACTCTGAAAAAGAAGCGGTAGAACATATTTACCGTCAGCTAAGAAATGCTGAACCGCCAGATGTTGAAACAGCTAGAGGTGTTATTGATAAACTTTTCTTTTCTGAAACCAGGTATGATTTAGGAGAAGTTGGTCGTTTTAGAATAAACAAAAAACTAGGTTTAGATATAAATTCTGATACTAGAACACTTACTCGTGAAGATATTATTTGCATCATTAAATACTTAATTGAACTTATCAATTCAAAAACATTGGTTGATGATATTGACCACTTAAGTAACAGAAGAGTACGAACTGTTGGAGAACAATTGCACAACCAATTTGGTGTCGGACTTTCTCGAATGGCTCGAACAATTAGAGAAAGAATGAATGTGAGAGACAACGAAGTTTTCACTCCATCAGATTTGATTAATGCAAAAACATTATCGTCTGTAATAAATTCTTTCTTTGGAACAAATCAATTATCTCAATTTATGGATCAAACCAATCCATTATCAGAGATTACGCATAAAAGAAGAATGTCTGCACTTGGACCAGGAGGTTTATCAAGAGAAAGAGCAGGCTTTGAGGTAAGGGATGTTCACTTTACGCATTACGGACGACTTTGTCCTATTGAAACACCTGAAGGACCAAACATTGGGTTGATTTCTTCATTGTGTGTATATGCAAAAATTAATAAGCTTGGATTTATAGAAACTCCTTATCGTTTTGTTGAAGATGGAAAAGTCAACTTCAAAAAAGATGTTATTTATTTAAGTGCTGAAGAAGAAGATAAAAAAGTAATTGCTCAAGCAAATGCAAAGGTGGATGAAAAAGGAAACTTTTTAACAGAGAAAGTAAAAAGTAGATTGGATGGAGATTTTCCAGTAACAGAGCCTGCCAATATTGCATTAATGGATGTTGCTCCAAATCAAATTGCATCAATTGCAGCATCATTAATTCCTTTCTTGGAAAATGATGATGCCAACCGTGCTTTGATGGGCTCGAATATGATGCGTCAAGCAGTTCCTTTACTTAGACCAGAAGCTCCAATTGTAGGGACAGGATTAGAAGCTAGAGTTGCTCAAGATTCTAGAGTGTTGATTAATGCAGAAGCCGATGGAGTTGTTGAATATGTTGATGCCAAAAACATTACCATTAAATATGATAGAACTGAAGAAGAACAATTAGTTAGCTTTAATGGAGATTCAATAACTTATGAATTAGCTACTTTTAAAAAAACCAATCAAAATACTTGTTTAAACCTTACACCAATTGTTAGAAAAGGAGATAAAGTTAAAAAAGGACAAGTTCTTTGTGAAGGATACGCTACCGAAAAAGGTGAATTAGCCTTAGGTAGAAATTTGAAAGTTGCATTCATGCCTTGGAAAGGTTATAATTTTGAAGATGCGATTGTTATTTCTGAAAAGGTAGTAAAAGATGATTATTTCACCTCTGTTCATATTGAAGAATTTTCATTAGAAGTTAGAGATACTAAACGAGGAGAGGAAGAATTAACTTCTGATATACCTAATGTTAGTGAAGAAGCTACTAAAGATTTAGATGAAAACGGAATGATAAGAATTGGAGCTGACATTAAAGAAGGCGATATTCTTATCGGGAAAATCACTCCAAAAGGAGAAACAGATCCAACTCCTGAAGAAAAATTATTAAGAGCTATTTTTGGTGATAAAGCAGGTGACGTTAAAGATGCTTCGTTGAAAGTAAAACCATCTGTAAAAGGCGTTGTTGTTGATAAAAAATTGTTTGAAAGAGCAATTAAAGATAGAAAAAGTAGGGCAGAAGAAAAAACAATAATAGCACAATTAGATGAGGAATACAATAGAGAGATTTCAGCACTTAAAAAAATTCTTATAGATAAACTTTATATTGTAGTAAACAACAAAACAAGTCAAGGTGTTGTTAATTATTACAATGAAGTGATTATTCCTAAAGGAACAAAATTCACTGTAAAAGTGTTAGAAAAAGTAGATGATTTCATCTTTATTGACTCTAAAAATTGGACTACAAGTGATGAATTAAATAATCAAATAAAACATATTTTAAATAATTTCAATATAAGAGTTAACGAAATTCTTGGACAAAATAAACGTAAAAAATACGCCATTTCTGTTGGAGATGAGTTACCTGCAGGTATTCTTAAATTAGCGAAAGTTTATGTAGCCAAAAAGAGAAAACTAAAAGTTGGAGATAAAATGGCGGGTCGTCATGGTAACAAAGGTATTGTTGCTAACATTGTTAGAGAAGAAGATATGCCTTTCTTAGAAGACGGAACTCCAGTAGATATAGTACTTAATCCACTTGGAGTGCCTTCAAGGATGAACTTAGGTCAAGTGTATGAAACAGTATTAGGATGGGCTGGACAAAAACTAGGAAAAACATTTGCAACTCCAATTTTTGATGGTATTAGTGTTGAGAGAATCAATGAATACTGTATTGAAGCAGGTGTTCCTCAATATGGAAAAACATATCTTTATGATGGAGGAACTGGCGATAGATTCGATCAACCAGCAACTGTTGGGGTAATCTATATGCTTCGATTAGGACACATGATTGACGATAAAATGCACGCACGTTCTATTGGACCATATTCATTAATCACACAACAACCTCTTGGTGGTAAAGCACAGTTTGGAGGTCAGCGTTTTGGAGAAATGGAGGTATGGGCAATTGAAGCCTATGGAGCAGCAAACATCCTTCAAGAATTGTTGACTATTAAATCTGATGATGTAAAAGGAAGGGCTAAAGCTTATGAAGCTATAGTTAAAGGAGATCCAATGCCAGAACCTGGTATTCCAGAATCTTTTAATGTATTGCTTCATGAATTAAGAGGCTTAGCACTTAACATTACGTTAGATTAATTGAAAACAAAAAAAATTAAAGTTGATGAAATTGTTTATTTTAAAACAATTTCATCAACCATTAAACAAACCCTAACAAACTAAATATATTATGGCTTTTAAACGTGATTATAACACAACAAGTAATTTCACTAAAATTACTATCAGTTTATCATCTCCAGAATTAATCTTAGAAAGATCAAGTGGAGAAGTATTAAAACCAGAAACCATAAACTACAGAACTTATAAACCAGAAAGAGATGGTTTATTTTGTGAACGAATTTTTGGACCTGTAAAAGACTTTGAATGTCACTGTGGAAAATACAAAAGAATTAGATACAAAGGAATTATTTGTGATAGATGTGGCGTTGAAGTAACTGAAAAGAAAGTACGAAGAGAAAGAATGGGACACATTTCGTTAGTTGTTCCTGTTGCACATATTTGGTATTTCAAGTCATTACCAAACAAAATTGGCTACCTATTAGGATTGCCTACAAAAAGGTTAGATACTATTATTTATTATGAAAGATATGTAGTAATTAATTCAGCTGGAGTTACTAATAGTGAAGGAGAACCAATTCAATACTTAGATTTCTTAACTGAAGAAGAGTATTTTGATATTATTGATACGCTTCCTAAAGAAAATCAATATTTAGATGATGCCGACCCAAATAAATTCATTGCTAAAATGGGTGCTGAGGCATTGTATGAATTACTAAAACGATTAGATTTAGATAGCCTTTCTTATGATTTAAGACACAAAGCAAACAATGAAACTTCTCAACAACGTAAAAACGAAGCATTA
Source organism: Flavobacteriales bacterium CG18_big_fil_WC_8_21_14_2_50_32_9 (assembly GCA_002770955.1). Lineage (GTDB taxonomy): Bacteria > Bacteroidota > Bacteroidia > Flavobacteriales_E > Vicingaceae > BRH-c54. The sequence goes on along the minus strand of PCUH01000057.1, from coordinate 3,865 downwards.
AAAAGACTTCAAGTTGTTGAAGCATTCAGAGCATCTAAATTAAATATAGACAACCGTCCAGAGTGGATGATTTTAAAAGTAGTTCCAGTTATACCACCAGAATTAAGACCTTTAGTGCCGTTAGATGGTGGTAGATTTGCTACTTCAGATTTGAATGATTTATACAGAAGAGTTATCATTAGAAACAATCGTTTAAAAAGATTGATGGAAATTAAAGCTCCTGATGTAATCTTGAGAAATGAAAAACGTATGCTTCAAGAATCTGTTGATGCCTTGCTAGATAACTCTAGAAAATCAAGTGCTGTTAAAACAGATGCAAACAGAGCTTTAAAATCTTTATCAGACAGTTTAAAAGGTAAATCTGGTAGATTCCGTCAAAACTTACTTGGAAAACGTGTTGATTATTCTGCCCGTTCGGTAATTGTTGTTGGACCAGATTTGAAATTGCACGAATGCGGTATTCCAAAAGATATGGCTGCAGAGCTTTATAAACCTTTTGTTATCCGTAAATTAATTGAAAGAGGCATTGTAAAAACAGTTAAATCAGCTAAAAAAATAGTTGACAAAAAAGAGCCTGTAGTTTGGGATATTTTAGAAAGTATCTTAAAGGGACATCCTGTATTACTTAACCGTGCTCCTACATTGCACCGTTTGGGTATTCAGGCTTTTCAACCAAAATTAATTGAAGGAAAAGCAATTCGTTTGCATCCACTAGTTTGTACTGCATTTAATGCTGATTTTGATGGAGATCAAATGGCAGTGCATTTACCATTAGGTAATGCTGCAATATTAGAAGCACAACTTTTGATGCTATCTTCTCATAATATTTTAAATCCAGCTAATGGAACTCCAGTTACCTTGCCTTCTCAGGATATGGTACTCGGATTATATTATATTACTAAAGAAAGAATTTCAACAAAAGAACATCCAATAGCTGGAGAAGGAAAAATATTTTATTCTCCAGAAGAGGTTATTATCGCACTGAATGAAGGAAAATTAAACATTCATGCAAAAATTAAAGTTAAAACCAAAGATGTTGAAAATGGTGAAATTGTTACAAAACTAATTGATACTTCAGCTGGAAGAGTTATTTTTAACGAACTTGTTCCTGAAGAAGTTGGTTTTGTAAACGAACTCTTAACTAAAAAATCATTACGAGACATTATTGGTAATATATTAAAAATAAGTGGACCTAAAAAAACAGTTGAATTTTTAGATGATATCAAAACATTAGGTTATGATATGGCTTTTAAAGGTGGTTTATCGTTTAACTTAGACGATATTATGATACCTAAAGAAAAAGAAGAATTTGTTAAGAAAGCCAATATTGAAGTTGAAGAAGTGATGAGTAACTATAATATGGGTTTTATTACCAATAATGAGCGTTACAATCAAATTATAGATATTTGGACACACACCAACACAAGACTTACGAATGTGTTGATGGACAACCTTAAAAATGATAACCAAGGATTTAACTCAATTTACATGATGTTTGATTCTGGAGCAAGGGGTTCTAAAGAACAAATTCGCCAGTTATCAGGAATGAGGGGATTGATGGCTAAGCCACAAAAATCAGGTTCATCTAACGGTCAAGAAATTATTGAAAATCCAATTTTAGCAAACTTTAAAGAAGGTTTGTCCGTTTTGGAATACTTTATTTCTACTCACGGAGCTCGTAAAGGATTGGCAGATACAGCCTTGAAAACAGCTGATGCGGGTTATTTAACAAGAAGATTGGTTGATGTTTCTCAAGATGTGGTAATTACTTCGGATGATTGTGGAACTCTCAGAGGACTAATAGCAACTTCATTAATTAATAATGACGAAATTGTAGAAAGTTTATTTGATAGAATCTTAGGTAGAACATCTGTTCATGATATTTACAATCCAACAACCGATGAATTAATTGTTGCTTCTGGGGATGAAATTACAGAAGATATTGCTGAAGTAATACAAAGTACTGACATTGATGAAGTTGAAATTCGTTCTGTATTAACTTGCGAACAACGAAAAGGTGTTTGTGCTAAATGCTACGGACGAAATCTATCTACAGGCAGAATGGTACAACATGGCGAACCAGTTGGTGTTGTTGCAGCTCAATCTATTGGAGAACCTGGAACTCAGTTAACTCTTAGAACCTTCCACATTGGTGGTACAGCATCTAAAATTACGGGTGTTTCTGGAGTTGAAGCTAGATATGAAGGTCGTTTAGAAATTGATGAATTAAGAACAATAGAAAAAACAAATGAAGCAGGAGAAAAAATTAATTTAGTAATTGGACGTTCTGCCGAAATGAAAATTATTGATACTAAAACCAATGTTGTTTTAACCACAGGAAATATTCCTTATGGTTCTCAAGTGTTTGTTAAAGATGGTGATAAAGTTAAAAAAGGAGATAAAATTTGTGTTTGGGATCCTTATAATGCTGTGATTTTAACAGAGGTTGATGGAAAAGTTGCTTTTGAAAATTTTGAGTTAGGTACAACCTATAAAGAAGAATCGGATGAGCAAACAGGTTTTACTGAAAAAGTAATTTCTGAATTTAAAGACAAGAAAAAAATACCTTTATTAAATGTAGTAAATTCAAAAAATGAAGTACTAAGAACATATAACTTACCTGTTGGAGCTCATATTATAGTGAATGAAGGTAACAAAGTTAATGGAGGAGATATTCTTGTGAAAATTCCAAGAACAGCAGGTGGAACAGGTGATATTACAGGTGGTTTGCCAAGGGTAACAGAATTATTTGAGGCTAGAAACCCATCTAATCCAGCAGTTGTTTCCGAAATTGATGGTATCGTTTCTTTTGGGAAAATTAAAAGAGGTAACCGTGAAATTATTGTTGAATCAAGAACTGGTGAAGTCAAAAAATATTTAGTTAACCTTTCGAAACATATTTTGGTACAAGAAAATGATTTTGTGAAAGCAGGAAATCCTCTTTCTGAAGGATCTATTACTCCATCTGATATTTTAGCGATTAAAGGACCTACGGCTGTTCAAGAATACATTGTGAATGAAGTTCAAGAAGTATATCGTTTACAAGGTGTGAAAATTAACGATAAACACTTTGAAGTAATTGTTCGTCAGATGATGCGAAAAGTTGTTATTGAAGATCAAGGTGATACAAAATTCTTAGAAAAAGAAATTGTAAACAAACGAGATTTTATGGAAGAAAACGATTACATCTATGATAAATATATTGTTACTGATTCAGGTGAGTCTGATGTGATTAAACCAGGTCAAATTTTAACTTCAAGACAATTAAGAGATGAAAACTCTAAATTGAAAAGAATGGATAAAAAATTGGTAGAAAGTAGAGAAGCAATTCCAGCTACATCAAGCCCTATCATTCAAGGTATCACAAGAGCATCTCTTCAAACAGATAGTTTTATTTCTGCTGCATCTTTCCAAGAAACTACTAAAGTGTTAAATGAAGCTGCAATTAGAGGAAAAGTTGATGAATTAGAAGGATTGAAAGAAAATGTAATTGTTGGGAAATTAATCCCAGCAGGTACAGGTCTTAAAAAATTCAGAAACATTGTTGTTGGTTCTAAAGAAGAATATGAACTACTTAAAAAAGCAACAGCTGAAAGAGTAATTATTCAAGATTAAAATTAGAAAATAATGAGCGAAGAAAACCAAGAAAATAAACTCAATATTGAATTAAGCGAGGAAATTGCTGAGGGAATTTATTCTAACTTAGCAATTATAAGCCACTCAAATTCTGAATTTGTGATTGATTTTGTAAAAGTTATGCCCGGAATGCCCAAAGCAAAAGTGAAATCAAGAATTTTGATGACACCCGAACATGCTAAACGCTTATTGCTTGCTTTAGATGATAACATTCAAAAGTTTGAAGCTA
>PCUH01000232.1:3215-3480 GCA_002770955.1 Flavobacteriales bacterium CG18_big_fil_WC_8_21_14_2_50_32_9 | reverse complement strand
GATATTTAGAGTCTTGTATACACCTTGTTTTCTAATTAATAGTCCGGATAGAAAACTACCTATTGAAATAAGAGTATAAAACGGAACCATTAATAGAGCGGTGCTAGTTGGCGTAAACCCTAAACTATTTTGCATGTACATTATCCAAAAAATTACAGATATTGACTGAGTATAACTCATCATAGATATTATAACCGCAATAGAGTACTTTTTATTTGAGAAAATTTTATAATTTATTAGAGAAGTTTCACTATATCTCTCAACC
>PCUH01000232.1:3014-3156 GCA_002770955.1 Flavobacteriales bacterium CG18_big_fil_WC_8_21_14_2_50_32_9 | reverse complement strand
TGCCCATTGATAGTCAGAGCCTTCCATAAAAGAGAATGTTAATGTAAACAAACCTAAAGAGAGCAGTATGAAGCTATAATAATTCATATCATTATTAACTTTTGCATCACATTTAAGTTGAATTTTATTCACACACCATATA
>PCUH01000232.1:2818-2960 GCA_002770955.1 Flavobacteriales bacterium CG18_big_fil_WC_8_21_14_2_50_32_9 | reverse complement strand
TTGATATTTCCATTATTCCAATATAAACTAAGAGTATCGTTAATGTTTTGAGCATTTATGATTACATAAATATTAGTAAATATTATTAAAAGTAAAAATCTCATATTTTAAAATTTCAATTCTTTTTTATTTCAATATCATA
>PCUH01000232.1:236-2804 GCA_002770955.1 Flavobacteriales bacterium CG18_big_fil_WC_8_21_14_2_50_32_9 | reverse complement strand
GTCCTTCGGGACATTCAATTTTTCCGTGTAAGCCACATGGTCGGCAAGTGAGTTTTTCTTTTACCTCAATGGTTTTGGCATTTTTAGCCAACGGACCAAATCCAAAAGCAGGAATAGTAGAACAGAAAAAAGCCGTAGTAGGAGCATTCATAGCTGAGGCAATATGCAGTGGAGCAGAATCATTTACATAATTCATTTGGGCAGTTTGCATCAACGCTGCTGATTCTAGCAACGAAAGTTTGCCTGCTAAATTTACTACATTGTTGTTTTTACTTAATGTTTTTATTTCTTCGCAGTCCACTACATCGGCAGGACTTCCTAATAAATAAATAACATAATTATCTGAAGCTTTATGGATTAATTCAGCCCATTTTTCTTTGGGCAATTGTTTCGTAAACCAAACAGAAGTTGGTGCCATACAAACGTACTTTTCTTTTTTATAAGCCTCTACGGCTAAATAATCGTTGTTACTCGGATAAAGTTTGGGCATGGCTGGAGTGTTATCCGTAAAAGCTTTTATAAGTTGATGATTACGTTCTATTTCGTGGGTGCCATCACCAATTTTATGCGGAAATTTTTGGCTAAAAGAAAAAGACAACGGATTTTTAGCAAAACCTATTTTAAGTTTAGCTCCCGAAAAAGCAGTAATTAATCCACTAGAAGCAAATCGATGTAAATTAATAACTACATCGTACTTGTGCTGATGAATTTGTTTGGTTATTCTTTTCAGACTATCATACTTTTTATCGTGTTTGTTCCAAATAATTACTTCATTGATGATAGGATGGTTTTCGAGTAAACTTTCATTCCCTTTACGCAACAAAAAGTCTATTTGACTATCAGGCAAGGCTTGGTGCAATTTCTCCACGATGGAAGTAGCTAAAATAACATCTCCCAAAAAAGCGGTTTGTATGATTAAAAATTTTTTCAACATATTATTATTTTATACTATTAAACTTCTTTATAAGAAAACTGTCTTTTTCAAAGTCTTTGATAAGAAAAGGTCAAGGACAAGGCTTTCGAAGTTTTTGAAATTAAGGAGTTTACTTGTGGTAAATGACTGTTTCAAAAACGAGAATAACGCAGTATTTGGCATTTTCTTGCAAAGACTAAACTGCTACATCGTATTCTCTCAATGCATTATTCAAAGAAGTTTTTAAATTGGTACTTGCTTTTCGTTGCCCAATAATTAAGGCACAAGGTACATTAAATTTTCCGGCAGGAAATTCTTTGGTGTAAGAACCCGGAATTACCACAGCTCTTTCCGGCACTTCACCTTTATATTCAATAGGAGTATCTCCACTTACATCAATAATTTTTGTTGATTTTGTAAGTACTACGTTTGCCCCTAAAACCGCTTCTTTTCTCACTCTAACGCCTTCTACCACTATACATCTGGAGCCGATAAAACAACCATCTTCTATTACTACCGGAGCAGCTTGTAAAGGTTCCAACACTCCGCCAATACCTACTCCGCCACTTAAATGCACATCTTTACCAATTTGAGCACAAGAACCAACAGTAGCCCATGTGTCCACCATAGTTCCGCTATCTACAAAAGCACCAATATTTACATAAGAAGGCATCATAATTACACCTTTGGCTAAAAAAGCTCCATAACGAGCAACAGCATGAGGAACTACACGAACTCCCAACGCTTCGTAATCTTTTTTCAACTCCATTTTATCATGAAACTCAAATGGACCAACTTCTATGGTTTTCATTTGTTGGATAGGAAAATAAAGCACTACCGCTTTTTTAACCCATTCGTTTACTTGCCAATCATTACCTTTTGGTTCGGCAACTCTCAATCTTCCTTTGTCCAAATGTTCAATTACTTGTCGGATAGCTTTTTTTGTTGCTTCATCTTTCAGTAAATCTCTATTTTCCCAAGCCGCTTCTATTTGTTGTTGTAGTTCTTTCATTGTTTTTTAGTTTTTTGACTCACCCCTAAGTTATCTTGCGATAACTTTTCCCTCTCTCCTAAAAGAGAGTGGGTTAGGGGGGGCGTGTAAAATTTTAACCCAAGTTTTTAATTTTTCTTTTTAGTATTTATAATCAATTCATTCAATTTTTCTGTTGTCCCTTCCCAAGTATAGTTCTTTTTCACAAAATCGTATCCCGTAGTTGCAATGTTATTATATATGTTTTTATTTTCCAACAAAGATATAATATGTTCACAATATTCTTCGGGTTGGTTGCCAATTAATATGGAATTCTGGTGTTCAGCTCCTAAAGCATTATTAGCTAATTGAGAGGTTACACAAGGGATTTGCATCGCCATTGCTTCTAATAATTTATTTTGCAATCCTGTACCAATTTGCATAGGTGCAACAAAAATTTTTGCTGCTGCATAATAGGTGGTAATATCTTTTACCCAACCTGTTATTTCAACATTTTCGGATGCTAATTGCAGCACTTTTTTATCGGGTTCGGCACCGGCAATTACTAATTTTATAGTTGGATATTTTTTCCATACTAACGGCATAACTTCATTCACCAAATAAATTACACTATCAATATTGGGTGGGTAAGCCATGTTGCCCGTAAAAATAAGGTCGTATTTTT
>PCUH01000232.1:0-226 GCA_002770955.1 Flavobacteriales bacterium CG18_big_fil_WC_8_21_14_2_50_32_9 | reverse complement strand
TTCCTGAAATTTGAACATTTCATAATCTACACCATTAGGGATTATTTGGATAGCATCGTTTTTTATGTGGACGATTAAATTTTTATCTTGCTCAGAAATGATGGTAAGGTTATCAAAAGTGTCAAAAATTTGATGTTCGTAGCGTTTTAATCGGGTAGTTTCGGTAGTTAAAAACCACTTGATGTAAAAAGGCGACAAAGCAATTCTTCTTTCCATGCCACGAGCC
>PCUH01000263.1 GCA_002770955.1 Flavobacteriales bacterium CG18_big_fil_WC_8_21_14_2_50_32_9 | reverse complement strand
TTCGCATAAGGTGGTTGGTGTGCCACTAAATTCAGCTACTGGTGGAACACCTGATGGATTTATATACACACCATAATCCTCAACATCGCCAACTAAAAGTGGAGATTCACATCCACCACTCAAAGTCCCACCATCTGATATTGCTCTTAATCGTAGTAATTGACCTGTTGTTGAAGTTAGAGGAATATTTACAGAAGTAGTAAAAGTTTGAGAAGTATTATCAGCAATGGAATTACTCAATACTAATTCTCCTGCCGTATAAGCTCCATCATCATTGTAATCAATATATACTCTAAATTGGAGTCCTACACCACTATTTCCAGCATTCACAGTAACTTCTAAGTTGTAGTTTTGACCTTGAGTAACTTGTGTGTTCTTTGAACATGTTAGATCTTGCCAAGCTCCATTTGTTGAGGATGATGAAGTTGAATTTATAGTATTAAATAACACTTTTGATATGGTATAACCAAAATTTCCATTATTACTAGAAGTATTTTGGCAAGTGCTTGACTGAACACCATTAGATACAGATATAAAAGCTGGTTTAGTTAAACTAGTTGTCCCATTTCCATTCGTAACTTGAAGTGTTACATTATAACTTCCTGTATTTACAAAATTTATAGTTGGATTTTGATCTGTTGATGTTATTGGAGGGTTAACTCCATTATCAAATGTCCATGAAAACGAAATACCTGCCCAGCCTCCATTTAGATACGTATTGGGAATACATGTAGATTCATCATAAAAGGTTACTGGACTACCCATACATACAACACTACTACTTACACTGAAATCAACACCCGCAGTAGATGGGGGAACTAAACTCATATTTCCATTGGCAGCAAGATAAGATGCTCTTGTTACTGAAATAGCGGCATTAGCTCTTGCTTTCTGGTTAGTAGTAAATTCACTCTGACAAGCATCTGAAGAATAATCCATATAATTATGAATAAATAATTCTTTAGAACTTCCTCCATCACAAGAATTTGTTCCTGTAACACAATTACTTGCACTTCTGATGTGAGGTGGTATATCACAACATCTGTCTCCTTGTGTACTACAACTAGTGTTGGTAGGACATTGAGTCCCATTATTATCTCCTTCAAATGTATGATACAAGTTCATTGCATGACCTAACTCATGCGTTAATGTTGTATTTCCTGATTGTGCGAATTTACACCCCAACTGAACCATGCCGTCATAAGATTGACCATGAGCAGAAGCAAAATAAGCATAGCCTTGAATACCAAAACCACATTCATTATCATCAATTTCTGAAACTAAATAAACATTGTAATAATTAAGTGTATTCCATCTACTGGTGGCTTTTAATGTTGCGTCTGAAATACCTTGCGAACCTTGAAGTTTCACACCAAAATTCATATAGGCTGAACTACTTGTCATATCAACCCTAACAATACCATTGGTACAATTTCCACTAGGGTCTCTAATGGCTAAAGCAAACTCAATGTCAACATCTACACCATTTCCATCTCCCAAACTACCCGCTACTTTTCTGAATCGTTCATTCAATTGTAAAATTCCCTGATTAATATCTGCTTCACTTATATTACTTCCAGACCCAACTGCCTCACCTTTATGCATTACATGAACAACTACAGGAACAACATACGTTGCTCCAGCTTTAGAAACTTTATATGTTTTCATGAAGTTGTTAAAATCATCCGTTCTCTGACGATAATCGCTATTTGAGTTTAATAAAGTTTGGTGTATTTGATCAAAACCACATGGTTCTGATGACGAACTATTATTAAGTTGACCTATATTCGTATTTTTTAGAGGTGTTAGCTGAGAGAACACTGTTGATACTAAAACAAGCATCAACACTAATAAAATGTTAGTTTTTTTCATAGCAATTAGTTTAGCAGTGCATAAAGATACATAAGCAAGACGTATAAAACCCCGAAAAGGTTGAGTAATAATTAACAATTCTTTAGGCTTATGTTGGAATTCTAAAAAAATGAAGTTTGTATTTTTTGAAGACTTGAAGAAATTAACTAGTATGATCTAACACAATCACCCACTTTCCTTCAATTTTTTTCCAATAAAGTGTAAAATACCCACCAATATTTCCACTTTCGCGAGTAACATTCCATTTACCCAGCATAAAAGCAGCTTGGTTTTCCACTTCCAATTTTTCTATTGCAAAAGAAAGTTTGCCCATAGTAGATGTATCGGGATAAGATTTCTTGTAGTTCTCTAAGGTAGTTTGCCAACCGGACTTAATTCCATTTTTTCCAACAAATAGTAACGAATCTGACTGCCAATAGCCTTGCATAAAAGCATCAATGTCCCCATTGTTCCAGTCTTGCTCTTGTTGGCTCATCACTCTCAAAATAGCTTCTTTCTCTTGCGATTGTTGTGTACAAGCCATAGTTAAGGAAATTAGTAAAATATAAATGATATTTTTCATTGTTTTAAACAAAATCTTTTATAGTCATTTCAGTACATTTACCTTTAACAAAAGCTATACTTTTTTGAATAACAAGATGCATTTCTATGTCTTGTTCTACAAATGGAACTTCATCTCTGTATGCTGCTATTAAATTTTCTATATAATCAGATGATTTCAATGGTTTTCTAAACGCCAATGCTTGTGCTGCATTTAACAATTCTATTCCTACAATTTTTTCCAAATTATCCATCATTCGGGCAACTTTAGTAGCTGCATTCGCTCCCATGCTAACATGGTCTTCTTGTCCGTTGGAAGAATCTATCGTATCTACAGAGCAAGGTGTAGCCAATTGTTTATTTTGACTTACTACAGATGCTGCTGCATATTGAGGAATCATAAAACCACTGTTTAACCCTGGATTTGACACTAAAAATGGAGGTAAATTTCTTGTCCCGCCAATGAGTTTGTAAATTCTTCTTTCCGAAATGCTTCCTAATTCTGCGATAGCAATTCCTAAATAATCTAATGCCATTGCCAACGGTTGCCCGTGAAAATTTCCTGCTGAAATTACCTCATCTTCCTCAGGAAAAATAGTTGGATTATCGGTTACAGAATTAATTTCCGTTTCAAACACTTTTTGCACATGCGTAATAACATCTTTTGAAGCTCCATGAACTTGTGGAATACATCTAAAAGAATAAGGGTCTTGAACATGTTTTTTATCTTGAGCAGCAATTTCACTTCCCTCAATAATTTTCAATATATTTCTTGAAGTAATAAATTGTCCGTTATGCGGTCTTACTTTATGAATTAATTCATTAAAAGGTTCTACTCTACCATCATACGCTTCTAAAGAAATGGCTGCCACTACATCCATAAAAGTGGATATTTTTTTGGCTTTCAGCAACGAATATACGCCATAAGCACTCATAAACTGCGTTCCGTTAAGTAACGCCAATCCTTCTTTAGATTTTAATTGTATCGGTTCCCAATTAAACTTTTTGTTGATTGCTGCTGACGAATATTTTTTACCTTCAAAAACAACTTCGCCCAAGCCTAATAAGGGCAATGACAAATGAGCCAACG
>PCUH01000017.1:749-4266 GCA_002770955.1 Flavobacteriales bacterium CG18_big_fil_WC_8_21_14_2_50_32_9 | reverse complement strand
CCGCGGGTGTTGTTATTATTTCGTATCCTACTGGTATGATTACCGCAAAGGGTGGAACTATCACAACAAATGAAGTAAATACTGTCCATACTTTTACAACAACTGGAACATTTACTGTGACGCAAGTCAATCTTCTCGCAAATACCATCTACCGTATTCTCACCGCTGGACTCACAGCAGATGACTTTGAGATAGGATTTACAGACGGTGGTGTAGCCATCTCTACTCTCGGAGGCTCACAGTCTGGAACACACACCTTATGGCGTTCTCTTTATGGTATCGGAGATGGCTCAACAACTTTCAATGTACCAAACTTGAAAAATAGAGTGCCTATTGGAAGGGATAGTGCCACGGCGACGATAAACTATATCGGCGAAGAAACAGCAATGACAAGCGGTTCAGGCACTTCACCTTATGGAGTAGCAATGAATTACATCATTAAGACCTAACCCCCCATGCCCACTCAACCTAAAATCGGCGACCCAACCCCTAACTCAAACCTCAAATACGAGGCGGAGGATAATATAATTTAATCATGTCAATACTCACAGATATCGCAAAATGGTTCAAACCGACACCATTACCAGGACCAATACAGGGGCAATCTGCTTCTGTTTATGAGGCCTTTCAATCAGGTGTTGCAAAGCCAGGAGATACAATTAGTGCGCCGAAGGTAAACATCGGTAATCTTGGTGCGATAGGACAGCAGAGTAAAAGTGGAAAGATTCGTCAGCCAATCCCAGTTACAGGGGTGGCCACATCTCCATACAGTTCAGCCACTACTGACGAGTTCTTAACCGCTCCTGCAACTTCAGGGCAACCTACTTCTTCTACTACTTCATATAATGACCCTCGTGGTTCATCTACCAATGACTCATTTCTAACAGCACCTGAAACTTCAGGGCAAGACGGTCAATACTCTGCTACAAGTCAGCAGTCGTCAAGACTTGTTTCACCTCCACCATTAACTTTTGCCGAGTCTCTTGCTCTTGCAAAGGCATCAGGACTAGAAGGCATGAATATTAATTTTGCTGGAATGACCGCAGGCGAAGCACACGAAAAAGCAAAAGAAGTCAGGGATAAGTTGCTTTCACAAACATCAGCTCTTACCTCTGGAACTTTTAATCCACAAACTATTGCTGGAGTGAACAAGACAATGGAAGCTTTCAAGAACAGAATGGATGCAATCACTCTTGACCCATTTAATAAACACCTAAAAGAAACTAACACAAAAGATGCAGTAACTGTATTCTCGTCAGAGATTGCAAAAAATTTCGCGTCTCTTAGTGACTTCCAGAACGCACAACAGAGTCCTGACTTTATAAAATCACTTGACCCGTTCATTAAGGCAGGGGGTACACTGGCAGATATTGCGGCGAAGATAACCCCCGATGTTCAAGGTATTCAGCCTGAAACAGACACAGCTTCGTTCCTAGCTAACCAGAACAACTTACAAAACCAACCAGTACCAATTAAGCAGATTGATAATGTTGATGGTACAATCACACAGGTATTCAAAGACGGCACGACTGTAACAACAGATGCTAACGGAAATCCAGTAAATAATCAGGAGGCGTATAATAAGTTACTTCCAGAAACACTTGCGGGCCAGAATGAGATTGCTAGACTAGCAAACATCCCAGAGGAGCTAAAGAAACATTACTTTGGAACACCAGAACAGATGGGAGTTTACCAAGAAGAAATCGCACTTGAGAAGGAAAAGATTAAGAACCTGGAGAAAAAGGCGGCAGATGCAAAAGCAACAGCTAAGGAGAAAGCTCAGTATGCAATGGACAAGAATAGGTCAGATATTGCTACGGCGAAGGCAACTAACGAACTTAACCGCCTAAACTCTAAGAACTACATGACGGGTATGCTTGCTAAACTTGGTGCACTTATGACTACTGGGGCAGCACCACTTGCTCTTGCGACGCTAGAAGAAAAGTATCAGCGTTCAGCCCAAGAACTAGATACAAAACTTTCATTTGCAAATAGAGAGATAGAAATAAATCTTACTGATACTCTAAACGAGATAGAGAATAATCTTGCTGATAAAGAATACTCAGTAAGAGAGGATTTGTCAAAGTCAGCTAGGGCTATGCAGAAAGAGATATTTGATGCACAGAGTAAGGCGCAGAGAGAGATTTATACCATCTCATCATCTTCTGCTAAGGCTTTCCGAACTGCCATGGCTAGTTATGAGAAAGATACTGCTTCTAACCAGGCTAAGTACGCAACGACATATATGAGTTTGGCAGGCAAGGGCTTCTCACAGACACAAATTCTACAGATTCTAACCTCAACAGGTATCATAGATGTAACAAAACTTACTCCAGCAATGCAGAAATTACTCGCGCCAAAGGCTAAAGTTACTACTGGAGATATAAGTACATCAATGGAACGTGTGTTCGCGTCACCTTCGGCGTTAAGTGAAATGACCCCTACTGTTCAGAATAAGATAAAGGATGCAATATTTAACATGCCTACTCCACCAGCATCATTTGTTAAGAGGGTAGAGAAGGAAGAATTTGCAAACTTCACACCAGAAGCGATGCAGGCAAAGTGGGATAAATTCAAGGAAAAGATAAACACCCCTGGTTTGGTGCTATCGTCAGCACAACAGATTAAGTTGAACCGATTAGGGTATGACGCAGAAGCGTATATGGAAGACGAAGGATATAGAGAGGAGGTCGATAGATTAATCTCAGAAAAATAAAAATATGGCAGGACTTTCTTATTCCGAGTACTTGAAGAATAAAGAATCCAGTGTTAGTAAGAAAACTACTGCTGGTTTGTCGTATTCAGATTATCTGTCAAATAAAAACAAGGTTCCAGAGCCATCTACCATCTCTAAAGTGGGTACTTTTGCTAAAGATGTTGCAATAGATATTGGAAAGACTCTTACCTACGCACCACAACGTGGCGCACAAACAATTCTCGCATTAGGAGGAGCAACACCAGAACAACAAAACAGGGCAACTAAAACAGTTCTTGGGCCGCTTGCAATGCCCGTTCCAACAGAGCTAACACCTCGTGGTGTCGTAAAAGAAGCGGGTCGAGCTATACAACTTCCTGCTCTTGGCTTGCCAATCAGTACGGTCCCACAAGCACTAAAGGCTGGGGGAGTATTTGCGGTAGGACAAGGAATGGAACAAGGAGATTTACTTACAAAAAAGGGGCTTAGTACAGCTGCGGCAACGACGGCTGTTACTGCTGCCTTCCCAATAGTAGGTAAACAAATTGGTAAGATGTTTGGGAAAGGCGCAAAGGGGGTACCAGAAGCGCCAGTAACACCAACCAAAGAAATCCCGCAACCTGCTTCTCCATTAAAACCAATATTAGGGAGAGGCGAAGTTCCACCAATTGAACCAGGTACAATTAAGATTAGCCAGGTTATAGAGAACCTTAAAAAGACCAAAGTAACAGCACAACAGGGGACTAATATCTTAAAGGAGTTATCACAAAACAATCCTTCTGGTAACTTTACTAAGGCCGAGATTGTAAAGGCTTTCCAGAA
>PCUH01000017.1:342-718 GCA_002770955.1 Flavobacteriales bacterium CG18_big_fil_WC_8_21_14_2_50_32_9 | reverse complement strand
GATACTGTTCCAGGACAAGTTACTCAACCCAGTGTAAAAGTAACAGGAGAAGTCCCCGTAGTTGCTTCTAGGCAAACCCAGAATATTTCTGAGGCAGAATCAAGTAGGGCTATTGATAGCGTCCAAAAAACAAGTGGTGAAGTATTTGACCCAAAGACAGTTGAGGAATCATATAAAGTCTTTAAGGAAACACTCAGTATGGATGCTAAGGCAGCTGAAGATATTGCAACTGGCAGGGTTACAGACCCTCGTATAAATAAGTCGTGGGCACTTTCTTGGATGGAAAACCACGCAGATGATATCGGGGATGCTGAACTATCTGCTAGACTTGCACAAGAAGATACTTTTTCTATCGCTGGACAGAGTTTATTTGGTG
>PCUH01000017.1:0-258 GCA_002770955.1 Flavobacteriales bacterium CG18_big_fil_WC_8_21_14_2_50_32_9 | reverse complement strand
CGGCGAAAGAGGCGGCAAGAAACGCAAGAGCAGAAGAGGCCTCTTTCTTAAAGACATTAAAAAAAGAACTAGCAGACAGAACTGAAGAATTTGTCAAGATTATAAAATGTAAATAATATGAATTACTGCGTACCACCAGAACTAATCGGAAAAGTCAGAGATATATTCTCGAAGCGTATTTCTTCTGAAGAAAGACTTGTTCTCCTCAAGGAAGAGGTCGGGGATAATGCTGCAAAAGAACTAAACATGCGGTTCGAG
>PCUH01000023.1:1096-4378 GCA_002770955.1 Flavobacteriales bacterium CG18_big_fil_WC_8_21_14_2_50_32_9 | reverse complement strand
ACATCAAAAGTAATAATTATTGTTGGTTTTTAGTTATAAGTCCGTAGTTGCCAACGCTCTTTGCTAACGCTTCAAACTACGGACAGTTAGGGGTCCCGCTTGTGGTTTCTGTTATTTTTAAATCAAGCATAAATTTACTAAATCTTTTTCATTACAAAATTTTTTTTACACTACTATATTTCCAAGTTAACAAACTTTTGTTTAAAAATAGTTGGTAAATAAACATCTTAAAGTATAAGATTAACCCTACTTTTAATTTTATTTGTAGTATGGAAATTACTTTTTACGGTCATGCTTGTTTTTCAATAAAAACAAAAGGAAAAACCATTTTGTTTGATCCTTTTATTTCGCCTAATCCTAAAGCTAAAAGCGTTGATGTAAACAAATTAACTCCTGATTACATTTTAATTTCGCACGGACACGAAGATCATCTTGCCGATGCCGAAACCATAGCGAAAAAGACAAATGCAACGCTTGTTTCTAATTTTGAAATTGTAACTTGGTATCAACAAAAAGGGGTAGAAAATACACATCCAATGAACATTGGCGGAAGTTGGAAATTTGATTTTGGCATGGTAAAATATACAAATGCTATTCACTCAAGTATGTTGCCCGATGGCTCTTATGGAGGAAATCCAGGTGGTTTTTTGATTAAAAATGAGGAAAATTCATTTTATTATTCGGGAGATACAGCCTTAACAATGGATATGAAGCTGATAGGAAATTCTGAAAAACTTGATTTTGCAGTGTTGCCCATTGGCGATAATTTTACCATGGGAATTGATGATGCAATTATTGCTGCAGAATTTATTAATTGTAATAAAGTTATAGGTGTTCATTACGATACCTTTGGATATATAGAAATTAAGCACAAAGAAGCAATAGAAAAGTTTAAGGCAAAAGGAAAAGAATTAATTTTGTTGAATATAGGTGAGAAGATGTTAATGTAGCAATGTAACAATGTAATAATTTGATTAATAGTGTCATTCTGAACGAAATTTTATAAACTGAGGCACGAAGTATAATAAAGTAAAGTCAAGAATCTATAATCTATAATTTTAAAATATATGGGAAAAATAATAGCAATATCAAATCAAAAAGGTGGAGTAGGAAAAACTACAACAGCTATTAATTTAGCCGCAGGTTTAGGCGTGTTGGAATACAAAGTTCTTTTGGTAGATGCTGACCCTCAGGCCAACTCAACTTCAGGAGTGGGTTTTGACCCTCGAAACATAAAAAACAGCATTTATGAGTGTATAATTAACGAAATAGAGCCTTTAGATGCTATTTTACATACCGATTCACCAAATTTAGATATATTACCTGCACACATTGATTTGGTTGGTGCAGAAATTGAGTTGATTAATATGCCTAATAGAGAGAAAATGATGAAAAACTCATTGTTGAAAATAAAAGATAATTATGATTTCATTATTATTGATTGTTCTCCATCTTTAGGGTTAATAACAATAAACTCTCTTACCGCTGCCGATTCTGTTATTATACCAATTCAATGCGAATATTTTGCGTTGGAAGGCTTGGGGAAATTATTAAATACCATAAAAATTGTTCAAGCTCGTTTAAATCCAGATTTAGATATTGAAGGTCTTTTATTAACCATGTATGATGTTCGTTTGCGTCTTTCCAACCAAGTGGTGGAAGAAGTAAAAACACATTTTCAAACCATGATGTTTGATACAATTATACAAAGAAATACAACCTTAGGTGAAGCACCAAGCCATGGGAAAACAATAATTATGCACGATGCAAGTAGCAAAGGAGCAATAAACTATTTGAATTTAGCACGAGAAGTGCTTCAGAAAAATAGTATGACTAAAATGAGCAAGGAAGAAAAAATTATAGCATTAGAAGATGAGTAAGAAGCCAGCATTAGGAAGAGGATTGGGAGCATTGCTTCAAAATTCAGATACAGACATTACCTCTAAATCAAGATTAGAATCTGATGGAAATCAACAAATAGTAGGTTCTGTTTCTACTGTTTTAATTAAAAATATAGAAGCAAATCCTTTTCAACCTCGAACACAGTTTGAGAAAGAAGCATTGTTAGAATTATCTGAATCTATTAAAGAATATGGAATTATTCAGCCTGTTACTGTGCGTAAGTTGGGATACGATAAATTTCAATTAATATCTGGTGAACGAAGGTTTAGAGCATCTCAAATTGCAGGGCTAACTGAAATTCCCGCTTTCATTCGTATTGCCAACGATCAAGAAATGTTGGAAATGGCGTTGGTAGAAAATATTCAACGGCAAGATTTAGATGCCATAGAAGTTGCTTTTAGCTACCAAAAATTGATTGAAGAATGTAATTTAACGCAAGAGCAATTAAGTGAAAAAGTAAGTAAAAAACGCTCAACAGTAGCCAATTACCTCCGATTACTTAAACTTCCAGTTGAAATACAGTTAGCAATTAGAACAAAAGAACTTTCTATGGGGCATGCTCGTGCTTTGATTAATATTTCGGACGAAAAACTACAAGTAAAAATAGCAAAGCGGATTATTGCTGAAGGACTTTCTGTTCGTCAGGTGGAAGAAATAGCAAAAGATAAAAAAGAAGAAAATTCAACCAAAGAGAAAGCAGTTAAAGCACCAAAAAATTTATCTTTTTCTGATTTAAAAATTCAGGAAGATTTGTCCACATTTTTAAAATCGGAAGTTTCCATCGAAAAAAATAACAGAGGCAAAGGCAAATTGGTTATCGCTTTCAAAGATGAAGCGGAATTAGATAGAATTACTGAATTATTAGGGTTTTAGCAGTACCTTTGCAATCCTAACAAGCTAAAAATGGTTGATTTTTTTTTATACCGTGTTTTTAACTTCAGCTTTCTTATAGCTGTTTCTGTATGCATATTTTCAACGCATTCTGTTTTTTCGCAAGACACAACAAAAATAATTCAAACGGATACCATTTTTGTATTAAAAGAGAAACCTCATTCTCCAGGAAAAGCAGCTCTTATGAGTGCTATAGTTCCTGGATTGGGTCAAGCTTATAATAAAAAATATTGGAAAATACCTGTAGTATATGGTGCAATAGGTGTTTCTGTTTATTTTGCAAAAGAGAATGATAAATTTTATTCGAAATATAGAAATGCATTAAAAATAAGATTAGATGACGACCCCAACACAATTGATGATTATCAAGGGATTATGTCTGTCCAAAACCTAGAATCTAACGTCAATTATTATCAACGAAACAGAGATTTATCTGTTATTTTAGCAGGAGTTTTTTATGCGTTGAATATTATTGATGCCACTGTTGAT
>PCUH01000023.1:0-1050 GCA_002770955.1 Flavobacteriales bacterium CG18_big_fil_WC_8_21_14_2_50_32_9 | reverse complement strand
ACTCAGTTCTATACTCAAATCACTTAGCTTTTCGGGTAATTTGAGTAAACTATTTTTGTTGGTATCAAGGCAAAATTTTCAAGTATAGCCGTAGCTACGGTTTAAAATTTTAACGCAGATAACGGCAAAAAGAGTAAGTCAAAAATTCGGAAAGCTAAGTGATTTGAGTATATTTACATCAGCTGAATAGTAACAAAAGAAAATAGCAATGAATAAAGAAATAACCATACATAGAGAAGAAGCAATACGAGAATTATTGCAACAGCCTATATTTCAATATATAAGTGAAGCATCAAACGCATTAAATGTTGAAAGTTATGTTATTGGAGGTTTTGTTCGTGATTTTTTTCTAAACCGACCTTGCAAAGATATTGATATTGTGTGCAATGGTTCTGGAATTGCTCTTGCCGAAGAAGTGGCTAAACAAATTGGCAACAACATAAAAGTAACGGTGTTTAAAAATTTTGGAACAGCTATGCTCAATTTCAATGGATATGAAGTTGAATTTGTTGGAGCAAGAAAAGAATCCTATCAAAGAGGTTCTCGAAAACCAATAGTAGAAGATGGAACATTAGAAGATGATCAAAACCGAAGAGATTTTACAATAAATGCAATGGCATTGAGTCTTCAAAATGATAATTTTAGTGCATTAATAGATCCTTTTAATGGTATTGGTGATTTACAAAAGAAAGTACTAAAAACACCTTTAAATCCAGATATAACCTATTCTGACGATCCGTTGAGAATGATGCGTGCCATACGTTTTTCAACCCAACTTAATTTTAAAATAGAGAAAACATCACTAACTTCTATTTCAAGCAACAAAGAACGAATATCCATTGTTTCGCAAGAACGTATTATTGACGAGCTCAATAAAATTATTACGGCAAAACAACCTTCAATTGGGTTTAAACTACTCTTTGATACAGGTTTGTTGGCTTTAATTTTTCCAGAAATGGATAACTTAAAAGGTATAGAAATAATAAACGGTAAAGGACATAAAGATAACTTTTACCACACCATTGAAGTATTAGATAATATTGCCTTGAA
>PCUH01000026.1:3481-6920 GCA_002770955.1 Flavobacteriales bacterium CG18_big_fil_WC_8_21_14_2_50_32_9 | reverse complement strand
GTGTACTCGATTGGAAAGAAACACATATACTATATTTTCAGCAGGATCAGCCCAAACCAATGTACCTGTAAAACCCGAATGTCCAAAGCTGAGGTAAGAAACACAATTGCAGGTTGGTCCCCCACCTGTCATTATAGGTTTGTCAAAACCAGCAGCTCTTCTGTTTCCTAAGCTATCTTCACAAAACTGACATTTAATAAATTCATTTAAGGTAGTGTCTTTAATGTATTGTTCGCCTCCATACGTTCCTTTGTTCAAGTACATTTGCATAATTTTTCCCAAGTCATTGGCATTTGAAAACACGCCAGCATGACCACCAACACCTCCCATCATGGCAGAACCTGGGTCGTGTACATCGCCATGTATGAGCTGCTTTCTGAAAACTGTATCATTTTCTGTTGGTGGGATTCTATCTAACGAAAATCGATTTCGAGGCAAATAACCAGCGTTGTTCATTCCTAATTGGGCATACACATTTTCAACATATTCATTAAGTGGCTTTCCACTTTGAATTTCAGCTACTTTCATCAAAAAATAATAACCTAAATCGCTGTATTTGTATTCTTTTGCTTTGATAGGACCTCTCAATATGCGTTGAAAAATAATATCAGGATATTCCTTGTTGATGTAGATATTATTAGCCACTCGATAAGGATAATAGGTGGAAGAATCTTTATGATAAATAACAGGGTCTAACACTCCCTTGCGCATGGTTTTGACATAAAAAGGCACCCAAGCTTGTAAACCCGATTGATGGGCTAAAATTTCTCGTAAGTTGAGTGAAAAATAAGGAGAAGTATCTGGAATTAATTCATATAGATAGTCGCCTAGGTTTTTGTCTAAACTAAATTTTTCTTCGTCCTGTAATTGCATTACTGCCAACAATGGAGAAACTATTTTAGTAACCGAAGCAATGTCATAAATAGAGTTGTTTGTAACTTGAATTGTGCTATCGTATGTATGATGCCCAAAAGATTTATTATAAATTACTTTTCCATCTTTGGCAACAAAAACCTGACAACCTGGGTAGGCTTTTTCTTTGATACCAAACAAGGCAATGGAATCAATGCGATACAAATCTTGCTCAAACAGACCTGCTTCTTCTGGTTCACGGTATTGCAATCTTCCATTGGGTTGAACAATAATTCCAGTTCCTTCGGGGAGTTTTTTGGAAATACTTACAGGTAATTTTCCGTTGGCACCAATAGCACCAAAAATCAATTGAGCAGCAGCTTCTTGCGTGTAGTTATTGCTTTGATATGCCATTACTAATCCTTTTGATTTTTTGGCAGCATCAAAATTTATCAAACTATAAGGGTTTGCAAAAACAGTTAAAATAACATTGCTTGTTTTGTTTAATTGAGCAATTATGTTTTTGGTGGCAGCATCAATGGAATATCTTTTCCATGGGTTTATATCTGATTTATGTATGGAAACAAGAATGGTATTAAAAGGCGTTAATTGTTTTTGCAATGAATCAGTATTAATTGTAGTTAAATCTAAAACTGAAAAATGAGTTATATCAGAGTATAAATCCAATGTTTTTTGAAAGTAATTTTCGCCTTCGTTTCCGATGCTTAATGATGCTATTTTCAATGTTTCTAAGCGTTGTAATGGTAAAATAGAACTATCATTTTTGAGAACAGTCAATGCTTTTTCAAAAAGTTTTTTATTGAGTAGATGATATTTCTTTTGATTCAAATCACGGTAAAGGTTAGTCGTTTTTACTTGTTTCGATTTGTTCAATCCAGCCCATTCTTTAGCTTTTAAGATTTTTAAGCAACGGGCAGTAATTTCTTCTTCCGAAAGCTCTCCATTTTCAACAGCTTTTTTAATTTCGGTAATGGCAGTTGGTACATTTTCGGAAAACAATAATACGTCATTTCCAGCCAAAAGAGCTTTAACATCAACATAACCTGGTTTATTAAATGAACTTACTCCTTTCATGTTGAGTGCATCGGTAAAGACCAAACCTTCAAATTTTAATGAATCTTTGAGCAGGTAAGTAACTACATTTTTAGATAGTGTAGTAGCGGTGTTTTTAGTTGTATCGTAAGCAGGAATAAACAAATGAGCCACCATCATACTTGTTAATCCATTGTTTATTAATTCTTTAAAAGGATAGAGTTCAATAGAGTCTAATCGCTCTTTTGTATGATTAACGATAGGCAATGCTTTGTGCGAATCTTTATCTGTATCACCATGACCAGGAAAATGTTTGGCATTAGCAAGCACATTTAAGGATTGCAAACCTTTCATGTAGGCAATTCCTTTTTTAGCCACATTTTTTTTGTTTTCACCAAAAGAACGTGCATTGATAATGGGGTTTTTTGGATTCACATTGACATCAACAACTGGAGCGAAATTCACTTGTATTCCTAATCGTTTGCATTGTTCTGCAATGTCAACACCCATTTGAAAAATCAATTGATTATCTTGAATGGCTCCTAAAGTCATTTGCCAAGGGTATTTAATGGTGCTATCTAACCGCATTGCCAAACCCCATTCGCCATCAATGGAAATAAGTAAAGGAATAGTTGCTAATTTTTGGTAACGGTTGTAAAGTTGAGCCTGACGAATTGGACCTCCTTGCATAAAAATTAAACCTCCAATATGATATTTACTAACTAAACTATCAATTTCAGAAATATGTTTAGCATCTCTGTTTGAATAGGCTGCAATCATTAATAGTTGACCAATTTTTTCATCTAACGAAAGTGTTTGTATAAGTGAATCAGCCCAAGGGGAATTGGAAGAAACGAATTCGGGGTCGGTAATTATTTTTTGTGATTGATTTTTATGCGAAGAAATTAAAACACTTGAGGTTAGAAAAAACAGTAGAATTAAACCAATTAAGTATTTCATAAAATTTTGCTAAGGATTAGTTACAAAAATAGAGCTAAAACTAAGCCAAAATACCCCTAAAATAGTAGGTTTTCAACAATTGATGTTTAAGAAGAGTGTAGGTTTAGAATTATTCTTGCTTCATTCCATGCAACATTTTTAATGAAAACCATCCTAAAATTAAAATGACTATTCCCATGATTCCCCATAAAAAAGCTTGGTTTTCAAATAGTGCAGAGGTGGGTTTGTTGTCTTTTTGAACAACCGTTGTTTCTCCTAAAGTTAATAAAGAAAGAGTTGTTGGAATGTTTTCTTTAAAATAGTTGAGGTCGTAGGAAGGATGTTGAGCAGAAGCATTTCCATAAAGTAAAAAGTAGTTTGCTGGCTCGGTAAATCTTGCTGTTAAAGTGTGTGTATAGCCTTCAACTCGGACATTTCCAATAGTTAAAGGCGTATTATCGTTGTTGGTTATGGATAGTTTAAATTGCTTTGCAATAGTACTTTTAAAATTAAATTGATTGTTTTCGAGAGAGCTTAATGTTCCGATAAACACTATTTCATAATTGTATTTCCATCCTTTCTCGGTTTTAACACT
>PCUH01000026.1:0-3456 GCA_002770955.1 Flavobacteriales bacterium CG18_big_fil_WC_8_21_14_2_50_32_9 | reverse complement strand
CGTAGTTTTTTCTTTTTTATTTTCTGTAAGTGATTCAACAAAATTAAATTCAACACTTTTTCCTTTCACAACAACTTCTTCCATAAGTGATGCAGATAGAAGCTCCATATTTTGCTCAATAGGTACAAATAATCGGTAATACGTAAAGTTGGTTGATGGAAATTTTAGCGTACAGAATTGGTAGTTGGTAAATTCATTTTGGATAGATACAATTCTATAGTCAGCTAAAATAGTAAACCATTCGTTTTGATTGTTGCTACCTTCTAATGTTATTTTTCGGTCATAGTTTTTAGATTTAAAATTTAAGAAAATTTGATTAATCGTTTTTTGAGTTGGTATTTCAAACGTAAAGTAATTTCCTTTGTCGTTTTTTACGGTGTTAATTTGGTTAAACTCAATTTTCGATAAGGTGGTGATATTTTTATTTAACTCCAATAAATAGGGAGCTTCAATGGTATCGTTTTTTTCGGTAATTCCAATTATTCTAATGTCAGCATAATCAGGTTTTATGTGTGCATACAGTTCGTTAGGTAAAATAAGTTGATGCCACTGATTTTCAATCCCTTCAACAGGTGCTTTATGGTTGTAATTACTATATTGAGCAGTTACTTTACTTCCTAAAAATAAGAGTATAAGCAGCGGTAAAAAGCTAGTTTTTATCATCGGGCGAAATTATAGATTTGTATTTTGTATATAAAAAGGATATGATAAGCAGCAACACTCCTAACGAAACAAAAACAATGGTTTTGGCTATCGTGTTGAGGTTGGAAATGTCGTAGAAAAACAATTTTATTAGTGTTATACTAAATAAAACAATCGCTGCAATTCGCAAATATTGCTTGTGTTTCCAAATTCCTAAAATGATTAAGAATAAAGCATAAACGCCCCATAAAATACTCAATCCTAGTTTATAAGATTGTGTGGAGTGCATCAATTCCATCCAATGAATGAACTCATTACTAAGTACACAAATAATTGTAAAATGGAGTGTTAAACCATAAATGAGGTATAATTTTTTATTGGCAAAAGCTTGTTTAATCTGTTTGTAAATTGCTATAAATAAAAGGACAAGTAGAAAAAACGAAATATATCGTATTAAAATATGACTTTTTCCAATTTCATAATAGGCAGCCAATTCTTGTGATAAATAACTTTCTCTTAATTCTCCAAAATAATATAAACCCGAAAAAATAAAAGCGATTAAAGTTAGTCCACTAAGGATTAATGAAGTGATTCCTATGATTTTATTTTTAAGTTTATACGTATTTATAATGGTGAGAAGAAAAGCAAAAAGTAAAGAGAAGTTGATTATCCAAATGGTTTTAAAATAGTTAAAATTAAAATTGGCATAGAAAGGAGAGTCTTTAATTTTTTCAAATAAAGATATGGAGCTAATGTAAGGTTGCTCCCAATAGGCTTTAATTTCTAGCACAAACACATAATACAACGTGAACAATAAAATGGCTTTTGAGGCGATTAAAACAGGGTTACTCAATTTTAATAAAAAAGTATTTTCGTTTGTTAATTTGTTTTTTTTGTCAATGAGATTGATTAAAACCAATGAAATAATAAATAAGCATGTGGTTAAAAAAGCAATGTTAAAAATAGGTGTTATATTTTTTTCAGAATAATAATAAATTCTATAAAAATCCCAATCGTGAACTAAACTAAAAAAAGCAAGAGCAATAAGTGGAAAGGATAATTTTTCATAAATAGGAACATTTTTGGTTCTTCCTATCCAAAATAGAAGTAATGTTTCAGCCGACCAAATCATGGTTACCCAATTTCCATCTAACTGAACAGGAATGGCTATAGTAATGAAAGTAAGTACCAACCCTAAGATGAGATAAAACAAATTTTTATCGGCTAATTTTAACTTGTAAAGTAAGGTGCTTACCGAAAAATGGATAATGGCATTGATTAACGTAAATGCACCTAAAAATGAAATCCCCGAAGGATATCCATCAAAAATAGAATAACCTACTCCATAAAAAACAAATGAATTGGCAAGCAACATAACAATATCAAACCCTAAAAATTTTTCTTTTTTAATGAGTTTGAACGCCAAAAATGTAACGTAAAAAATCACAAAAAACAATACAGAAAACCATAAAGCAATTTGAAAATGCTGAGTTAATTCATATTTTAAACCATACCATGAAAGAAAAATAAGCCAGGTAAAACTGAAGGACGAATAAAAAATAGATTTCCAATATTTTTTAAACGAAATGATAAGAATTCCTATATTGATAATGGCCATGTAAGAAAAAAGAATAAGCACTTTTCCTGAACCATCACTCAATAGAAATGGAACAGCATAAGCTCCAACCAACCCAATATGAGCAATTACTTGTTGGTTGTAATTGAGGGCGGCAATAACTGCAAAAATGGTAAATACAACCATTAATGCAAAAGTGAGTAGTTGAGGAAACAATCCGTAAAAACTATAAGCAGCAAAGGTGATAAAGTACATAATGGCAATAGCACCACTCACCAAAACAGCACTATAATTGGTAAAGTTTTTTTTAAGTTTAATACCAACAACCATTAAAGCAATACCAGTTAGATAGCCTAAAATAATTCTTGTTAATGGGCTAATTAATTCATTTTCTATGGAATATTTAGCACCAATAGCAACGCCAATTACAGTAATCACAATACCAATTTTATTGATAAGGTTTTCACCAATAAATTTTTCGATGTTTGATTTTTGTGGTGTTTTTGGAGCTGTTTTTATCTGAGCTTGTGTTGTTGCTAAATAATCTTGAAATTCAGTATCTTTTTCTTTTTCAGGAAGTGGAACAGCTGGAATTTCAATTTCTGGAGTTGGCTGAATAATTTTTTCATCAATTATTTCACTTGAAAATCCATCGTTTTTTAGCGAATTAATTTCTTCATTTAAAGTATGAATTTCTTGAGATAGTTGTTCGTGTTTCTTGAAAAGTAGTTCAAGTTTTTCGATTAACTTATTTATTATTTGCTGATTATTATCCATTTATAAAATTATAATTGATGAAATAAGATGCAATTTATAACTTTTTTTGATAAAAATATAAAAACGTAACTTATTTTCTAATTACTTCAATTTCACCACCCATACCAATTTTAAGTAAAGCAGAAGGTTTGTGTGTTCCTTTATCAAACTGAGGATTTACAACATAATCAACACTATTTTTAAAAGCTGTTGGAATGGATGAAAAAGAAAGTGGAGTAGGTGCTTCACTAATATTAGCCGAAGTAGAAACAATTGGTTTTCGGAATTTCTGTAACATTTGAGAACAAAAATCATTTTTAATCATACGAATAGCAATGCTTCCATCATCGGCAAGTACGTTTTTCGCTAAATTTTTTCCTTTTGGATAAATAATAGTTGTTGGAGAAGTTGCTAAATCTATTATATCCCAAGCCAGTTCAGGAACATCTACTACATGATTTTGCAACATTCCTTCATTGGCA
>PCUH01000245.1 GCA_002770955.1 Flavobacteriales bacterium CG18_big_fil_WC_8_21_14_2_50_32_9 | reverse complement strand
TTCTTTAACACTTTCTTTCCAGTTGGTTTTTAGTCCTTCGGTATCATAGGAAACTTTATAATTTTGAGTTGTTCCTATCATTTTTAAAAACAAAGCAGTTTTTCCCAAACCATCATCTTCCACATAACCAAACTCTTCATTTTTATTTTTAGTTTTTGCTTTTTTCCAAAGAATGTCATTCAACATTACTTTAAATCGATAGTCAATTTCGTTTTTAAATGTATGTTTTCCTGCAATAGTCAAGTCTAATGCTGAAGAATGAATCTCGGTTTTTGATAGTGAAATTGTTTCGTTTATTATTTCAATTTGAGTAGTAAGCTCACTAAATTTGATATGTTTTAATTCTTCCACTGCAATAAATTTACTCAATGCCAACACTGGTTGATAATTTATTAATTGTCCGTTCGAAATAAAAACCAATGCAGAAACGTATATTTTATCTTTCTTAATTTTTAATTGCCTATCCCATACCGAAGCAAAGCTAACAGTGGTGTTGGTTGTTCCTTTCAAATTATTAGCGTCTATAGCTGTTTGTCCAAAGTTTTCAAACTGATAAAACAATTCTGTAACATTGATATCGGTTAAAAATGCACTACTTGTAATTAAAAGCTCTGAAGGGTTACCATTGTCCAATGCAATGTTCCCTTTTACCAATCCTCCCATAGTATTGAACCACACATCGGTTGCAGAAAGTACGTTATCTTCTAAAGAAATAATTCCCTTACAATGAGATGCCTTAAATCGCCTAAACGAAAAAGTATCTATTTTGGCATTTAACGTAAAGGAAACCCGTTGAGGAAGACTAATTTCATAAATGGAATCTTGCTTGGAAGAAGTTTTGGTCATCAAAAAATCTTCTAATGCAAATTTTGACGAAATAAATGTGGCGTTTACATCCAACCATTCATCTTCCAAAAATAAATAAGCCAACAAATTAGTGAATTTTCCTTTCAGATAAACAGGAGAATTATTAATAGAAGTAGTCAGCGAATCTATTTTTATTTCATTGTTATTAAATTTAAAGTATCCATTGGCATTTTTTAAATGAGAAGAATTATTCTTCATTTTAAGGTGTACCTGATTTAATTGTGCTGTTCCTTGTGCATTGAGCTGCTGAAGTTCGCTGGCTTTTATATGTTGAATATTTTGCACATATCCATTGTAGTTGAGCTGTAACAATACATTTCCCGAAGCAATTTCCAAAGAATCTAATTTAAAAAAACTTTTTGCCATGGCTATATCTACATTGGCTTCGGACTGAATTTCAATATACGGTTTTTCAAAATTAGTTAACACATAATTTCCTGAAATATGTCCTGCACCAAAATCGGCATGCACATCAATTAAACTTAATTTAGAAGAGTTTGCTGATGTTTTTTCTCCATTGGTATAATTTCCTTTGAGGGTTATGTTACTCAATTTATACCCCGAATTTTTTTCTGTGATGGCTGCATTTTTAACTTCAAAATCAGCAATAATTATTGGTGTTTTTGTTGAAGATAATTCTCCAATAATAGTGGTGTTATAACTTATTTTTCCATCAGCAGCGTAATCATTTAAAGATGCTTTCTGTTTAGAAGGAAGTAAGGAAAACAAATCATTGAAAGGCAAGTCATTTCCTTTTGATAATAAGTTAACTTTCAAAAAATCATCCTTAGCAGTTAATTCTCCTGAGAGGTTAAACAAAAGTGCTTCTATGGATATACTGCCTGTTGTGATTTTATAAACTTTTGTTTTTTGATTTACATCCAATTCCGTTTTGAAGGCAATTTTTTTATTCTTCAACATAAACTGTTCAGAACTATTAAATTGCTGAAGAAAACCAGACGCTTCCGTTGTTAATGAAAAGGAATCGGAGCTGAAATTTCCAGATAGATTTAGTTTTTTAAGACTAAAAGAAACGTCTATGTTTTTGTATTCATTTAAGTAATAAAAATCGATATTTTTAAATTGCACGTGTTTCAATTTAAACACATTATCGTTCTTATTTTTGTTTTCCGAAGATTTTAAGATGTGAAAATTATCTTTGCCCAATTTATCAACAAGCAAGGTTAATGAACCATTCTCAACAGCAATTTTTTTGATGACAAAGTTTTTATTAATAACATCAATAATATTAAATTGAAGAAAAACGGAGTGAATGGAAGCTAAATCTTGTTTACTGTTTGTTGGCTTCAAAATAACATTGTTAAACTCCAACGAAGCATAAGGAAATTTCTTAAACACAGAAAAAGTAACCTTTTCAACATTAACAGGAACAGCAATTTCTTCATTAATTTTTGTGATAATGAAGTTTTTCACCTCATCTTCATAAAAATTGGTGAAAAAAATCCCTAATCCACCTATTAAAACTAGGAGAATTGCAAACACAATACTGATTCTTTTTAACCAACGCATAACTTTCTAACGCAATAAGAGCAAATGTATTTCGAGGTGGGTTCTATAAATTAGTGTTATATTTAATTTTTCCGATGTTCTTTTTGTTTTATTTCGGCATCTTTTTCCTTAATTTTTATCAAATAGTGAACTAATTGATAAAAAAATTTAAGAAGAATCTACACAAAATAATTCCAAAAATAACAATCGGCTAATTTATAGAACCCACCTCAAAAATAATTGAGATTTAAACTAAAAATAGTTGTGTTGAAATTTTTAATTAACAATACGTTGTGATAAGCGTACATTTTATTGGGGTGTCGAGGTGTACTGTTTTTTTAAATAAAAAAGTAATCCTATTGTAATTACTAAACTTAAAATAGCAAGGCTAATTTTAGTTAGAGCATCATCGGTAAAGGTTACTATTTCTGATTGTTTTATCGTTTCTGGATATAAATAACCTACAACAACTACACTTCCATTGTTAAGCAAATGAGCAAAAATTGGCAGCCATAAGGATTTTGACCAAAAAAACAGATAGCCAAACAAAACACCTAACAACATTCTTGGTAAAAATCCAAAAAACTGCATGTGCAACGCACTAAATATGATAGCCGTTAGCCAAATTGCCAAATGCGGTTTACCTATCCAACGCACCAATAATTTTTGCAATACACCTCGAAACAAAAGTTCCTCGCCAAAAGCAGGAAGTAAAGCAACAATAATGAAAACAAAAATAAATTCAACAACTGAATTCATGGTTAAAAATGTAGTAGTAAGTTGCATGGCTTGTTCTTCACTTTGCTTCATCCATGCTTCAATCCCACTCATAAATTCAGGTAATACTAATGCCTCATTAATGGTTATTGTATAGGATAAAAATGGAGCAACAGAAACCATTATTAACAAAACAACAATAAAGTTTTTGATGTTTGTAGTTTTCAACCCTAACTCAACAAAAGGTTGGTTATGTAATAGTTTGGCATAAATAAAAGTAGGTAAAATAAACAAACCCATAGCACTAAAAAATTGAATCATTTTTAGTGCATTCATTTCATCGGACGAAAGGTTAGTATATGAAAACTGGTTATTTAGTTCAACATCAAACAAAAAATAAGCAATACCTGCTCCTAACAAAGAAAGTAGCAATACTCCCAATAAGCACAAAATGGAAATTAAGAGCAATTGTTTAAAATAATCATTTTTCTCCTGAAAAGGTAATAAAGGTCTTTTGTTCAAGGTTAAATTTGTTAATTGATAATTCACACATCCTCACATTTACACATTTACACATTTGTTATTTCTTTAAACTGTTACTTTGTTTTTTATCTTCTTCTGGAGGATTTTTAGAAATGTACAATTCCAATAAATGTTCATATAGGGATTTTCTATCAAAAATTTTAGCAACGCCAATTGCAATGGCTGCCGCTAACATCATGGCAAAAACACTAGTATGTCTGTTGGTCATTTCTAACACTAAAATAAAAGATGTGAAAGGAGAATGCGTAACTCCAGTCATAAAACCTATCATAGCTGTAATTATAATTAAATTTTTAAATTCGGGAATATCTAGTAAAAGAACAATTGTATTACCTAAAGAAGCACCAATAGAAAGCGATGGAGCAAAAATACCTCCAGCACCTCCACTCACATAAGAAATTAAAGAACCTAAAAATCGAGCGGGAAAAGTGTGCCATTGGGAAGCTGAATTTTCATTAAAAAGCAAATCTATCATAATTGTTTTTCCAGAACCAACAGTTGTATTTCCAGTAAAATAGACCAAAATTGCAAATAATAGTCCCATTAAAATTGCCCATAATGCTTTTTTTCTAGTTGAAGTAAGTACTTTTTTCCAACGAATAATTCGGAGTAGAAGAGCAGAAAAAACAAATCCAAAAAAACCACTTAAAACAGCTGCAAGAATTACATAAAAAATTGCCCATCCTTTCAGTTCTTGCACTGTGGGAGTGCCTATATAAAGGTATGAGCCTAAAAACAACTGCGAAGTTAATCCTGCAATAATCACAGCAGTAAACAAATGCGTACGCATAGCATTTAAGTGCGTTTTTCCCAATTCTTCAATGGCAAAAACAATCCCTCCTAAAGGCGTGTTAAAAGCCGCAGCCAATCCTGCTGCACCTCCAGAAATGAGCATTAATCGTTGGCTAATTTTTGGCCAAAAATCAGGGACAAACCGATAGACTGTATTAAAAATAGCTCCCGAAATTTGTATGGTTGGTCCTTCTCGTCCAATTGCTCCTCCACCGAGCAACAAGGCAACACTACTAAAAATTTTTATGAAAATTACCTTAACATTCAATAATTTTAATACTTCCTTTGATCCATTTTTCTGCCCTGAATAGTGTATGCCAGCCATCAGTTGAGGAATTCCACTTCCAGATGCACTTGGGCTAAAACGATGAACCAACCACCATGAAACAAAAAAGCCTACAGGTGCGATAATAAAAATCCACCATGCTCTCTCAAAATCAAATTTACTTTGCAATACTTCCACCCAGTGAAATATATTGGAATATAAAACCGCTATTAAACCAGCGGAAATTGAGGCCACCCAAAAAGGAAATGACTCAAGTGTAAACTTCTTAATTTCATCATTTTGCATCTTGATTTTTATCATTTGCATTAAGCCTCTAATATAAGAAATTGCTTTTTTAAACACGTTTTTGTTTTTTAAGAAGCACAAAGATAGTTTTTATAATAAAGTATAAACAATAAAACAAATCTAATTCAAAAACCTAAATCAACTCATAAAATGACATTCAGGCTACCAAAAAGTTAAATTTCAAACATTTTTTTAAAAAATATTACAAAATAAATTTTGTAATATTGTCGCCAAATTAAATGAGTATGTTAGTATTAAAATTTGGAGGGACATCAGTAGGTTCTGCCGCTCGAATGAAAGAAGTAGCTAAACTTATAGATACTCCTGAAAAAAAAGTGGTTGTTCTTTCAGCTATGACAGGAACAACCAATAGTTTGGTTGAAATTGCCGATTATTTATATAAAAAAAATATTGAGGCAGCCATTGAGAAAATAAAATTGTTAGAAAAGAATTATCAACAGGTTGTTGAAGAATTATTTGAAACAAAAGCGTTTCGAGAAAAAGGATTAGAATTAATTAGCTCACATTTCAATTATATTAAATCTTTCACACAAGATATGTTCACCTTGTTTGAAGAAAAAGCCATTTTAGCTCAAGGCGAAATGCTTTCAACTGCTTTGTTTCACTTTTATTTAGAGGAAAATCACATACAATCAATCCTAATTCCCGCATTAAATTTTATGCGTATTGATGAAGATGGAGAGCCTAATACTATTTTTATAAAAGAACAGTTACAACATGAATTGGCACTTCATAACACATCTAACTTATTTATTACACAAGGATTTATTTGCAGAAATCCGTATGGAGAAATAGATAACTTAAAAAGAGGAGGAAGTGATTATTCTGCCTCATTAATCGGTGCTGCTGTTGAAGCTACAGAAATTCAAATATGGACGGACATTGACGGATTTCACAACAACGACCCTCGAATTGTTGAAAACACAGAACCACTTGCTGGACTTTCATTTGATGAAGCTGCTGAGTTAGCTTATTTTGGTGCAAAAATATTACATCCCTCTAGTGTGTTGCCTGCAAAATTGGCAAACATACCTGTACGTTTAAAAAATACCATGAAGCCAGAAGCTTTAGGTACTATTATTTGCAACGAAACCAAAAACAAAGGAATAAAAGCCATTGCTGCAAAAGATAACATCACAGCCATAAAAATTAAATCTGGAAGAATGTTGTTGGCTCATGGCTTTTTAAGAAAAGTGTTTGAAATTTTTGAAACATACAAAACTTCAATAGATATGATAACCACATCAGAAGTAGCTGTTTCTGTTACCATTGATGACACTAAATTTTTAAATGAAATTATACAAGATTTAAAAAAATTCGGAACTGTTGAAGTGGATAAAGAGTTGTCCATTATTTGTATTGTGGGCGATTTTATTGCCGAAAGCAAAGGATATGCACTTAAAATTTTTAGTGCCTTAGAAAACATTCCTATTCGCATGATTTCTTATGGAGGAAGTTTTCACAATGTATCTGTTTTAATTACTACTTCTGATAAAAAAGAAGCATTGGAAACACTGCACAAAACGCTGTTTAAACATGATTAGCCCGAAAGACATACAACGATTTAAGGAAATCAAAACTCCTTTTTATTTTTATAACTTAGCGTTATTAGAAGAAACATTGCAGGTGGTAAAAAAGGCTTCCAATCCATATAATTATCACGTACATTATGCACTAAAAGCCAACTCAAATAATAAAATCTTAACACTTATTCAGTCCTATGGTTTTGGTGCTGATTGTGTGAGTGGTAATGAAATTAAAAAAGCCATTGAATGTAATTTTCCTGCTTCATCTATTGCTTTTGCAGGAGTAGGAAAATCGGATGAAGAAATAAATATTGCGTTAGACAACGAAATTTTTTGTTTCAATTGCGAATCCATACCAGAAATGGAAGTGATAAATGAATTAGCAAAAGCAAAAAATAAAATCGCAACAATAGCCCTTAGAATTAATCCAAACGTGAATGCAAAAACACATCATTACATTACCACAGGATTAGAAGAAAATAAATTTGGAATTAATCCCTGGGAGTTTGAGACTGTTATTGAAACACTAAAAAAATTAACGCATTTAAAACTAATTGGTCTTCATTTTCATATTGGTTCTCAAATAACCGATTTAAATGTGTTTAAAGGATTGTGCTTGCGTGTAAACGAAATACAAGAATGGTTTTATAATCATCAAATTATTGTTGAACACATCAATGTTGGTGGTGGCTTGGGAGTTAATTATGAAAATCCTGAACAAAGCCCTATTCCAGATTTTGAAGCATTTTTCGGTTTATTTCATCAGTTTTTACAACTTCGACCTCAGCAACACCTTCACTTTGAGTTAGGAAGATCTATTGTTGCTCAATGCGGAAATCTAATAACAAAAGTACTTTATGTAAAAAAAGGACTTAACACCAGTTTTATGATATTGGATGCTGGTATGACTGAATTGATTCGACCAGCCTTGTATCAAGCCTCTCATTCAATTAAAAATTTGACATCAACAAGTAAAACAACCGAACGCTATGATGTTGTTGGTCCAATTTGCGAATCGTCCGATTGTTTTGCTAAAGCTCTTTTATTACCAACAACTGTGCGTGGAGATATTATTGCCATTCAAACTGCTGGAGCTTATGGTGAAGTAATGGCTTCGCGTTATAATTTAAGAGATTTGGTAACAGCTCATTATAGTTTTTAATATCAAATTCTTTATACAGAATAAACCATTTTGTATTACACAAAAAAAGTTTTCATAAAATATTTCATATATTGTTTTAATTTGTACATTTGGTGCATTATAAATTAATACTAAAAAACAAAAACATGAAAAAAATTACAAAAATTTTATTTATTGCGTTATTTATAACGGGAGTTTCTACAGAAATGTATGCTCAAAAAGCAGAGAAAACAGAAAAAAAAGAGAAAGAAGCCAAGCCATTAGAAAAACCTGCTGCGGTTGGTCATGCTGCAACAGATGACTTTGTTACTTCTTCTTTTAATTTGTATAAAAAAAATCAAAAAATAACTGAAACATTATCAGATGCCGCAAATAACGCAGGTGATTTAACTGCCACTAAAACTGATTTAGAAAACCAATCAAAAGAAGTTGCGGCCTTGTTAGAAAAATCTTCAACTGTTTTAACCGAAGCAAAAACAATTACGCCTAAAACAGATTCTATCAAAGCTGTAAAAGCTATTAATCTAGCAACTAAAGCCCTTAACGAAACGCAAAAAGCAATTCCAGGACAATTAGAGCAAATTAAAAATCAAGAGGCTAAGAACTAAAAAACCATGAAACAACCTATTTTTTGTTCAGTACTAGCACTATCTGTTCTTTTAAATTTTCAAACTTCATTCTTAGTTGCACAAGAAACTCCTGTTGAAAGTGTTGATAAAACTGAATCAAAAAAAGATAAGAAAAAAGATAAAGATAATGTAGATAAAATTGAAAAAACGGATAAACATACAGAAATCGTAAAATACAGAAGAGGTTCTTTACATACGATGATAATTGAAGATGCTAAACTTCCTAAAATTGATGTTATTTTAACTACTTTTTATGATGCTGAATTTCCTGACAAATATAACAATCATACTGTTGGAGAAAAATCATTTAATTTAGCACAATATGCTAATAGTTCATCAGAATCTGCAGAAAAAGAAAAAGACTTAAGTCCTATTATTAACAACTATCTTGAAAAAAACAACATTGCTAACAAAATTGTTGCTAAATGGTTCAATAGAAGTGAAGAAGGTGCTTTTGATATGAATTTAATAGGAGACAGAGGTTCTTACGATGCTTCAGCTCAAGATGCTGCAAAAGCGTTAAGCACAGAAAGAGGAACTTCTATGTTAGCTGATGCTGGTGAAGAGTTAATTCCAAACACATTTGTAGTAGTTAACTACTCGAAATTTGTAAGTAATGAAGTTGCAGCTAAAGCTGCTTATGACGTTTCAGTAGAGCTTGCTAAAAATATTAGCATAGAAGAATTACGAAAAATAGCCATTGAAAAAGCTAGTAAAGTATATGAAAAAGCCAGGCAAGGTTATTCCGTTTGGACAACAGCCTATTTATATCAACTGGAATGGACAGATTCAATGTCGGCTGTTTTTTATCAAGATTTATGGATGGATGCATCAACAATAGATCCTGCAAAAAAAGAAGCTTTTGATACAACTACTCTTTTCAAATTAAAATTATTAGGATTTCAAAAAGCATCATCATTAATATCTGGTTTAGGTGAAAACGCAAAAGAAGGCTCTGATATGATAATTAAAAATGCTACGCTAAAATCCATTGATGCTGTTTATGCGAAACTGCAACGAAAATTCGAACCTTTTAGAACAAAAACACCCTTGGTAAGTGTAAATCCTATTGGTGCTAAAATTGGCTTAAAAGAAGGCTTAGAAGCGGGTGATAAATTTGAGGTATTAGAACAATCTTTTGATGCCGAAGGACGAGTTACATACAAAAGAAAAGGCGTTGTAAAAG
Organism: Flavobacteriales bacterium CG18_big_fil_WC_8_21_14_2_50_32_9; assembly: GCA_002770955.1. GTDB lineage: Bacteria > Bacteroidota > Bacteroidia > Flavobacteriales_E > Vicingaceae > BRH-c54. The sequence continues at coordinate 6,320 of PCUH01000245.1, read as the reverse complement.
TGGAGAAAGGTAAAATTTGGAATAATATGTTTAATGCAGGAGAAACACCTGTTGATGAACAAGGCAATCCTATTGAAATAGATACTACTATTGAATTTACTCATTTTAAAGGAGGAAAAGGATATTATCCTGGAATGCTATTAAGACAAATCGATTAATAATAAAAAACAAAAAATTATAACTTATGAAAAAAATAGTAAACAAAGCAAGCATATTAACTCTAGTATTTCTTGCTTTTACATTCGTATCGAATGCTCAAATAAACAAAAAAAAGAAAGCAAATGAAGATACAGAAAATTGGAGATATGAAATTGAATGTGTTGGTATTGGTAAACCAGGAACAAAAGTGATTAAAGTATGGTCATATTCCAAAAAAGCAACAATTGCTATCAACCAAGCTAAGAAAAATGCAGTTCATGGAATTATTTTTCAAGGATATGCTGGTGGAGGACAAGGCTGTACGGCTCAAAAACCATTAGCAAGTGATCCTGCAGTAGAGCAACAAAAAGAAGAGTTTTTCGACAACTTTTTTGAAGATGAAGGTAAATTTATGAAATTTGTTTCAACCTCTGGAGATGCAACACCTGAAGTAATGAAAGTTGGTAAAGAGTATAAAATTGGTGTTATTGTTACCGTAATGTCCGACAATCTCAGAAAAGATTTAGAAGCTGCAGGAGTTATTAAAGGATTATCATCTGGATTTTAAAAGCAAACATAAGTACTTTAACTAAAAATTAACCCATGAAAAAAAGATTAACAATTATAATCAGTACAGTTTTCAGTTTAGCATTAGTAAGCACAATAATGAATTCCTGTGGAAGCACACAAATGAAAGGAGCAGGAAACTACACGTATGAAACTGAATGCATGGGAGTTGAAGGAGATGGTTCTCAAACATTAAAAGCTTGGGGAAGTGGAAGAAACAGAGAGGATGCCATAGAACAAGCAAAGAAAAATGGAGTGAGAGATGTGTTGTTTAAAGGAATTAAAAATGGTAAACAAGAATGTAATGTTAAACCAGTATTGTTTGATGTAAACATCAGAGAAAAAAAAGAAGTCTATTTTAATGCTTTCTTTGCCGATCAAGGGCCTTATAAAGAATTTATTACGGGTGAAGATGGCTCTGATATCCATTTTTCAGTTGTTGCTGGTAGAAAAAAAGCAGGCGATCAAGTTACCTATGGTGTAATTATTCGTGTGCAAAGAGCAAAACTACAAGATAGAATGATTCAAGATCAAATAATGAGTAAATAACATTTTTAAAAATAAAATTTATACAAAAAATTATTAAACTAAAAAATTATGAAAAAGATATTTATAGCTTGTGGACTTATGTTATTAGGAATTTCAATGAGCTTTGGTCAAGCAAAAAAACCTACATTAATGGTTGTTCCTAGTGATGTTTGGTGTAACACAAATGGATATATGATGGAATTTGATGATCAAGGAACAAAAATTAAGATTCCAGATTATAAAAAAGCCATGCAAGAAAATTCAGATTTATTATTGGTAATCAGTGCTATTAATGGTATGATGGCAGAAAGAGGTTTTCCATTGAAGAATTTAGAGTCTGCTATGAAAACGCTATCATCTAATTCAGCAGAAGACAACATGATGGCATCTAAAGGATCTGGATCCGGATTATCAGAAAGTCCAATAGATGCATTGAAAAAAACAGCAAAAGCTGATATAATTATTCAAATGACATGGACTGTCAATATTACTGGTCCAAAAAAATCCATTTCATTTAACTTGCAAGGATTAGATTCTTACACAGATAAACAAATTGCTACTGCTGTTGGCACAGGTGCTCCATCATTTACAGCTGAAATACCTGTATTACTTCAAGAAGCTGTTACAGCACACATTGATAATTTTTCTGCTTCCTTACAAACACACTTCGATGATATGTTCGCTAATGGAAGAGAAGTTATTTTAAAAATTCAAAAATGGGATGATTTTGATGGAGATTTAGAAACAGAATTTGATGGAAAAGAATTGGGTTCAATTATTGAAGAATGGTTAGCAGCTAACACTCAAAGCGGTAGATTCAGCACTACTGATATGACTGAAAACATGGCTCTTTTTGAACAAGTTAGAATACCATTATACAATGCTGCGGGAAGAGCATCTGACGCAAGAGATTTTGCTAAAGGATTAAGTAAATTTTTAAAAGATGCTCCTTATTCCATTCCAAACAAATTGGTGATGAAAGGATTGGGTAGAGCTACAATTATACTTGGGGGTAAATAATCATTAATAAAATATAAAACAATGAAAAAATTAAGTCAGTTATTACTAATAGCATCATTTGTATTAGTTAGTTTATCAAGTTTTGCTCAAGGCGATACGAAGAAAGATGAAAATAGAATAATGCTAACAGCATGGGTGCCTCAGCAAATTGAAAATATGCCAGTTGCCGCTAGAGCTTCTCTAGAAAATAAGCTAACTCAAATAGTAGTAAAAAATGGTTTGGGCGGAGGTGCTTTTAACACAAGATTTATCATTTCAGCGAACATCACAGTTGCTACTAAAGATATTTTACCTGGTCCACCTCCAATGCATGCAATGAATTTAGATGTAACTCTTTATATAGGAGATGGTTTTGAAGGTACTGTATTTTCAAGTCAAACTATTTCTGTTAAAGGAGTTGGTACAAACGAAACAAAAGCATATATGGCAGGGTTGAAAAATATTAATCCAAATAATCCTGAATTTCAAGCTTTTGTTGAAAAAGGGAAACAAAAAATCATTCAATATTATAAAGATAATTGCGATTTAATAATAAAAGAAGCACAAACTTTAGCAGGAATGGATAAGTTTGATGAAGCAATTTTTAAATTAACTGGTGTTCCTAGTGCTTGTGAAGAGTGTTATGTTAAAGCAATGAATGCTGTTAAACCAATTTTCCAACAACAAATTAACAAAGAATGTAAATTTAAATTAGCAGAAGCAACTGGTATTTGGAATGCAGCACAAGACATGGAAGCAGCAGAAAAAGCAGGAGCAATTTTAGCTACAATTAACCCCGATGCAGCTTGTATTGGTGAAGCTAAAGCTTTATCTAATAAAATTGCTGCAAAAGTGAAACAAATTGATGATAGAGAATGGAAATACATCGTTAAAGATCAACAACAAGAAAGCGAAAGAATTCAAGCAATTAGAGATATAGGTGTTGCTTACGGTAAAGGACCAAAAGCAAACATTACTTATAAATCTCTTTGGTAAGTAATAACATCTAAAATAATCAGCCATGAACAAGTTAATTTTAATTGCTCTTTTATTTTTTAGTCCGTTTATAAAAGCACAACATGACATCAGCACAGATTTACTTGGGTTCGCTTTTTCAAATTATGGGTTAGGATATGAGTATGCTTTGAATAGCCAAAATTCAGTTGGGATAAATGTGAATTTCGCATCAAAAAATTTATTTGACGATGGAAAATCAGCGTATGGAAAAATCGATAACTATTCAGAAATGAACATTATTCCTGAATATAAAATGTTTTTAACACCAAATAAAGGAAATGACGGTTTTTATTTAGGTGCCTACGGAAGATTTCGTACCTCAAATTCTAAAGACAATAAATTTGATTATCAAGACCCAAATAATCCTAACCCTCTTGTTTCAGAAAAAACAGATGTATCAACAACTGGATTTGCATTAGGAGCACTTACTGGATATAAATGGAAAACCACTGGTCTTTTCTTTTTTGAATTTACTTTTGGTGTCGGAAAATTTATTACCAATAGCATAGATGTTAGTAACAATAAAACTAAAGATTTGACTAAAAATGAATTTAACGAAGATGATTATGTTCCTTATATTGGCAATGGTCTTCCTGTTGATTTACGTTTAGCCATTAAAATTGGGTTACGTTTTGGCGGAGGAAATTCTTCAACCAATTAAATTAATCTTAAACTGCACTTTTACTTCTCTTTAATAATCTTAAAGGTTTCTTGCGTTTTTTCAGAATTTACATACACAAAATACAACCCATTGGTAAGGCTAGAGAGGTTTATTATAAACGAATTAGTTGAATTAAATTTATTAGTATAAACCATTCTTCCAACCAAATCAAAAACAGTTACATTCAGCAAAGATTCTGGGTTTTTACTTTGAAAATTGAATTGATTGTTTGCGAAAAAACCTTTCCAACTCGAAATATTTACTTGTTGCTCAATACCCACCGTAACATTGTTTCCAATTTCTACTTTCATTGCTACAGGCAAATGGTCTGACATATAAAACAAAGCACTTAGCACATTTGGAGTAACAGAAATATTTACAGGAGCATCTGTGATTGACTTATTAAAATGCAAACCATCATTGCCAATAGCTTTATACGTACTTGGAATGTATTTCACCTTGTTTGTTCCGTTAAGTGCATCTTGGCTAGTAAAAATCCAATCAAAACGATCGTCTAATCCACCATTAGAACCACCATCAGGAAGAAGAACATTTCTTGGGCTTTGTGTGTGAATGGCAGAAAAAGACGAATTTGCATGCCACAATCCAGGTAAATTTATAGGGTCAAAAAGTTTAACTAGCCCACCATTTAAAATAGTATTATGTGCTGGTTCAAAATCTCCATAAAGATTCATATCACCTGCAAAAAAGACATTTTCTAAACTAACAGCCTTTGCATCTAAATAATTTTTAAACGTAACAACCTCTTGATTTCGTTGTTGTTCATTAGTAATTCCTTGACTGGCTTTTAAATGAGCTACATAACAATAAATAAAAATAGTATCATCTCCTGGCGATAAAGTTTGAGCGTTATAATACAATACATATTCACTTATGTTTCTTAAAACAGTAGCTATTTCAAACTGACTTTTTAGTGCTAACTTGTTGGAGTTGTAATATAACATATTATCCGTATCTGGTCCATTAAAATAGGTGGCTCTTTGATAGTGCGTTACTCCATCTACATTAAGAGCATCTGTTAAAATAAGATTTGCTCCACTTAGAGCAGTTAACTCAGTTATCATGAAAATATCTGGTTTTATAAGTTTTACAATCGGTTTTAATGTATCTGCCTTTGTTGGATTAACTTGAGGATAATTAAGTACATTGTAAAACATCACATTCAAAGTATCTTGAGAAAAACCAGAAAACGAAAAAGCGACAAAAGAAACTATGATTAGGAAATACTTCATGAATGTTAGTTTATATTTTTAACTAAGAACAAATATACAGGAAAATGATCACTATATCCTCCAATGTATTCGCCAAAAGAAAAAGTTCGGTGTGGATAACCTTTAAACCTTCCTTCTGAGGTTTTAAGGTAAGGTTTATTAAATACTACTGCTTTGTGGAATTTCAGTGTTGTATAATCTTTACCTAACAATGAGGGAGAGATGATAATCTGATCGAAAAGATTCCAAGCATCATTATATCCAAGCGTACCAATTCCTTTTTTAAAAAAATCTTCAAACGGATTAAAAAGTTTTCCATCAATAGCCAATTCTTCTTTCCCTTCAGCTTTCAAATATCCTTTCACGCTAATATCCACAGGATCATCATTCAAATCGCCCATAAAAAAAATTTTTGCATCTGGATTGTAGTTTTGTAAAGAATCTACAATAGATCGAGCCAATTGAGCTGCAGCAATTCGCTTTGGCTTACTTTTCTTCTCTCCACCTCTTCTTGATGGCCAATGCGAAACAATAATGTATATGTTTTCACCATGCAATTCACCCGAAACTAGCAGTTGGTCTCTAGTAAAAAAAGCTGTATCTTCTGGAATTTTCAATGTAAAACTTTTACTCGTTACATTTTTAAAGTAATTTGGATTATAAAGTAACCCTACATCAATTCCTCTCTTATCAGGAGAATCGTAATGCACAATTTGGTAATTTCTGTCTTTTATAGATTCTTGTTTAACTAAATCTTCCAATACAAACCGATTTTCAACTTCTGAAACACCCAAAATTGCAACTCCATCTGGAGTTACATCTTTTCCCAATTCAGAAATAACACGAGCCATGTTACCTAATTTCTCATTATATTTAACTGTTGTCCACCTGTTTTTTCCTTTAGGTGTAAATTCATCTTGTAAAATTTTAGTTGAATCAGGATCAACTAACGTATCAAACAAATTTTCGAGGTTATAAAATCCAACACAAGTAATAGAAACTTGTTGTTTGTCTGCTTGAGCATAACCATTTACTGAAAGAAAAAAAGAAGTTATACCTATTAATAAAGAAAAAAATAGCTTTTGCATTTATATTGAAATTATTGAAAGATAAAAGTATTAATACTGCAAAGTAACGCAATAATAAAAAATAATTCGCCAAAATATTCCTAGATAAAT
>PCUH01000219.1:13742-15532 GCA_002770955.1 Flavobacteriales bacterium CG18_big_fil_WC_8_21_14_2_50_32_9 | reverse complement strand
AGATAGACTTCAATTCTATTTTGTACTCCAAAAAATCATTTTTTAATTGTTCTTCAATTACAAATGGATTATCGCCAATTAATTTTAAGGGATTTAAAAATGAATAATTCTTGTTTGGCTTATAGTCGTCATATAAGAGTTGACCTTTTCTGATAACTTCAAGAAAATTATTTAGTTCAGTTGATTTATATTTAAAAGCTCCTTTTTCAATTTCTAAATGATATTCTTCTTCATTTTCTTTAAGTTCTGACAATAATTCTCCTACAACACGAATCCAGTTTTTACTTCCAACTAATTTTGTATCTAACTTGATGTGCTTTTTATTTATAGAATCAATTAGTGATTTTGCTTTATATAAAATACCATCAAGATTTTCTTTTGAATAAGTGTATCTGCAACTTCGATAAGAAGAAATATCAATCCTATCTCTTACAGAGTTTACAACAGCTCTTCTGTCTTTTATAATGTCCTTGATTAAAATACATTGATAGTTTAAGCCTTTTTCATTCAAAGAATTGTGCAACACTTCTAATGCTGTTCTTTTTTCACAAACAACAATTGTTTTTTTTTGGTTTTCTAGGGCATTAACTAAAATTGCAGTTAATGATTGACTTTTCCCAGTACCTGGAGGCCCTTGAATTAGTATGTTGCGTGTATTTTCTAAAGAGTGTAAAATTCCTTGTTGTGAAGGATCTGTCTCAACTGATGATATTGGTTGAAATGAGTACTCTTCCATATCTTCAAGATTAATTGTAGCACCTTTAAGGTCAAGTATATTGCCATAATCGTGAATAATATTTTGCTTTTGAACTTCAAAAATGGAAAATAAACCACCAAATTCAATGAATGAATTATTGGAGGTTAATGGCAGTTTTTCGTAATGATTTTTATCTGCAATTGGTTTAATATTTTCAAGTTTATCATTTAATGTTTCTCGTAGATTATTTGGCGTTGAACTGTTAATTGTCTCGATAATTCTTACGCAAATATCTAAAAGCTCGTCTTTATTAATCAAGCCATCATCTAATAAATCAGAAGACAACTGTTCGATCTCAATTTTTGAGTCATTCTGCAAATGATTGATAAGAACTTCATTGATGTAGATTGGGTCATCTTCATCTCTATGTATTTCCCATGTATTGAATTCTTTGCTTCTTTTTATTCGTAATGACCAAATAAGAATTGGAGCAACTGTAAGCTTTTTATCTGATTGGTCACGTCTTACAAGTAAAGGAAACCCAAATCCAAAGGTATTGATTCCTTTTTCAGATTCTATTGCTGCTGTTTGATTGATTAAGTTTTCAAAAGATTTTGTGATTTTTACTAACTGCACTTGATCTTCTTCAAAAAGCGAATTTAAATCAGGTACATTATCTTTCCAACTTATTTTGAATTTTAAAGGTTGCTCAGATAATAAAGAATTAATAAATTTCTCAGGTAGGTGTTTGTCAATATGAGAAAGTCTCGTTAGGTCAAATTTATATCTTGAACGTGCAGGAATAGCATTTAAATGTACACCTGCTCTACTACCAACTTTTAGTCGGTTTTGTAATTCAATTAGTAGCTTTTTAGTTATTTCCATTTTTTAATTCTCATTTCTATATATTCTCTTTTGGACTGTCAGCTCTCTGACTAATTATTTCAGCGACAGTTTGTCCTGTAATTGCCCATTGTCTAAATTTCGTGGCTACGTGCGATTTTATACGGTAACCAACTGATATTATAGCATCGAGATTATAAAAAACCTGCTTTCGTTTTACTTCTCGGCTTCCTTCATGTTGAACTATTAA
>PCUH01000219.1:7066-13724 GCA_002770955.1 Flavobacteriales bacterium CG18_big_fil_WC_8_21_14_2_50_32_9 | reverse complement strand
ATTTTCTTCCAATTCGCCTTCCTCAAATATGTTTTTAAGGTGCATATTGATATTGGGAACCGAAGTCTGAAACAACTCAGCCATCAGTTTTTGAGTAAGCCAAACTGTTTCATCCTGAATACGAACATCTAATTTTGTTTTTCCGTTTTCCGTTTGATATATAATTATTTGGGATTTATTTTTTTCCATTTTACTCAATTTCAATTTATTTAGACCGAAAAATAAAAAATTACAGTTTTAAACAATCTATAAATCACTTAAAATATGGGCAGATAGATATAGTTTTTATCAAGTTTATTTCCCTCCAAACATACAAAAAATCCCTTACAAATCAAATCACTTCTTCAAACTGGTAGTTGTAGAGTTTTTTGTAATGTCCGTTGAGTTTCAATAGCTCTTGGTGAGTGCCTTCTTCCACCACACAACCTTTGTCTATTACTAAAATTTTATCGGCATTTTGTATGGTGGATAAACGGTGGGCAACAATAATGGATGTTGTGTTTTGGGTTAAAATTTCTGTAGCGTGTTTTATCAATGCTTCCGATTCGCTGTCAATAGAGGAAGTGGCTTCATCTAAAATTAAAATTCGAGGATTGTGTACGTAGGCTCGGATAAACGAAATTAATTGCCGCTGACCAACAGAAAGTAACGCTCCTCGTTCTTTCACATTGTATTGATAACCTCCCGGAAGTTTTGTAATAAAATCGTGGGCACCTATTTTTTTTGCGGCTTCAATCACACGTTCTTCACTAATTTCATCACTAAAAAGTGTAATGTTATTGAATACGGTATCTGAAAACAAAAATACATCTTGTAGTACCACCGCCATCGATTTTCGGAGGTGGTTAAGTTCAAAATCAGTAACATTTATGTTGTCGATAAAAATTTCGCCTTTATTAATTTCATAATACCTTCCTAATAAATTTATCATAGAAGATTTGCCAGCACCTGTTGCCCCAACCAATGCCAATGTTTGTCCTTTTTTTATGGTAAATGAAATGTCTTTTAGCACCCAATCTTCTTCGTTGTAGGCAAACCACACATTTTTAAAGGTAATATCACCATTCAAATTTTCAATGGTTTGTGTTCCTTCGTTGGCTATGTTGTAGTTGGTGTCTAGCACCTTAAAAACACGCTCAGAGCTTACCATGCCCATTTGCAACGAGTTAAATCTGTCTGCCAATTGCCTGATAGGGCGGTAGAGCATGTGAATAAAAAACGTGAAGGAAAAAATTTCGCCAGGACTTGCAATTTCTAATGATATTTCTTTAAATCCATACCAAACTAAAAGAGCAACGGAAAGAGCAGATAAAATTTCAACTAACGGAAAAAACACGGAGTAAGCCCAAACTGTTTTAATATGTGCATCTCTGTGCTTTTTGTTTATATCGGAAAAAAGCTCACTTTCAATTTTTTCACGATTAAAAATTTGTACAATAGACATTCCTGTAACGTGTTCTTGCACAAAAGTATTGAGCAATGAAACCTGATTTCTAACATCTTGAAAGGCATTTTTTATAACTCGTTTAAAAATAGAAGTTCCTATCATCAGTAACGGAATAGGAAGGAGTGTGATGAGTGCTAAGTCCCAGTTGATATAAAACATACATAGCACTGCTGCAAAAATTTTAAGTAAATCACCTAGAATTACCAAAATACCATCAGAAAACATTTCGGCAATGGTTTCAATGTCAGAAACTGTACGGGTAACCAATCTCCCAATGGGAGTTTGATCGTAATATTTTAATTTAAAACTTAAAACGCGTTTAAAAACTTCATTTCGTATGTCTTTAATGATGTTTTGACCTATTAAATTGCCATAATAGGTAAAGACATATTGCAAAAGTGTTTCAATTATAAGTGCAACAACTAACCAAATGGTTATTTCATACAAACCCAAACTGTCTTTGTTTGCGATGTTGTTATTTACTGCCTTTTGAATTAAAATTGGGCGGACAACAGATATTGATGCCAATAAAATGCTCAAAAAAGCTGTTGAATAAAACATTACTTTGTAGGGAGTAATGTACTTCAAAATTCTTTTCAAAAGGCTATAATCAAAAGCTTTTCCGCTAACGCTTTCCATTTTGGTTATTAGTTATTAGTTATTGTTATTGGTTATTAGTGAATGGATATCCGATTAACAATTAACGATTAATCATTAATTTTTTTTAAAAAGGATATACAATTCTAGTTAAATATAATCCGTGAGCTGGAACGGATTGTCCAGCTTCACTTCTGTTTTTTGAAGCAATAATGTTAGGTATTGCATCAACGGTTATTTTTTTTTGCCCAACATCAAGCAAAGTCCCAACAATAGCTCTTACCATGTTGCGTAAAAACCGATTGGCAGTAATGGTGAAAATTAAAATATCATTTTCTGTTTTCCAATGAGCTTCGGTAATGTTACAATTATTGGTGAAGGTATCGGTTTTACTTTTGCTAAAGCATGAAAAATCTGTTTCTTGAATAAGTTGATTTGCGGCTTTGTTCATCAAATCAACATCTAAATAATAGGGGAAATAATAGGCAAATTGGGTTAAAAATGGGTTTTTTTGCATGGAAATTTTATACTCATAAGTTCGGGATGTTGCACTAAACCGAGCATGCATATCAATTGCTACTTCAAAAACAGATGTACAAGCAATGGAGTCGGGCAACAATGAGTTGAGTTTAAATTTTAGCTTTTCGGTATCAATTTCTTGTGTTGTTTCAAAATGGGCAAAAAGTTGTTTGGCATGCACGTCAGTATCGGTTCTTCCAGCTCCTGTAATAGCTATTTCTTCTTTTAAAACAGTTGACAATGCTTGTTGAATGGTTGCCTGAACGCTGTTTGCATTTTTTTGAATTTGCCAGCCGTGATAAGGAGTTCCGTTGTATGCTATTTCTAAAAAGAATCGTTTCATAGAGGTTGCAAAAGTAAGGATATTTATCAATGTGTCAATTTGAAAATGTTTCAATGTAACAACGAATCCATACCGAGACTCAGGACAAGTTGCGAAAACATTGAAAAAAAAATCCTAACAGGTTTTTATAACTTGTTAGGATTAAAATGATGTTTAATTTAAATATTAAGCTCCTCTTTTTGCTGAAGTAACTGTTTTAGCTCCACCTTTTGCTTTCGATGGTTTTGGAACTGCTTTAGTTGGAGTAGATTTTTTAGCTGTAGTTTTGGTAGCAACTTTCTTTTTATCAGCTGCTTTTTCGCCCCCGATAGCTATCGGGGCTTTTGCTGTAGTTTTTTTCTCTTTTTTGACTTCAATTTTTAATAAACCTGCATTTACAAGAATATTGAACCATTGAATCATTTTTTTTAAATCAGAATTATAAACTCTTTCTTCATCAAAATCAACCACTTGTTTTATGAATTTTTTTAATTCTTCTGGGTTAGATTTATGATCAATTGCTGCTTTACCTTCTGTTTTTTTAAACAATTTTTCATAGACATCTGTTAAAGGAACATCTTCGGTAGTTGTGTAAATACTAATATCTTCTATAGCACTTACTTTTTCAGAAGCATACACAGGAAATCTTTTTCCGTCTTCAATAGATTCTGCTATTAGCCCATTTTTTGTTTGAGAAATGACTTTGTGTAATCCTGGCTTTCCAGTAATTGAAATAATTGATTTTAAATCCATAGTTAATTTTTAATAGGGAACAAATGTAATAAAATTAGTGTTACAGTTAATTTTATTTAAAAATAATCTTTATATTGTTTGTCAATTTGTTGAAAGAAACAGTGTATGTTTTCAATAATATCAGTAGCATTGAGAGCAACTTCCCCCACTTTTTTTAGTGCTTCATCTCCTGCAAAACCATGCAAATAAACGCCTAAAATAGCAGCGATTTTTGGTTCATAACCTTGAGCCAAAAGACCTGTAATTATACCAGTTAGCACGTCACCACTCCCTGCTGTTGCCATGCCAGGGTTTCCTGTTGAATTAAAAAATACTTTTCCGTCAGGACAAGCAATAGCTGTATTTGCTCCTTTTAATACCACATAAAGTTGATGTTTTTGAGCCAATTCTTTTTGAAGGGTCAATCGCTCTTCATCATTATTCCATTTGCCAACCAATCGTTCAAATTCTTTTGGATGAGGGGTTAAGATAGAGTTTGGAGGTAAAAATGCTAACCATGTTTTGTTTTCAGAAAGTATGTTTAACGCATCAGCATCAATAACTAAAGGTGATTTACTATTTTGAATAAGTAGTTTTAACACATTTTGTGTTTGCTTTTCAGTTCCTATTCCTGGTCCAATTCCTACGGCACTAAAGGATGATAAAGTTGGTAATTCATTGATGTAATTTGTTGTTGTTGTTGCAATGCACATTACTTCTGGAACTGCTATTTGAAGCACATTTAATCCAATTTCTGGAATTAACGCAGTGGTTAGCCCTGTTCCTGTTTTCATACAGCTTTTTGCTGCCAACACAGCAGCTCCCATTTTGCCTTTGCTACCACAAATAAGTAAGGCGTGTCCAAAAGTTCCTTTGTGTGCAAATTTTGTGCGTCTTTTCACCAAATACCTTATTTCAGAGTAGGTTGTATAAAAATAATTTGTAGAAACTTCTTTTAAAAATGCTGGATGTAAGCGGATGTCGATAATGTTGAAATCACCAACAAACTGATGGTTTTCTGGATAAAAAAAAGCAAGTTTCGGTTGTTGCAACGATAATGTTCGTGTCGCCCTTATAATTGCTTCTGATTTGTTTTGGATATTACTGTCGGCATATAAACCTGAAGGTATATCAATGGAGATGATTTCTTGTTCTTTGGTATTAATTTTTTTAATAATTTCTGCAACAAAACCAGTTACTGGCTTTGATAATCCTGTTCCAAAAATAGCATCAATTATTACTGTATTTTCATGTAATTCAAAGTTGGTATTCTCTTCTGTTAAAAAAATGGGCGTAATATTTACTTCTTCCAATCTTTTCAAATTAAATTCAAATTCAGGTGAGTAATTTTTAGAAGATTCAACAATATAAATTTTAGCACGAAACTTCCTTTCTTTAAAAATACGAGCCATAACAAGTGCATCGCCACCATTGTTTCCTACGCCACAGAAAAAAGTATATTCAAATCGAGTAAAGATTTTAATATGAACAATCAACCAATTTACTAACTCATCGGCAGCTCTATCCATTAATTTTATTGACGAAATGGGTTCGTTTTTAATGGTGTAAGCATCTGCTTCACGTATTTGTGCTGCGGTAAGTATTTTCATGGGGTAAGTTCTTATAATAGTTTGACTATAAAATTAATAACAACAACGCTAAGATTAAAAATAAACAAATATTTGAGCCAAGCTGCTCCGTGTTTAAATTTAAAAATAAGATGAAGCGGGAGTAGAATAAACATTAAAATTAGCGTTATTAAAGGAGGATAAAGCAAAAAACTTTCAACTAAATTTCCTTTGAGCAGAGCAATAAATGCTCGTTGCATTCCGCAGCCCATACAATCCATACCTAAATATTTTTTATAGGGACAATCAAGTAAATGTTGTTCTAACCAATGAATTAAACGCATCTAATTGGTATTGTTTTCAAAAATGGTATTTGTTGGCGAATTTGATTGTTGAATTTCTCTGTATCGTTTTCGTGCATCAACCGTAAAAATACTTCCTTGATGCTCAAACATAATTTTTTTGTAATATTCAGCTGCTTTTTCTTTGTTTTTTAGGTCGTAATCATAAATCAACGCTAAGTTATATAAAGCATCATCAATCAAAATGTCGTACGCATAATTTTTTTCTATTTGTTCCAAATAGGTAATGGCTTTAGGAATATTTTGTTGCTTGTAGTAAATTTCATATTTTTTAAAAAGTACATCATCTAAAATAACATGAAAAGGAAATGTTTTTTCTAACGAATCGAGCAAAGCAAGTGCTTCTTGCGTTTTGTTTTGGTAAGCATATAAATCTGCTTGAGCAAAAATTAGCAGTGGTGCTTTGGTGGTATCAATTCCAATGTTGTCAGTAATGGTAATGGAGAGTTTCATGGCATCATTGGCAATGAGTTTGGAGGTTGATGCTTTTAGTACGTCTAATTGTGCTTTTGCCCAATCAAAATCGCCTGTGTAGAACGAAATTTTAGCATTAAAAAATTTAGCGGTTTCACCTAATTGATCTTGTTTAAATGCTTTATCTACCTGAGAGTAGAGTAGGGAGGCTTCCCAAATATCTCCAGTAAAAAGATAAATATTTGCCAATTCTAGTTTTAAATACGCTTGGTTTTTTGCTTCCAATCGAGGTGTTTCCATAAAATCATTAAGTAATTCGAGTGCGTCTGTTGGTTTGTTGAGGTAAAAGGCTTTTAAATGGGCTAAATCTCTAATTAGCGTATGAGCATTGGCAGTTTTTCCAATTTCGTTTAATGTAGTTTCGTATTTTTTTTCTAAGGTTAGTAGGTCTTCATTGGTATAAGTAGCTGATTTTGTAATTTTTTCATTGTAAACAACCAAGATGTCTATTTTGCTTTCGAAATAATAAAAATTATTTTTTCCTAAACCAATTACATATTCGTGGCAAGCAATAGCAGCATCATAATCTTTGTTGGCTAAACTTAATTTAGCAAGCTCTACAATTCGTTTGCCCGATTCATTAAAACGCTTGTCGAGGGCTTTTGCCTGAATTAATGCACCTTTAAAGTTTCGTTCT
>PCUH01000219.1:5479-7055 GCA_002770955.1 Flavobacteriales bacterium CG18_big_fil_WC_8_21_14_2_50_32_9 | reverse complement strand
CCAAATTAACATTTCAGCAAACACAACTTGTTCTTGATTTTTTTGCGTTTGTTTTATTAACATAGCTTTCAACAGCTCTTTTTTTTCTCCGTTATCATCAGGTTCTAAATTCGTTTGTAAGATATTCTGTATATTTTGAATGTAGGCTGGTTGTTCGTTGAGGGCTTCTAAATATTCGTTTAGCATCAATTCAATTTTGTTTTGTTGATGATAAACTTGTGCCAATTCAAAATTAAAATTATACCTTCCATTAAAAATTTTACGAGCATTTAAATACGTAGTAATTGCGTAATCAGATGCTTTATACTTCATAAAACGATTGGCTAATTCAATTACTTGTTGATTATTCATGGATAGCCCAAACCCCTTGCTGTTCATTGTTTTTATAGCATCTTCGTACGCTTTTTTTGCTTTGTTACTCTCTTTGGAATTTTCATAAACCCAACCAATATCAACTAAATAATATAATTGATTAGGAAATCTTTTTGCTTGTTTTTTGGTGAGTTTTTCGGCTTCTTTACTGTTTTCTAATTTCAAAAAACAATCGAGCAAACGGTCGTAAAAAATGGGCTCATTGGTTTTGTTAAAGAGTTTTTCGTAGTAAACAACTGCTTTGTCAAATTCGTTGTTATTATAATATTGGTCGGCTAGTTGCTCATCGGTTCCCATAGAATTTTGAGCAGACAAAAGGGTAGGAATTAATGTAGCTGCAATTAAATAAATGGAAAGTAAGTATGAAGAAAAATAGTTTTGCATAAACCTATAACGAAAAGTTAATGCATAAAATTACTAATTTCAATTTGAAGCATTATTGTTATTTTTATAATAACTCATATAAGATTTTGGGTCGTCAATTAATTTTTCAAAAGCGGCTTTATTTTCTTTCATTTTTTTAAACCTTTCACTTATTCCGTTTGTAGCGTGGTTAATATTTTCATTTATAGTAATTACCGCACCTTGTTCGTTTTCATAATAAGCAGGAAATTTTTCTTTAGAGATTATTCCGTTGTTTAAATCTTGCTTTAAATTATTTAATTGGGTTCGTATTAAATCTATTTCTTTTTGATATTTTTTATAATTATTTGATAAATTGTAAAGTGACTTTAGCCTACCAACAAACTGATCGGCTTCTAATGCAGCTTCTTTAGTCAAGGTATCATTTTTAGATTGAATTTTCTTAATAGATTGCTTAATAAAAATAGTCATTTCAAATAGTGTAGTAGTATCTACATCGTGTAGCACTTCTTCCGAAGAATCGAGTATTTTTATTAAACCATTTACATGTCCGATTTCATTCGTATAATCCTCATTGCAAGAGCATAACCATATTGAAGAAAAAGTAACAAGTGTTATTAATGTAATATTTTTAAGCATAATAAATTAATTTATTAGGTTAAATCCAGTAAAAGGAACTAAGGCTTCAGGAATTTTTATTCCATTTTCTGTTTGATTATTTTCTAGCAAAGCAGCTAAAATTCGAGGTAGTGCCAATGCACTACCATTGAGTGTATGCACGAGTTCTATTTTCCCTTCTTTATTTTTGAATCTACATTTCAATCGATTGGCTTGAAAAGCT
>PCUH01000219.1:177-5470 GCA_002770955.1 Flavobacteriales bacterium CG18_big_fil_WC_8_21_14_2_50_32_9 | reverse complement strand
GAAATTGAGCTAACTTCCAACCATTTTTCTTGAGCGGCAGAAAATACTTCCATATCGTAAGTCAACGCAGAGGTAAAACCCAAATCACCGCCACACAAACGAGCAATTCGGTAAGGTAATTCTAATTTTTCCAACAATCCTTTCACGTGTTCAACCATCAAATCTAGCGTTTCATACGATTTACTTGGATGTTGAATTTGAACAATTTCTACCTTATCGAATTGATGCAAGCGGTTTAATCCTCTCACATCTCTGCCATAAGAACCGGCTTCTCTTCTAAAACATGGTGTGTAGCCTACGTTTTTTATGGGGAAATCTTCTTCTTTTAAAATTACATCGCGATAAATGTTGGTAATAGGAACTTCGGCAGTTGGTATCATATACAAATCATCTGCTGGCATATAATACATTTGTCCTTCCTTATCAGGCAATTGTCCTGTTCCATACCCCGATGCTTCATTCACCATTAAAGGAGGCATAATTTCTTCGTAACCACTTTTTTCGGCTTCGTCAATAAAAAAACTAATCAATGCTCGTTGTAATTTTGCTCCTTTACCTCTGTAAACAGGAAAACCTGCTCCTGTAATTTTTACACCTAATTCAAAATCAATGAGGTTGTATTTTTTGGCTAATTCCCAATGCGGAAGTTTCTTGCTAGTTAAGGTAATTTGCTTTTTATTTTCAAAAACAATTTCATTATCAGCATCACTTTTACCTGTTGGAACAATTTCGTTAGGAATATTTGGAACTTGATAAAGTAGTTTTAACAAATCTTCATTAATGCTTGTTTGCTGTTCTTTTAAAAAAGTAGATTTATCTTTCAACAACGCTGTTTTTTCTTTTAGTGAGGCTGCTTCTTGTTGTTTTCCTTGTTTAAATAAATCGCCAATTTGTTTTGCTAATTGGTTACTTTCAGATAAAAGAGCATCTAAATCTTGCTGTGTTTTTTTTCGGTTATCATCCAACTCAATAATTTGACGGATGATGGTTGTTGCATCAAAGTTTCTTTTCTTTAATCGTTCTATGATTAAGGTTTCATTTTCTCTTATAAATGTGGTTTGAAGCATAATGTTAATGTTTTCTTTGTTGCAAAATTACTATTTCTAATAAATAAAAACTCCTATATTTATTAATATAAATACAGGAGTTTAGGTATGAAAAGAATTAAAAATTTATTCTTTAATAGGGTCTACAGAAACATAAGATTTGTTGTCTTTCTTTTTTCTGAAAGAAACAAGTCCATCAGTTAAAGCAAATAAGGTATGATCTTTACCTAAGCCAACATTTTCACCTGGATTGTGTTTAGTTCCTCTTTGACGTACAATGATGTTTCCTGCAATAGCAGCTTGCCCACCAAAAATTTTAACGCCTAATCGTTTACTATGAGATTCTCTACCATTTTTTGAGCTACCGGCTCCTTTTTTATGTGCCATTTCTTCTTAGTTTTAGGTTCAATATTTGAGGTTCGAAGTTCATTAACATTGAACCTCAAATATTGAACTTAGTTAGTTACTTTTCTTTATCTTCTTTAGCAGCAGCTTTTTTAGGCGCAGCTTTTTTAGTTGTTGTTTTTTCTGTTGAAGCCTTTGGTGCAGCAGCTTTTGGAGCTGTTTTTTTAACTTCTTTTACTTCTTTTGCAGGAGCATCTTCAGTTTTTTCAGCTTTAGCAGTTTCTACTTTTTTTGTAGCACCACTTTCGGCAATTGCTTCAATTTGGATTTTTGTTAAATACTGACGGTGTCCGTTTTTAACTTTATATCCTTTTCTTCTTTTCTTTTTGAAAACAGTTACTTTGTCTCCTTTTAGGTGTTCAAGTACTTTTACAGTTACACTTGCACCTGTTATAGCTGGGGCGCCAACATTAACTTTTCCGTTGTTATCGATTAAAAGAACATTGTCGAAAGATACTTTATCTCCTTCTTTGTTTTCTAAACGATGCACAAAAATCTGTTGGTCTTTTTGAACTTTAAATTGCTGCCCTGCTATTTCTACGATTGCATACATATATATTATTTTAATTTTTAAAGGGCTGCAAATTTATTGTTTTTTTTTAAACTTACAATAAAAATCAACTATTTTTTTGCTAGTAAATTTCTTTACTAAAAGGAATAATTCTTAAAAGGTTAAATTAAGTCCAAAGCTTGGTAATAAAGGCAATTGATATACTTCGTCTGCTGTTACTCTATTTACAAAAAAGATATTGTTTCTATTGTACACATTAGTTACACTAACATTTGCTTCTAAAATAGAATTTTTTCCTATCATGAACTTTCGTTTTAAATTCAAATCCAATCGGTGATAATAGGGTAATCTACCTTCATTTAATCCAGCCAATTGAAGGTTTAAATCTCCATTTGTTGTAGTGTAGTCTTGATTTCCATTAAATGAAACGCCTTCATAAAAACCTTGCGTTTGAGTGAAAGGGAAACCAGAACCTAAATTCCATCGTGAACTAAATTCCCAATTCAAATCTTTTCCAAAAATATAGGTTGCAACTAAATTAACATTGTGTCTTCTATCGAAAACTGGGGCGTATTCAATAATTCCGTCCCAACGAGTAACTTTACTCAATGAATAAATTGCCCAAATATTTAATCTATAAGAACTATATTTTAAGTTGAAGTCAACTCCATAAGCATCGCCAGTTTCAATAATAAATTCTTTTTTAAATACATCTGGTTTATCTGCCGCAGAAGGGTCATTTTCATTAAACACTTGATTTCTGTTGGTGTTGGTAAGTTGTGTAAACCATTTGTAGTATCCCTCCACATTTAAGCTAATATTTTTGGTGAAATCAACTTCAAAACCAGTAATTAAATGATTGGCTTTTTGTAGCTTATGAGTAATTTCTTTCGTATTTCCGTCTTTATCTGTAAATGTTGTAGGTAGGTTGTCTGGACCAGACAAAAATCCAGAGAATAGATTTACAACATCTCTGTCGGAATTTGCACTTATAAGGTTTTGGGAGTACATTCCTGCAGCAGTTTTAAATCGTAATTTGTTTGTTATGTTGTATTTATATCCTAATCTTGGCTCAAAAGAAGTGTTGCTTAATGAAGCATAGTGCTGAATCCTAAATCCAGGCTCAATTACCATTTTGCCAACATTCCATCTATACATTAAAAATCCAGCTAATTCAGTTGTGTTTTCTTCTTGTTTAATGATGCGTCCTACTGGGTTTGTAAATTCAAAATTGGTTTTAAACCCATTTACTTCAAAACCATATTTGAATTGATTGTCGCCTGCAAAACTTGTGAAATTCATACCCACATTAAATCCATTCACATCACTTTTTCTTGGGCTGTTATCAGCTTCTGTTAATACTATGGAATAGCTTGAAAGAGCAACCACACCTTCAATTAATGTTCTTGTAGAAGAAGGAATTAATACGAAATTACCGCCACCCCCTGTAGAGTTCCATTCTAAACCTGAAACTCCGGGAAAGTTTACTTTGTCTCTAAAGTTAAATCCAAACAAACTTAATTTACTTCCTTCTTTAGCACTTAATGTTACTTTTCCATAAAAGTCTGTGAAACCATAAGGTAATCCAGCTGTGTCTATTCCTTTAGTATTATCAGAACCCAACGCTTTGAAATAAGGTTCATATAAACTTGAAGATTGTTCCAAATAAGAATGTTTTGCTGATAAAACAAAAGTGGTGCTTCCTCCATTTTCTTTGGGTTTTGCAATAGGACCTTCTAATGTTAATTTAGAACTGAATGAACTTGCTGAAACTTTCCCTCTTAATCTATTTTTATCTCCATCTCGGGTGGTAATATCCATAACAGAAGAAATTCTGCCACCATATTCGGCATTAAAACCTCCTGTATAAATATCAGCACTTTTTAATATATCAGTATCAAAAACAGAAAATAAACCAATGGAATGGAAAGGGTTGTAAACAATCATCCCATCTAATAATACTTTATTTTGAACAGGTGAACCACCTCGTATAAATAATTGTCCACCTTGATCTCCTGTAAAAGTTACGCCTGGAAGAACTTGTAAGTATTGAGCTAAATCGGGTTCTCCACCAATAGATGGTATGGATTTAATTTCTTTAGGAGTTACTTTAGCAACAGACATTTTAACTTCTGTTTTTGCTTCTTGTTTTTCAGCCGACATAGTAAAAGCATTTAGCATTACTGCTCCTTCTTTTAAATTAATTTTTTGATTAATAATTTCATTTGCTTTAACAGAAAGTTTTATCACAACCGTATCGAATCCTAACGAGGTAACCATTAATGTATAGTTCCCAGGTGGTATTTTTGTGATAGAATAAAAACCATTCACATCTGAAGCTGCTCCCATAGTTGTTCCTTTTAAAAAGGCAGTAGCTCCAATTTCAGATTCACCAGTTTTTTCATTGTAAATAAACCCTCTAATTGTTCCTGTTTGAGAATAAAGATTTGTTACGAGTGTTAAAAGAACAATAGATAATATAAGAATGTGTTTGATAAATTTCATAGTTTAATTTTTGTTGAGCTAATGTAATATATAATTCATCTAAAAAAAGACGACAAATGTAGCTAATTAAAATAAAGATGTAATATAATTGCAGACTTTTGTTTTTAAAAAATAAGCCATTATTTGATTTCAATTAATTCAATTATGAAGGATTTCATTTTTTCCATAAGTTTAATCTTTTTCTTTTTTTGTGCATCAGCTGTTTTTGCTCAAGATACAATTTTACCTTCGCAACATAAATTTAAAGATAACACTGTTTTTATACCCAAGTTAAATGATGAAACGCTTTTAATTACGATGTATATGGAATACTTAAAAGAGGGAAAGAAAACAATAGGTTTTGTGCATAAAGATGAACTGGATATGATAGAAGAAAAGAAACTCACGGAAAAAAAAATGCCTTTAACGGACTATCAAATTGTTTCTATTACTAAACGAGAAGCAAGTGTTAAGATTATGACTGCCAGAGGTGCTAGTTTGAGCTGTAAATTGCTAACACTTCGGTTTTATAAAAATATGTACGGTTTTTATTACCTTATTCCTGGAAAGGTAGAAACTTTTGAAAAAAAAATGGGTGATATTACACTAAAAGAAGTTTTTATTAGTACTTGGACTGCCGAAAAAAATTGCAATTAAAGTCTATAACCTGAACTTTTGGAGAAATCTTCTAGTTTTTAATTATTTTCACTGTATTTACTCCATTTTGTTGCACCACTTTAACGAAATAAATACCGCTAGGTTGTTTATTGATATCTATAACATTATTATTGCTGGTATTTACTTGTTGCACAAGTTTTCCTGAAAGGTTATAAATGTAAATTTCACT
>PCUH01000219.1:0-149 GCA_002770955.1 Flavobacteriales bacterium CG18_big_fil_WC_8_21_14_2_50_32_9 | reverse complement strand
GTGAAAACACCATTATTAGGGTTGGGGTAAATCTTTATGTTATTTTTCTTTATAGTTGCATCATTAATTCCAACAGCAGTGTAACAAGCTAATGAATCAGGATAAGCAATTTCAGTATCTTCAAAGCATAGGAGATTATTCCAGTCGTC
>PCUH01000300.1 GCA_002770955.1 Flavobacteriales bacterium CG18_big_fil_WC_8_21_14_2_50_32_9 | reverse complement strand
TTCAGAAAGAAATTTGAATTTAAAAAATAATTGCTATTATAATTAGAGTTTAGCCGATTTTTTTTAGCTAAAAAGACCCTAAACAAGCCTGAACTATTCTGTCTTTTCCGTTGATGTCTTTACCTATTTCCACTTGTTGAAATCCATTCTTTCTCAATAACGCTGCAACTTCATTTCCAAAAGCTTCATTAATTTCAAAATATATTTTTCCGTTTTTATTCAGATTTTTTACAGCAAATTCACCTATTTTTTCATAAAACAACAATGGATTGTTATTTTCAACAAACAAAGCCAAATGCGGTTCAAAATCGAGTACATTTTTATCCATTAATCCTTTTTCTTTTTGTTGAATATAAGGCGGATTACTTACAATCACATCAAATTTTTCATGTAACGCAACATCAATATTAAGTATGTCAACACATTTAAAATTAACAGTTAACTTATTTTCAAGTGCATTGGTTTTCGCAATTGCTAATGCTTTTTCAGAAACATCCCAAGCCTCAACTTTTGCTTGAGGTAAATTTTTCTTTATAGCTAACGCAATACATCCAGAACCAGTTCCAATGTCTAAAATAGAAGTTGCCAACGGATTTTCATGCAAAATTAATTGAACTAATTCTTCTGTTTCAGGCCTGGGAATTAGCACATATTCATTAACTTTTAAGGTTATTCCAAAAAATTCCCACTCGCCAAGAATATAAGCCAATGGTTTATATGTTTTCAGTGCTTTAACAGTATTTATAACCAGCAGCAAATCCGATTCCGAAAACAACTTAGTTGGCTGTAAAATAATTTCACTTTTAGATAACTTAAAATAATGATGCAACACAACAAAAAGCATACTTTGCACTTCATTTGGAGCATAAAAACTATTAAGTTCATTTTTAAAGTACGTAATTACGCTACTTAATTGATTTGTTGCTATTTTCATTATTCATTATTTTTACCAAACTTTAAAAAACATTTTGTAAAGTTCTATTAATTTTATACTTTTAAAAACTAATTTAAATAAAAAATAAAATATGAGAAATACTATCTTTTTTTTATCTCTTTTTGGGATATTTATTATTTACAACACCTCTTCCACCCTTTTAGCTCAAGATGTTGTTGTTGGTGACACATCTTCTATCGTAGAGGGAAAAGCACAGGATTTTTACAATTCGGGCGTACAAAAAATTGAAGCAAAAAACTTAAATGGTGCTGTTGAGGACTTTAATCAAGCCATTGAGCTTTTGCCATCATTCGAAAAAGCCTACTTTAATAGAGGGTCGGTAAAGTATCAATTAAAAAACTACAATGAAGCTATTGTTGATTTCAACAAAGTAGTAGAACTAAATCCTGATTCTAATAACGCTCATTTTTTGAGAGGACGTTCTTATTATGAATTAGGGAATACGGAAGCTGCAAACAAAGATTTTACAAGAGCAGTTGAAATTGATGCAAAAAATGCAGAAGCCTACTATTATAGCGGAATGTTGTTGTTTTTAGAAGAAAAATACAAAGAAGCAATCACACAATTTGATAATGCCATAAGAAACAAACCCGATTATGCTTATGCTTTCAATGACAGGGGAAGTGCTAAGAAAAAATTAGATGACATTAAAGGTGCTATAAAAGATTACGAAAAAGCCATTATCATTGATGGAAAATTAAGTTTTGCTCACAACAATTTAGGCAGTGCTTACAGAGCAAACAAAGAATATGAGTTGGCAATAAAAAGCTACTCGAAAGCCATTTTGCTGCAAGATAATTATCACATTGCTTACAACAACAGAGGATTAGCCAAACTTGAAAAAGGTGATTTTAAAGGTGCAATAAAAGATTTTGACGAATGCATTATGCTCAACCCTAAATATGCCTTTGCTTTTAACAACAGAGCATCAGCAAAATATAAATTAGAAGACTATAAAGGAGCAGTGGAAGATTGCAACAAAGCCATTAGTTTAGATAAAGAATATGGTGCTGCTTACCTAAACAGAGGTATTGCTTACGAAATGCTCCGACAAGAAGACAAAGCCTGCGAAGATTGGAGAAAAGCCGCTGAATTAGGCTTGAAAAACGGTAAAAACTTTGCTCAACAAATATGTAATTAAGTAGTTAGGAATTAGATGTTAAGTGATAACGTCTTTCCGTTGGCTACGTGTGTTAGCTTCTCAACTAAAATTAAGTTAAAATAATAAACTGTCAACTAACAACAAATATGAACAAGAAGTCTCACCAATACAATAATCTAAAATTTAAAACCATGAGTAAAACAAAAATAACACTACTTTTAACTTTTAGCTTTATACTTTTAACTTTTAACAGTATAGCACAAACAGACACTCCTTTTGATAAAAAATTATTTAAAGAGCAGAAAGATGCCTTTAAAGAAGCAAAAGACAATTTAGATGCTGGAAACAAGCTTTTTGAAGTAATTCCATCAACCTACATTAATGATAACGACAATGAATATAAAGTTAGAGTGAGTTATTACAAAGAAGCTCTACCCCTTTTTTCTAGAGCAAATAAATTCAACCCAAACAATGCTGAATTGAATTATAAATTAGGAAGGTGCTATTTGGTTTCTTCCGTTTATAAAGAAGAAAGTGTTCCACATTTAGAAAAAGCACTACAACTTAATCCCACTGTTGCAAACGACATTCAATATCACTTAGGAAGAGCTTATCATATAACCATGAATTTTGATAAAGCAATAGCTGCTTTTGAAAAATACAAAGCTGCATTGTCTAGTAAAAATCCACTAGAAATAGAAGATGTGGTTAAACGCATTGAAGAATGTAAAACAGCCAAAGAATTGGTTGCAAAACCCGAGCGTGTTTTTATCGATAATTTTGGTGGCGTTGTTAATTCAAAATACCCTGAATATGGTGCTATTATTAATGCCGATGAATCGGTAATGCTTTTTACATCACGAAGAAACACCACAACAGGTGGTGGAGTTGATGCTGGTTTGAATGAATATTTTGAAGATATTTACATCACAAAAAAAGTAGATGGAAAATGGACTACCCCTGAAAACTTAGGAACACCTGTGAATTCTGACGAACATGATGCTACTGTTGCAGTTGCACCCGATGCTCAAAGTATGATTATCTATAAAGATGAAAAAGGAGATGGAAATTTATTTGAAAGTAAATTAATTGGTTCAGCTTGGTCGAAACCCAAACGAATGACTAAAAACATCAATACTAAAATGCATGAATCATCAGCAAGTTATTCGAGCGATGGAAAAACCTTATATTTTGTGAGCAACAAACCAGGAGGATTTGGTATGCACGATATTTATGTAACGCATTGGGATGAAAAAACAAAAGACTGGGGCGAAGCAACTAATTTAGGTCCGAAAATTAACACTAAATACAAAGAAGAAGCTGTGCTGATTCATCCTGATGGAAAAACGCTTTATTTCAGTTCTCAAGGACATAAAACTATGGGAGGTTTTGATATTTTTGTTTCCACGCTGAATGACAATGGAACATGGAGTGAACCAAAAAACATTGGTTACCCTATCA
>PCUH01000285.1 GCA_002770955.1 Flavobacteriales bacterium CG18_big_fil_WC_8_21_14_2_50_32_9 | reverse complement strand
CTGCATCAGGAGGTTGTGCTGCCGCTGTAGATTCGTTTCAGATTACAATAAACCCATCATTTTTAATTATACAAACTGCTCAAATTTGTCAAGGAGACAGTATTTTGTTGGGAGGTGTATTCCAAACAAATAGTGGTGTTTATACAGATAGTTTCACAACAATAAATGGTTGTGATAGTGTTATCACAACTACACTTACTGTCAATCCAACAATAGTAACACCTGTAAATGCTGCAATATGTCAAGGAGATAGTATTTTGTTAGGAGGAACATTTCAAACAGTAGCAGGAACTTATTATGATTCACTTACTACTTCGCTAGGTTGTGATAGTGTACTTGCAACAGCACTTGTTGTTAACCCTTTAAGTTCAATAATTATTGACCCAGTGTTTCCTGTTTGTTTTGGAGACCCAATTATCCTAACAGCAACAGGAAGTGGTAATGGAACTATTACTTGGTATAGCGATGCTGCTGGAACAATAATTATAGACACAGGAAGTACAATAATTGTAAATTCAACGGCATTAGGAACATTTACTTTTTATGCAAATGAAGTTGGAACGTGTTCTTCAGGAATAAATTCTGTAACAGTTCTTGTTGGAGGAGTTCAGGCAATAATAAATGCAACACCAACCACAGGACCAGCTCCATTAAATGTAACTTTTGGTAACGGAAGTACAACAGGGGCAGGTATAAGCTATTCTTGGAATTTTGGCGATGGAGCTACAGATACAGTCTTTCAACCATCACACACTTATGGGAATTTAGGTTCTTATACGGTAACATTAATTGTTACTGATGGGGTTTGTTTTGATACTGTAACAGTAGTTATAGAAGTTTTTGGAGAATCGTCAATCTTAATCCCAAATGTATTTACACCTAATGGAGATGGAAGTAATGATTTCTTTTCTGTTTTTGGAGAAAACTTGATTGAAGTAAAAGGAGAAATATTTAACCGTTGGGGACAAAAAATGTTCGCATGGGATAATGTGAATGGAAAGTGGGACGGAAGAACTTTATCTGGAAATGAAGTTCCTGATGGTACATATTTTTATATTATTGAAGCCAAAGGCGTTGATGGAAAAGAATATTTTGAAAAAGGAACGCTTTCATTAATTAGATAGGTTTTCTAAATCAAAAAATAATAAATTTTTAAAATAGTCATGAATAAATTTTTATTCATGACTATTTTTTTCTACATTATATACATTAAGTTTGATGAATTTCGATAACTTAAATTTTCTTAATTACTTGATAAATTGATTTATAACCTATGTTTTTTTTATTCTAAAAATAGCATAACAAATTATTACCTAAAAAAATTAACAACCTATTGTTTATATAAAAATTAATTGTATTTTTGCACTCCATTTTTTTAGGGATACTAACTAATACAATAAAATAATATGCCAACTATACAGCAATTAGTAAGGAAAGGAAGAACAACTTTAGATAAAAAAAGTAAATCTGCGGCTTTGGATTCATGTCCGCAAAGAAGAGGTGTTTGTATCAGAGTTTATACAACAACACCAAAAAAACCAAACTCAGCAATGAGAAAGGTTGCAAGGGTAAGACTAACTAATCAAAAAGAGGTAAATGCTTATATACCTGGTGAAGGTCATAATTTGCAAGAACACTCGATTGTTTTAGTTAGAGGAGGAAGAGTAAAAGATTTGCCAGGGGTTAGGTATCATGTTGTTCGAGGTACATTAGATACTACAGGAGTTGAAGGTAGAACACAACGAAGATCTAAATACGGAACAAAACGACCTAAAGTAAAAAAATAAATATACCAAATAACAAGGTTTAATAAATAATTATGAGAAAGTCAAGAGCAAAAAAAAGAGTATTACTTCCAGATCCTAAATTTAGTGACGTTTTGGTTACACAATTCGTTAATAATTTAATGTTGGATGGTAAGAAGAGCGTTTCATTTAAAATATTTTATGACGCACTAGAAATTGTTGGACAAAAAGTAACTGAAGAAAATAATTTAGATGTTTTTAAAAAAGCATTAAAAAATGTTACGCCAGGAGTTGAAGTAAGAAGTAGAAGAATTGGTGGAGCAACCTTTCAAATCCCACAACCTATTCGTGACGAAAGACAAGTTTCTATGGGGATAAAATGGTTAATAAATTATGCCAGAAAAAGAAATGAAAAAACCATGGCACAGAAATTAGCAGGAGAAATTGTAGCTGGATACAAAGAAGAAGGAGCTGCTTTTAAGAAAAAAGAAGATACGCATAGAATGGCAGATGCCAATAAAGCATTTTCACATTTCAGATTTTAATAAAAGAAGCAAAAACAACAACAATGGCAAGAGATCTTAGATTTACTAGAAATATTGGAATTGCAGCACATATCGATGCTGGAAAAACAACTACAACAGAACGTATTCTTTTTTACGGAGGCGTTAGCCATAAAATTGGAGAAGTTCACGATGGAGCTGCTACAATGGATTGGATGGAGCAAGAGCAAGAAAGAGGGATTACTATTACTTCTGCAGCAACAACACTAACCTGGCCTTACAGAGGACAAGATTATCATGTGAATATTATTGATACTCCTGGTCACGTTGATTTTACTGTTGAAGTAAACCGTTCATTAAGAGTTTTGGATGGATTAGTATTTTTATTTAGTGCTGTTGATGGAGTTGAACCACAGTCTGAAACAAACTGGAGATTGGCAAATAATTACAATGTACCTCGTATAGGTTTTGTAAATAAAATGGACAGATCAGGTGCCGACTTTTTAAATGTTTGTAAGCAAGTTAGAGAAATGTTAGGAAGTCATGCGTTACCATTACAACTAAATATTGGTGCCGAGGATGATTTTAAAGGTGTTGTTGACTTAATTAATTTCAGAGGAATTACTTGGAATGAAGAAGATCAGGGAATGACATTTCAAGAAATAGATATTCCCGCTGATATTGTTGATGAAGCTAGAGAATTAAGAGGGAAATTATTAGAGGCAGTTGCCGAATTTGATGAAACCTTAATGGAAAAATATTTTGAAGATGAAAATTCTTTAACAGAAAGAGAAATTTTAGACGCATTAAGACAAGCTACAATTGCTGGAAAAGTGGTTCCGATGATGTGTGGTTCTGCTTTTAAAAACAAAGGTGTTCAAGCTATGCTTGATATGGTAATGGAAATATTGCCTTCCCCAATGGATCAAGAAGCAATAGTAGGAATTAACCCTGATACAGATGCAGAAGAAACAAGAAAACCTTCTGTTAATGAACCTTTTGCTGCGTTAGCATTTAAAATTGCTACCGATCCATTTGTTGGAAGATTGTGTTTTACTAGAGCTTATTCAGGAAAACTAAATTCAGGGTCTTATGTGCTGAACACTCGAACAGGAAATAAAGAAAGAATTTCAAGAATTTTTCAAATGCACGCCAATAAACAAAATCAAATTGATAGCTTAATGGCTGGAGATATTGCTGCTGTTATTGGATTTAAAGATATTAAAACAGGAGATACACTATGTGATGAAAAACATCCAATAGTATTAGAATCTATGGTTTTCCCAGAACCAGTAATTGGAATCGCTATTGAACCCAAAACACAAGCCGATGTTGATAAAATGGGAATGGCATTATCTAAACTATCTGAAGAAGATCCAACATTAACTATTCATACAGATGAAGACTCAGGACAAACAGTTTTAAGTGGAATGGGTGAGTTGCATTTGGAGATTATTTTAGATAGATTAAAAAGAGAGTTTAAAGTTGAATGTAACCAAGGTCAACCACAAGTTGCTTATAAAGAAACAATAACTGGGTCTGTTAATCATAGAGAAGTTTATAAAAAACAATCAGGTGGTAGAGGTAAATTTGCCGATATTGTTTTCACAATTTCTGCTCAAGATGATAAAGAAAAAATAGGATTAGAGTTCGTAAATGAAGTTAAAGGTGGTAATATTCCTAGAGAATTCATTCCTTCAGTAGAAAAGGGATTTAAAGAAGCAATGAAAGCAGGTGTTTTGGCTGGTTACCCAGTAGATAGCTTAAAAGTTGTACTTACAGACGGTTCTTTTCACGCTGTTGATTCTGATGCACTTTCTTTTGAAGTTGCAGCTAAAATGGCTTACAGAAATTCTATGCCAAAAGCAACCCCAATTTTATTAGAACCAATAATGAAATTAGAGGTTGTAACTCCAGAAGAAAATATGGGAGATATCGTTGGCGATTTAAATAGAAGAAGAGGGCAAATAGACGGAATGGATGATAGAGCAGGAGCTAAAATTGTAAAAGCAAAAGTGCCATTGTCTGAAATGTTTGGATATGTTACTTCATTAAGAACAATGTCTTCAGGTAGAGCAACTTCAACAATGGAATTTTCACATTTTGAACCTTGTCCTAAAAACATAGCTGACGATGTTATTGCAAAAGCAAAAGGAAAAGTAGAAGCATAATAATTTTTTTATATACAATAGAATGAGCCAAAAAATTAGAATAAAACTTAAATCTTACGATTTTAATTTAGTAGATAGATCTGCTGAAAAAATCGTAAAAACTGTAAAATCAACAGGAGCTATTGTTAGCGGTCCTATACCATTACCAACACACAAAAGAATTTTCACAGTATTAAAGTCACCTCACGTTAATAAAAAAGCAAGAGAACAATTTCAATTATGTTCTTATAAAAGACTAATTGATATTTATAGTTCTTCTTCAAAAACTGTTGATTCTTTAATGAAATTAGAATTACCTAGTGGAGTTGATGTTGAGATTAAAGTATAAGTACTTTTTGAAAGTTAGAAAATAAATTAATAATAATAAAAATAAACAAAATGCCAGGATTGATAGGGAAAAAAATAGGTATGACTAGCGTTTACAGTGCCGAGGGTAAAAATATACCATGCACAATTATTGAAGCTGGTCCTTGTGTTGTTACACAAGTCAAAAAGGTAGATACCGATGGCTATGAAGCTGTACAATTAGCTTATGGAGAGCGTAAAGAAAAAAATACGCCTAAAGCTATGCAAGGACACTTCAAGAAATCAAACACTACACCAAAAAGAAAACTCGTTGAATTTGACGGTTTTAAAGAAGCAAAATTAGGAGATGAAATTTCTGTAGATATTTTTGAAGATGGAGAATGGGTTGATGTTGTGGGAACCTCAAAAGGAAAAGGGTTTCAAGGAGTTGTTAAAAGACACGGTTTTGCAGGTGTTGGTCAATCTACACATGGTCAACACAACAGATTAAGAGCTCCCGGTTCTATTGGAGCAGGTTCTACACCTTCAAAAGTTGTTAAAGGAATGCGAATGGCTGGAAGAATGGGTGGAGAAAGAGTTAAACAAACCAATCTTCAAGTTGTTAAAGTATATAACGAAAAGAATTTAATAGTAGTAAAAGGTTCTATACCTGGTGCTAAAGGTTCATTTGTATTAATTGAAAAATAAATAGGAGACCAACATGGAACTAGTAATTAAAAACATATCTGGAAAAGATACAAAGAAAAAAGCTTCATTAGATGAAACTGTTTTCGCTATAGAGCCAAATGATCATGCTATTTATTTAGATGTAAAACAACATTTGGCAAATAAAAGACAAGGAACTCACAAATCGAAAGAAAGAGGAGAGGTGAAAGGTAGTACTCGTAAAATTAAAAAACAAAAAGGAACAGGAACTGCCCGTGCAGGGAATATCAGAAATCCATTATTTAAAGGTGGAGGAAGAGTTTTTGGACCTAGACCTAGAGATTATGAATTCAAATTAAATATTAAACAAAAAAGATTAGCAAGAAAATCTGCACTTAGTTATAAAATTAAAGAAGGCGTAGTTTCAATTGTAGAAGATTTTACTTTTGATGCTCCTAAAACTAAGCAATACACTGATTTTCTTACAAACTTTGATAGTTTGAATAAAAAATCTTTGTTAATTATACCAGAGTCAAATAAAAATGTATATTTGTCATCCCGTAATTTGCAAGGAGTAAAAGTTGTAATGGCTTCAGAAATAAACACTTATGATTTAATGAACGCTAAAAGCGTTATTATTTCAGAGGGTTCAATAAGCAAAATTGAAGGAATATTAAGAAATTAAGATGATGGAAATTATAATAAAACCAGTTGTAACTGAAAAAATGACTGCTCAAAGTGAGAAGTTTAATCGTTACGCTTTTGTGGTAGATCAAAGAGCTAATAAGATTCAGATTAAAAATGCAGTGAAGGATATGTATAATGTTACAGTAGATAATGTTAATACCATGAATTATGCTGGAAAATCTAAATCAAAATTTACCAAAGCAGGTTTGATATCAGGAAAAACGAATAGATATAAAAAAGCAATAGTTACATTATCAGAAGG
Source organism: Flavobacteriales bacterium CG18_big_fil_WC_8_21_14_2_50_32_9 (assembly GCA_002770955.1). Lineage (GTDB taxonomy): Bacteria > Bacteroidota > Bacteroidia > Flavobacteriales_E > Vicingaceae > BRH-c54. The sequence continues at coordinate 9,686 of PCUH01000285.1, read as the reverse complement.
AGAAACAATTGACTTCTATAGTAACATTTAATTTTTATATATAAATATAGTATTAATTATATGGGGGAATATAACCCTCTAAAGAGATAAACAAAAATGGCATTAAGAAAATTAAAGCCCACTTCACCAGGGCAAAGACATAAAATTGCTAATACTTTTTCTGAGGTTACAACTAGTACTCCTGAAAAGTCATTAATTTCTGGTAAATCAAAATCAGGTGGAAGAAATAACACAGGTAAGATGACCATGCGTTATATTGGTGGTGGTCACAAACAGAAGTTAAGAGATATCGATTTTAGAAGAGAAAAAGATGGCATACCAGGTGTTGTTAAATCAATAGAATACGATCCAACAAGAACAGCAAGAATTGCATTGGTTTACTATAAAGATGGAGAAAAACGTTATATTATAGCTCCAAATGGAATTCAAGTTGGACAAGAAATAGAATCTGGTAAAAAAGCTGCTCCAGAAGTTGGGAATGCTTTATTTTTATCTGACATTCCATTAGGAACAGTAATCCATAACATTGAATTAAGACCAAATCAAGGAGCAAAATTAGCTCGTAGTGCAGGTTCTTACGCTCAATTAACAGCAAAGGACGGTAAGTTTGTAGTTGTTAAATTGCCATCAGGAGAAACTAGATTAATTCTGGCAACTTGTAAAGCTACTATAGGAACTGTATCAAATTCAGAACATATGTTAGAGCGTTCTGGTAAAGCTGGAAAAAGCAGATGGTTAGGAAGAAGACCTAGAGTTAGAGGTGTTGTTATGAATCCAGTGGATCATCCAATGGGCGGTGGTGAAGGAAAAAATTCTGGAGGTCATCCAAGATCAAGAAATGGAATTCCAGCTAAAGGATATAAAACAAGAGCACCAAAAAATCAATCAAGTCAATATATCATAGAAGGTAGAAAGAAATAATAGATAAAATATGAGTCGTTCATTAAAAAAACCTCCGTTTGTTCATTATAAGTTACAACAAAGAGTTGACTTATCTCAACAATCAGGAAAGAAAATAGTAATAAAAACTTGGTCTAGAGCATCAATGATAACTCCTGATTTTGTTGGATTAACCATAGCTGTGCATAATGGGAATAAATTTATTCCAGTATATGTAACAGAAAATATGGTAGGACATAAATTAGGTGAGTTTTCTCCAACTAGAAATTTTAGAGGACATGCTGGTAACAAAAAAGACAAAGGAAAAAGATAAAATTACAAAGCCATGGGTGTAAGAAAAAAAAATAGGTCAGAGCAAAATAAAGAAGCAAAAAAATCAATAAGTTTTGCTAAATTAAATAATTGCCCTACATCTCCTCGTAAGATGAGAAAAGTTACTGATTTGATAAAAGGTCAGGATGTTTTTAAAGCTTTAGGGATTTTACAATTTAGTCCTCAAGATGCGGCAAAGCGTGTAGAAAAATTATTGAAATCTGCAATAGCTAATTGGGAGGCTAAAAATGAAGGTTCTAGACCTGAAGAAAGCAATTTGATTGTTAAAGAAATTCAAGTTGATAGTGCTCGAATGCTAAAACGTATACAGCCAGCACCACAAGGTAGAGCTCACAGAGTTAGAAAAAGATCAAATCATGTTACACTAATAGTTGATAGTTTAAAATAATATAAATGGGACAAAAAGTAAATCCAATTTCAAACAGATTAGGAATCATTAAAGGATGGGATTCTAATTGGTATGGCGGAAGAAATTATGCCGATAAAATAGTTGAAGATTTTAAAATTAGAGAGTATTTGATGGCTCGTTTACAAAAGGCAAGTATATCAAAGATTATCATTGAAAGAACATTAAAACTTGTAACGGTAACTATTAACACATCTAGACCAGGAATTATTATCGGTAAAGGTGGTCAAGAAGTTGACAAACTTAGAGAAGAGTTAAAAAAGATAACAAACAAAGATATTCAAATAAATATATTTGAAATAAAAAGACCTGAGTTAGACGCAAAATTAGTAGCTGATAATATAGCAAGACAAATTGAAGGTAGAGTTTCTTTTAGACGTGCAGTAAAAATGTCAATTGCTTCAACAATGAGAATGGGTGCTGAAGGAATAAAAGTGTTGGTTTCAGGTCGTTTAGGTGGAGCAGAGATGGCTCGTTCAGAAGGTTATAAAGAAGGAAGAACACCATTACATACCTTTAGAGCTGATATTGATTATGCTTTAACTGAAGCACATACAACTTATGGAAGATTGGGTGTTAAAGTTTGGATTTGTAAAGGAGAAGTTTATGGTAAAAGAGATTTATCGCCTAATATTGGTTTAGATAAAGGAAAACAACAAAGAAAATCAGGTGGAGGAGATAGACCAAAAAGAGCAAGAGGCGGCAACGATAATAAAAGAAAATAAAAAATAGAACAGAGCTTGCGAGCTCAACGAAGTTAATTAAAGAAGATTAAATAGATATACCATGTTACAACCAAAAAAGACGAAGTATAGAAAAATGCAAAAAGGGCACATGAAAGGTAACTCTCAAAGAGGTAACCAGATTGCGTTTGGATCATTTGCTATAAAATCGTTAGAAGAGTGTTGGATGACAGCACGTCAGATAGAAGCAGCAAGGATTGCCGTTACTAGATATATGAAAAGAGAAGGTCAAATTTGGATACGTGTATTTCCAGATAAACCAGTAACTAAAAAGCCAGCAGAGGTAAGGATGGGGAAAGGTAAGGGAGCACCTGAATTATGGGTAGCAACTGTTAGACCTGGTAAAATTATTTTTGAAGCAGATGGAGTTCCTTTAGAAATAGCAAAAGAAGCGTTAAGATTAGCTGCACAAAAATTGCCTATTAAAACTAAATTTATGGTTAGAAGAGATTATACTGAATAACCAAAAACAAGAATAAACATGAAACAAATAGATATAAAAGATCTTTCACAGGATGATTTGAATGAAAAATTCCAAGAGCAAAAAACTACATTAACACGTATAAAATTGGCTCATGCAGTATCTCCTCTTGAAAATCCTTCTCAAATAAAACAAGTGAGAAGAACAGTTGCTAGATTGAACACTGAATTAAGAAAACGTGCAAAGCTATCGTAATAATAAATAATGATGGAAAATAGAAATTTAAGAAAAGAAAGAATAGGTTTAGTTGTTAGTAATAAAATGGAAAAATCCATTGTTATTACTGTTGAACGAAAAGTAAAACATCCGATTTACGGAAAATTCGTTAAAAAATCGACTAAATTTATGGCTCATGACGAAAAAAATGACTGTAACATTGGAGATACAGTTAAAATTATGGAAACAAAGCCATTAAGTAAAAATAAATGTTGGAGATTAGTAGAAATACTAGAAAGAGCTAAATAATATGATACAAGCAGAATCAAGATTAAAAATAGCTGATAACAGCGGTGCCAAAGAAGTTTTATGTATTAAAGTTTTAGGTGGCTCAAAAAGAAGATATGCATCTATTGGTGATGTAATTGTTGTTTCAGTGAAACACGCCTTACCGTCAGGTAATGTTAAAAAAGGTGCAGTTCATAAAGCTGTGATTGTTAGAACTAGTAAAGAAATTAGACGAATGGATGGTTCTTATATCAGATTTGATGATAATGCGGCCGTAATTCTAAATGATGCTGGTGAAATGAGAGGAACACGTATCTTCGGACCAGTAGCTAGAGAATTGAGAGAAAAATCTTTTATGAAAATAGTTTCTCTTGCACCAGAAGTATTATAAATTGAAACAAATAGATAGTTAAGTTATGACTAAGTTACACATAAAAAAAGGCGATTCAGTTAAAGTAATTGCTGGAGAATCTAAAGGAGCTGAAGGTGTTGTGAAAAAGATTTTTACACAAACATCTAGAGTTATAGTAGATGGAGATAAAATTAAAAAAATCTCAAAGCATACAAAACCAAATGCAGCAAATCCTAATGGAGGTATTGTGAAGGAAGAAGCAACTATCCATATTTCAAATTTAATGGTTGTTGACCCAAAGTCTGGAACACCAACTCGAATTGGGAGAAAAAAGAATGCTGAAGGAAAAAATGTAAGATACGCTAAAAAATCAGGGGAGGTATTATCATGAGTTATGTACCAAGGTTAAAAAAACAGTATAGAGAAGAAATTTCTATCTCTTTAAAAGATAAGTTCGCTTATTCTTCAGTAATGCAAGTGCCTAGACTTGAAAAAATTTGTATTAATCAAGGTGTTGGTGATGCTGTTACAGACAAACGATTGGTTGAATCTGCTGTGGAAGAAATGACTAAAATTACTGGTCAAAAAGCAAATCCAACTTATTCTAAAAAGGATATTTCTAATTTCAAACTTAGAAAAGGAATGCCAATTGGAGCAAAAGTTACGCTAAGAGGTGATAAAATGTATGAATTTTTAGATAGATTAATTTCGGTTGCTCTTCCTAGAACAAGAGATTTTAGAGGAATTGAAACAAAAGGTTTTGATGGCAGAGGTAATTATACGCTAGGAATTAAAGAGCAAATTATTTTTCCTGAAATAGACATAGATAAAATTAAAAATGTGAGTGGAATGGATATTACATTTGTTACTACCGCAACAACAAACGAAGAAGGAAAAGCATTATTAACAGAATTTGGTTTCCCATTTAAGAAATAATAAAGATTATGGCAAAAGAATCAATGAAAGCTCGTGAGAGAAAACGAGAAGCGATGGTTGAAAAATATGCAGATAAACGTGCAGCACTTAAAGCTGCTGGCGATTGGGATGCATTACAAAAATTACCAAAAAACTCTTCTAAAGTTAGATTACATAATAGATGTAAATTAACAGGAAGACCTAGAGGTTACATGAGACAATTTGGTATTTCAAGGGTAACATTTAGAGAAATGGCTTCAAATGGATTAATTCCAGGAATAACAAAAGCAAGTTGGTAATAATAACAAAGAGCTAAAGGAGTATAACTGATGATTAATCAAAGTGTACTTTTAACAATAATAATAAATTAAATATAATGACAGATTCAGTAGCAGATTACTTAACAAGAATAAGAAACGCTGTTAGTGCTAAGCACAAAGTAGTAGATATACCTGCATCAAACTTAAAAAAAGAAATGACAAAAATTTTGTTTGAAAAAGGTTATATTCTAAATTATAAATTTGAAGATAATATTGTTCAAGGTAACATAAAAATTGCATTGAAATATCATCCACAAACAAAAATATCAGCTATTTCTAAATTAATTAGAGTAAGTAAACCTGGTTTAAGAAAATATACTAATTCTACTACATTACCAAGAGTAATAAATGGATTAGGTATAGCCATTATTTCAACATCAAAAGGTGTGATGACAGACAAAGAAGCACGCACTGAAAAAGTTGGTGGAGAAGTTTTATGTTATATATATTAATATATTAAATTAAAGATTAATAATTATGTCAAGAATAGGAAAATCACCCATAACTGTTCCTAGTGGAGTTGAAGTTAAAGTGGAAAAAGGTTTAGTTACTGTAAAAGGCACTAAAGGAGAATTAACACAAAATATTGATACAGCAATAACTGTTGAAGTTGAAGGGAGTACTGTTAATGTATTACGTCATACTGAGCAAAAAGCACATAAAGCAAAACACGGCTTATATAGATCATTAATATCTAATATGATTGAAGGAGTTTCTAATGGATTTAAAGTACAGCAAGAATTAGTTGGTGTAGGTTATAGAGCAAATGTACAGGGTCAGCGATTGGATTTAATGGTTGGATATTCTCACAATATTATTTTGGAAATACCAAAAGAAGTGAAAGTATCAGCAGAGGCTGAAAGAGGTAAAAATCCAATTATTACATTAGAGTCTCATGATAAACAATTAATAGGTCATGTGGCTGCAAAAATTCGCTCACTTAGAAAACCAGAGCCTTATAAAGGTAAAGGTATTAAGTTTGTTGGAGAAATATTAAGAAGAAAAGCTGGAAAATCAGCTGCAAAAAAATAATTAAATCAATCATAATAACAAATTGTTATGGCACTAAGTAGAAAAGACAGACGACTAAGAATCAAAAGAAGGATTAGAAAAGTTGTAAAAGGAACAAACGAACAACCAAGGTTGTCTGTATATAGAAGCAATAAAGAAATTTATGCTCAAATAATTAATGATTTATCAGGAACAACTTTAGTTGCAGCTTCTTCAAGAGATAAAGATGTTAAAGCAAAAGGAACAAAAGTAGAAGTAGCTACTATCGTTGGTAAAGCTATCGCAGAAAAAGCAGTGAAAGCAGGAATTACAAATATTGCTTTTGATAGAAATGGTTATTTATATCATGGAAGAGTTAAGGCTTTAGCTGATGCAGCACGTGAAGCAGGTTTGAAATTCTAATAGATAGATTTAGATATATAAAATATTATGGCAAAAACAGAAAATAAAATAGTAAGAGCTACGGAAACTGAATTAAAAGACAGATTAGTAGCTATTAATAGAGTAACGAAAGTAACTAAAGGGGGTAGAAATTTTAGCTTTTCAGCAATAGTTGTTGTTGGAGATGAAAAAGGTGTTGTTGGACATGGATTAGGAAAAGCGAATGAAGTTACTGAAGCAATTACAAAAGGTATAGAATCTGCAAAAAGAAATTGTATTAGAGTACCTATTATTAATGGTTCTATACCTCATGAACAAAATGGTAAATTTGGTGGAGCTAGAGTTTTTATTAGACCTGCAGCACACGGAACTGGAGTAATAGCAGGAGGTGCAATGCGTGCAGTTTTTGAAAGTGTAGGAATTACTGATGTGTTAGCTAAATCTAAAGGCTCATCAAATCCTCATAATGTGGTAAAAGCTACTTTAGATGCACTAGCTCAGTTAAGAGATGCTTATACTGTCGCAGAACATAGAGGTGTAGATTTAAATACTGTTTTTAACGGATAAGTTATTAAAAATGTGAAAGGAGACAAGGAGAAAGGAGAAATTAAACCATTAACTAATAACCAATAACTGTGAACTGATAAACTTAAAAAAAGATGGCAAAGATTAGAATTAAACAAGTAAAAAGTCAAATAAAAAGACCAGAGCGTCAAAAAAGGACACTCAAGGCTTTAGGCTTAAAAAAATTAAACAATGTGATTGAACATGAAGCAACTCCACAAATTCTTGGAATGATAGCAAAAGTTAGTCATTTAGTTGAAGTAGTTAAATAAGTTAAGAAAAATATAATATAAAGTAAAATGGACTTATCAAATTTAAAACCTGCAGAAGGATCAACCAAACAAGGTAAACGTATCGGTAGAGGACAAGGATCTGGAAGAGGTGGTACCTCAACAAGAGGTCATAAAGGAGCGAAATCTAGATCAGGTTACAAACGAAAAATTGGATTTGAAGGTGGACAAATGCCACTTCAACGAAGAGTTCCAAAATTTGGATTTACTAACATCAATAGAGTTGAATATAAAGGAGTTAATCTTGATGTTCTTCAAATGTTAGCTGATGAAAAAGGATTGAAAGAAATTACCGTGGCCGCCTTACATGAAAATGGATTAGTAGCTAAAAAAGATTTAGTTAAAATTTTAGGTAGAGGTGAACTCAAAGCAAAATTAGATATCACTGTTCATGCATTTTCAAAAACAGCTAAAGCTGCTATTGAATCTGCCGGAGGTTCTGCAAAAGAGCTTTAATTTTTAGAGAATGAAGAAATTTATAGAAACTATAAAAAATATTTTAAGCATCGAAGATCTTAGAGCGAGAATCATAACAACTTTAGGGTTGTTATTGGTATATCGGTTAGGTTCTTACGTTGTTTTACCAGGTGTTGATTCAACTGTTTTAGAAGCTGTTAATGCTAATAATGCAGGTGGTGGAATTATGGATTTGATTAATATCTTTGCTGGAGGAGCTTTTAATAGAGCATCTATTTTTGCATTAGGTATTATGCCTTATATTTCTGCATCTATTGTAATTCAGTTGCTAGGAATGGCGATTCCTTATTTTCAACGCTTACAAAAAGAAGGAGAAAGTGGTAGAAGAAAAATTAATCAAATAACACGAGTTTTAACTATTGCTATTACTGGATTTCAAGCACCAGGCTACATCGCTACACAAGTTGCTAATTATCCAGGTGTTGTTCCTAATGAAGGGCCGCTATGGTGGTTTTCAACAGTACTATTGCTAATTACAGGAACTATGTTTGTGATGTGGATAGGAGAAAGAATAACAGAAAAAGGTATAGGAAATGGTATTTCTTTACTTATTATGATAGGTATTATTGCTAATTTACCATCAGCTTTCGTTTTTGAAATAGGCTCTCGTTTTGGTATAGGCGGTGTTGGTGGACCTATCATACTTCTTGTTGAAGTTGCAGTTTTGTTAGTTGTTATATTAGTTACTATTTTGTTGGTTCAAGGTACAAGAAAAATTCCAGTACAATATGCAAAACGAATAGTAGGTAACAAACAATATGGAGGAGTTAGAGATTATATCCCTTTGAAAGTAAATGCAGCAGGAGTTATGCCTATCATTTTTGCTCAAGCAATTATGTTTATTCCAATGACTTTAGCTGGTTTTGGAGATTCAGATGCAACAAGTTGGATAGTTACTACATTTAGTAACCCAAACGGATTTGCATATAACTTTACGTTCTTTTTAATGATTATAGCATTTACCTATTTTTATACAGCTGTTACTATTAACCCAAATAATATGGCAGATGAAATGAAGCGAAGTGGAGGATTTATCCCAGGCGTTAAACCAGGAAAGAAAACAGCTGACTTCATTGATGGAGTAATGTCAAAAATAACATTACCAGGATCTATGTTTTTAGGATTGGTTGCTATATTACCTGCATTTGCAGCAATATTAGGAGTAAATCAGGCATTTTCTTATTTCTATGGAGGAACATCATTATTAATTATGGTGGGTGTAATTTTAGATACCTTACAGCAAATAGAAAGTCATTTATTAATGCGTCATTATGATGGATTAATGAAAACAGGAAAAATAAAAGGTCGCTCATCACGAATGGGAATGGCAGGTTAAAAAGGAGATTTTGGAATGAGTAAAGTAATTTATAAGACTGAGGAAGAAATAGAGTTAATAAGAGAAAGTTCTTTACTTGTTGGAAAAACTTTAGCAGAAGTGGCTAAGTTGATTAAACCTGGTATAACGACATTAGAATTAGATAAAATTGCTGAAGAGTTTATTTTAGACAATAATGCAAAGCCAGGCTTTAAAGGTATGTATGGTTTTCCGAATACGTTGTGTGCTTCATTAAATGAAGCCGTTGTTCATGGAATTCCAAATAAAATGCCTTTAAATGATGGAGATATTATATCAATTGATTGTGGGGTTTTGAAAAATGGATTTTATGGTGATGTTGCTTATACTTTTGAAGTAGGTGATGTAAAACCTGAAATTAAAAAATTAATTGATGTAACTAAACAATGCCTTGCTAATGCAATAGAAATGGCAGTAGCAGGGAATAGATTAGGCGATATTGGTTTTGCTGTTCAAAGCTTAGCTCAAGAAAATGGATATGGAGTAGTAAGAGAGTTAGTAGGGCACGGATTAGGAAAAGATTTGCATGAAGATCCTCAAGTACCAAATTTCGGTAAAAGAGGAACAGGTTTAATGTTAAAAGAAGGAATGGTTATAGCCATTGAGCCTATGATTAACTTAGGAGTAAGAAATGTTAAAGAGGCAAAAGATGGATGGACAATTGTAACTGCTGATAAAAAACCTTCAGCACATTTTGAACATGATGTAGCAATTA
>PCUH01000065.1:694-15787 GCA_002770955.1 Flavobacteriales bacterium CG18_big_fil_WC_8_21_14_2_50_32_9 | reverse complement strand
TACTTAAAATAAATATCCCCATCCTCTATCAATTCTCCTAAGTCAATTTCCTCTCCTGAAAATTGTATGGAAACAATTATTTTTTTTACCTTTTCCATTACTTTCTGGTTTTATCGGAAAATAAATTTTCAATATTTTCCTTCTTATTTGATTTTAATATTTCCTCCATATCATTTAGTCTTCCTAATACATTTAATAGCCTTAATAAAGATGCTAAAGATATCTGCCCCGTTTGTTCAAATCGTCTGATACTTCCTATAGATACTCCTGATTTTTTTGCCAATGCTGGTTGAGTTAAAGCACAATCTTTCCTCAACACTTTAACTTTTGAGGCCAAATCGTATAAAACATCTTTAGGGGTTTTATTTAAACTGTATTTTCCCATATTTACTAATATATTAGTAATAATATACAAATATAACAAAAATTACTAATATATTAGCAAATCTAATGATATGATTTTTATAATAAATTGGAAAAGTACTTGAATACTTGTTTATCATTATAAAGTAAATCTATTTTTTCACTTTAGTTTATGAATGCTATTTTTTCTCTGTGTCCTCTGAGTCTCTGTGGTTCAATTATAGATTAGAAATTAATACCTTTGCGTCTCAGCGTCCCGATGGTTATCGGGATCGCAAGAACATAAAAACATGAAAAAAACCTTACTCCTACTAGCACATCCGCACTTGCAAAAGTCTATTAGAAATAAACTGATTGCAGAAGAAATGGCTACTGAAAATAATGTAGAAATACGAGATTTAACAGGGCTTTATCCTGATTATAACATCAATGTGGTGGAAGAGCAAAAAAAGCTGGTAGAAGCTGATGTAATTGTTTTTCAATATCCCTTGTATTGGTATAATGTTCCACCTATTCTCAAATTGTGGATAGATGAAGTGTTTACCTATGGTTTTGCTTTTGGCAAAGGAAATTACCTATTGGAAGGAAAAAAAATTGTGGTTTCTTGTACTATTGGTAGCAATGAAGACATTTATCCTACCGAAACACTAGAAAAAATATTTTTTCCATTTCAAGGATTGGCTGACTATTGCAAAATGGATTATTTGGCTGAAATAATCTCTTTTGGAGAGGTTCATGTTCCCGGAGAGCCAAAAAGCGGATTAGAAAATTCAGCCAAAAAACATGCTGAAAAGTTGCGTCAATTTTTACGTTCGGTAACGTAAGTAACCAATTGCCTTAACCCATCTACCGCCTCATTTTGTTCCAATTCATCTAAAATGGCTAAGGCTTTATTTTTAAAATCGTGCATGGCTTTTTGAGTGTAGGTTATTCCACCATACTGAACAACCAAAGCAATCACTTCTTTTACTTTTTTTCTACTTTCATTATCGTGTTTAACAGTAGATATGATAAACTTTTTATCTTTTTCTGAAGCAACTCCCAAGGTATAAATAAGTGGAAGTGTCAATTTCTTTTCCTTGATGTCTATTCCTGTTGGTTTACCAATTTCTTCGGAACTTCCGCCATAATCAAACAAATCATCTTTAATCTGAAAAGCAATGCCAGTATATTCGCCAAACTGACGCATTTTTTCAATGGTTGTTTTGTCGGCACCAACGGAATTAGCTCCCGAAGCACAGCAAGAGGCAATTAGTGTAGCTGTTTTTTGTCGGATAATTTCGTAATACACCTCTTCTGTAATGTCTAATTTTCGGGCTTTTTCTATTTGCAGCAATTCGCCTTCACTCATCTCTCTTACAGAGTTTGACATGATACGCAACAATTCAAATTCATCATACTCTACTGCCAATAATAATCCTTTAGAAAGCAAATAATCGCCCACCAAAACAGCTATTTTATTTTTCCAAAGGGCGTTGATAGAGAAAAAACCTCTTCTTTTGTCGGAACCGTCCACTACATCATCATGAACCAATGTTGCTGTATGCAACAACTCTATCATGGAAGCGGCTCGGTAGGTAGATTCTGTGGTTTCGCCAAATACTTTTGCAGAAAGAAAAACAAACATTGGACGCATTTGCTTGCCTTTTCTTTTTATGATGTAGTTCATTATTCTGTCGAGCAGCGAAACACGACTTTTCATAAAAGACCTAAATCTTGGTTCAAACTCATCGAGTTCGTGTTGTATAGGTTTTTTTATGGTGTTAACTACAGACAATTAAAACGATTTTTGTTGCTAACAAAATTAAGGAATATTGTATAAGTTGGTATGAAACAAGCGATGATTATTCAAAACTTCCTTTTTCCTTCATTAACGCTTCAATTTCTTCAATTTTTCGGGGAGCTTTAGCAGATAACACTTCTGGTTCACCATCAGTAATCAAAATATCATCTTCAATTCTAATCCCAATGTTCCACCATTTTGGGTCGCAATCCGAGCCTTCAGGAATATAAATTCCTGGTTCAACGGTAATCACATTGCCTGGTTCAAGCAGACCATAAAGTCCAGCATCGTGTACATCTAACCCCAAATAATGCGAAGTGCCGTGCATAAAATATTTTCTAACATTGTATTTTTTATCAATGATTCCTAATTTTAATAAATGGGTAGAAATTATGTCTGTTGCTGCTTGGTGCGGATCCCAAAATTTATTGCCTTTTTTACAAGCATCTATACCTGCTTGCTGAGCTTCCAATACAATGTTGTAAATTATTTTTTGTTCTTCCGAAAACTTTCCATTAGCAGGCATAGTTCGGGTAACATCAGCTGTATAACCATGATATTCTGCACCAATATCACTTACCAACAAATCATTTTCACCCAATATTTTTCTATTAGAAGTGTAATGCAACACACACGAATTTTCACCACTTCCCAAAATTGATGGGAAACCTGGATATTCTGCTCCATTTTTTTTAAAAAAATATTCTACAATGGCTTCCGATTCATATTCCTTCATACCTGTTTTAAGGCTTCTCATCAGTTCAATTTGTGCATCACACGTAATATCAATAGCTTTACGCAATAATATAATTTCTTCTTTTGTTTTTATTTGTCGAAGTCCTGCTAAAATAGAACCAAGCAACACATTGTCAATTTTATCGGACGAACTTTCTGTTTTGAGGTTAAATAGTTTGATGAGTGTGTAGAGGTCGTCTTTTTCTTTGGAAGTTCTAATATCTTCTGGAATTTGAAAAACAAAAATATTGTCAAAGGTATTAAATTCAGCTTCAAAAGAAGCAAAATTTTGGGTTTCTATTGCCGTTTCAACTTTAAGAAAATTCAACGCTCCATCAATACCCAACCGTTTGCCTGTCCATTGTTCGTTTTTTTGGTTTCTTTTTTGTAAAAACAAAATTTCTTTGGTAGAAATTTCATTGCCAAAATGCTGCTGGTCTTTATAAATAACAAGCATTGCATTAGGTTCTCTTAAACCAGTTAAGTAATAAAAATTTGGGTCTTGATGGTATTCAAAATCCACATCATTGGAACGATTTCTAACAGGGTTAGCAAAAAAAACAGCCACCGAATTTGCGGGCATTTTATCTCGAACAGCTTGTCGGTTTTTGGCAAAAAATTCAGCAGGAAGCAAATCATTGTCATACTCAAATTGAAGTGGAATTTCTTGAAGTACTAAAGGTTTGTCTTCCTGTCCAAAACAAGTTATTGAAAAACAAAGTAAGATAGTAAAAAATAGAAAAGTAAACTTCATTGATTCAGAAAATTAATAGTACATTTAAAATTCAACTCATAAAAAAACGCTGCTACGAAAGTAACAGCGTTTTTTTATATAATCTAAATTTTATATTAAAAAATCTTAAATAAATCCTTTATCGTATGCTTTTTTTAATGAAGCTTCCAAACCAATTTTATCAATAGTTCTAATACCAGCCGCAGATACTTTTAATGTTATCCACATATCTTGCTCAACTAAATAGAATTTTTTAACAAACAAATTCGGTAAAAATTTTCTTTTAGTTCTTCTTTTAGAGTGAGAAACATTGTTACCTGTAATTACACTCTTTCCTGTTATTTGACAAATTTTAGACATCTCTTTAGGCTTTAATTTTTAAGGACGGCAAAGATATGATATTTTTATTTGAATAATCAAGAAAATATATAAAATTATTTTTCTTGAATTTTTTAATGCGAATAACCAAAACATTTATTCCTATTGTGTTTGAAAATAGCATATATTATCAGTAAATTCGCAGTCCAATTCGAATCAATTTTTTTTCATAAAACCAAACAGTAACATGACACAAAAATCTAAAATCATTTACACCAAAACAGACGAAGCACCTGCATTGGCAACTTATTCATTTTTACCTATAGTAAAAGCATTTGCTAATACCGCCAATGTTGAAGTTGAATCTAAAGATATTTCATTGGCAGCACGAATTTTAGCTGCATTTTCTGAATCACTAAAAGAAAATGAACGTGTTTCTGATGATTTAGGATATTTAGGAAAGTTAGCCGTTTCGCCAGAAGCAAACATAATAAAATTACCCAATATCAGCGCTTCCATTCCGCAATTAAAAGAAGCGATTAAAGAATTACAAGCTAAAGGATATGCTCTACCTAATTACACAGAAAACCCTACCAATGATAAAGAAAAAGAAGCAAAATTAAAATACGATAAAATTAAAGGAAGTGCTGTAAATCCTATATTAAGAGAAGGAAACTCTGACAGAAGAGCTCCAAAAGCAGTGAAAAATTATGCAAGAAAACATCCTCATAGCATGGGGGTTTGGAGTGCTGATTCAACATCGCACGTTAGCCACATGGAAAAAGGCGATTTTTACCACAGTGAGCAATCTATAGAAATTTCAAAAGCTACCAATGCAAAAATTAAATTTATTGGAAGTGACGGAACAACAATTGTCTTAAAAGAATCACTTCCATTGCTTCCATTAGAACTAATTGACTCCTCTCGCATGGATGTAAAGGCCTTGAGAACATTTATTGCAGCACAAATTGAAGATGCAAAAAATAAAAACGTGCTGTTTTCAACACACTTAAAAGCAACCATGATGAAAGTGTCCGATCCAGTTATTTTTGGACATTTTGTTTCCGTGTTTTTTAGTGATGTTTTTGAAAAATACGCAGTTACTTTTGAAAAATTAGGCGTAAATCCAGTAAGTGGTATGGCTGATTTATATACTAAAATTAGCACCTTACCATTAGCTGAACGACAAGCAATAGAAAACGATATCAACGCATGCTATGCTAAACGACCTGAAATTGCAATGGTTGATTCTGCCAAAGGAATAACCAACTTACACATGCCTAATGATGTGATTATTGATGCTTCTATGCCTGCTTACATCAGAAACTCAGGACAAATGTGGGGTCCAGATGGAAAAGCAAAAGACACTAAATTTATTATTCCCGACACAAGTTATGCTGAGTTTTATCAAGTTGTTATTGATGATTGCAAAAAAAATGGTGCTTTCAACCCAACCACAATGGGAAGTGTTCCCAATGTAGGTTTAATGGCTCAAGCTGCTGAAGAATACGGTTCACACGATAAAACTTTTATTGCTCAAGCAGAAGGAACTATTGTTGTTGTTGATGAAAACGACAACATATTTTTGGAGCAAAAAGTACAAAAAGGAGATATTTTCAGACTTTGCCAAACAAAAGATGCTCCTGTTCAAGATTGGGTAAAATTGGCAGTTAATAGAGCTAGAGCTTCTCAAACACCAACCGTTTTTTGGTTAGACCCTAAAAGAGCTCATGATTCAAAAATTATAGAAAAAGTAGAAAAATACTTAAAAAATCATGACACATCAGGACTAGAAATACACATTATGTCGTTGGTTGATGCTATGAAATTTACCTTGGAACGCATTAGAGCAGGAAAAGATACCATTTCTGTTACAGGTAATGTTTTGCGTGATTATTTAACCGATTTATTTCCAATTTTAGAAGTAGGCACAAGTGCCAAAATGCTTTCTATAGTTCCTCTAATGAATGGTGGAGGTTTGTTTGAAACAGGTGCTGGAGGTTCTGCACCAAAACATGTGGAGCAATTTTTAACTGAAGGACACTTAAGATGGGATTCTTTGGGTGAGTTTTTTGCTCTAGCAGTTTCCTTAGAATATTTAAGTGAAGTAAACAATAATCCAAAAGCAAAAATTTTAGCCGATACATTAGATGAAGCAACAGGTAAATTTTTAGAAAATGATAAATCACCTTCCAGAAAAGTTGGTGAATTAGATGTGAGAGGAAGTCATTTCTATTTAGCTATGTATTGGGCTGAAGCACTTGCAAAACAATCAAAGGATATGGAACTAAAAACAAAATTCTCTTCCATAGCTCAAGATTTAATTTCAAGTGAAGCCACTATAGTTAAAGAATTGAATAGCGTGCAAGGACATCCATTGGATATTGGAGGATATTATTTTCCATCTGTTGAAAAAACCACCAAAGAAATGCGACCAAGTGAAACCTTAAATGCAATAATGGATGAGATAACATCCACACAATTAGCTTAATTAATGACAAAAAATTAAAATCCCATTCAATTCTGAGTGGGATTTTTTTAATCTCATTTTAATAAAAATCCACATGAAAACAACCATCGAAATAAGCAATTACCCACTAAATGCTGATTATATTCCGCCAATAAAAGATTTTATTGACAGATTAAACCTCAACAAAAACATAAAAGTTAAAACCAATGCCACAAGCACACATATTGTTGGTGATTTTGATGTTGTTATGCCTATTTTACAAAAAGAAATAAAAATATCCTTTGAAAAATATGGCAAAATGATTTTTGTAGTAAAAGTGCTGAATGGTGCATTGGATATCTAACCACATAGCATTATTACTTGAAATTATTGCTGTAATTTTTGGTGTTTTTTATGTTTTTCTGGCTGCAAAAAACAACAATTGGTGTTGGGTTTTTGGAATTTTAGGTTCTGCCATAAGTATTGTTTTATTTTTGCTCTATGCTAAATTATATGCCGAAGCCATTTTGTATTTCTTCTATGTTCTTGCTGGATTTTATGGCTGGATGAATTGGAAAAATCAAAAAAAACACAACCAAGTTTATCAACATACTTTTCAAAAACATATTTTCATTTTAGTAATAGGTTCACTCCTCTCATTTGGACTTTATTTTATTATTTCTTACTTTTTTGATGCAGCTCAAAAACCATTAATAGACTCCTTCACAACCGTTTTTAGTTTTATTGCCACTTACCTAACCGCTAAAAAATGGATAGAAAACTGGATTTATTGGATAATTATTGATTTAGTAAGTACCTACCTTTATTTTAGCAGAGGATTGGAGATTTATGCATTATTAATGTTTTCCTATTCGTTTATAGCTATTTATGGCTATTTACAGTGGAAAAAATTGGAGCTAAAGAAAGTATAAAAATTAAGATTTACTATCTAAAAAAAAATTCAGCCTTCACAAAAAACTTTCCATTTTATCGCTTACCAAAGCTCAAAAAAATACTACTTTTGGGGCATGATAACACAAGACCAATTAAAAAAATTAGCAGATCGCCTGGAAGCGTTAAGGGGGTATCTTTGACATACCTGGAAAATTAATTCAACTAGAAGAAGAACAAAAAAAAACAGAAGACCCCAACTTTTGGGAAAACCCTGAAGAAGCCGAAAAACAACTCAAAGTAGTTCGCAATATAAAAGTATGGGTTGATGCTTACAACAACCTTTGTAGTGCTGTTGAAGATGTTGAAGTATTATTTGATTTCAACAAAGAAGGAGAAGCTTCCGATGAAGATGTGGATAAACAATATGCCTCAACACTCGAATTATTTGAAGATGTTGAGTTTAAAAATATGCTTAGCTCCGATGAAGACAAACTAAGTGCTGTGCTTCAAATTACTGCAGGAGCTGGTGGAACTGAAAGTTGTGATTTTGTTTCTATGCTTTATCGCATGTACAACATGTGGGCGGAAAAAAACAAGTATAAAATAAACATTTTAGATTTTCAAGATGGTGATGTGGCTGGTATTAAAACGGTTACGATAGAAATAGAAGGCGATTTTGCTTTTGGATATCTTAAGGGTGAAAATGGCGTGCACCGATTAGTGCGAGTGAGTCCTTTCAACGCTCAAGGAAAACGGATGACTTCTTTTGCTTCTGTATATGTTTATCCTTTAGTAGATGACACAATAGAAATTAAAATTAACCCATCAGATATTACTTGGGACACATTCCGTTCGGGAGGTGCAGGAGGGCAAAATGTGAATAAAGTAGAAACAGGCGTTCGACTTAGACACGCTCCCTCTGGAATTGTAATTGCTAATACAGAAACTCGGCATCAATTCAAAAACAAAGAAAAAGCATTGCAATTATTAAAATCGCAATTGTATGAAATTGAAATGCGTAAACGCTTAGAAGCCAGAAACGAAATTGAAGGAAACAAACTAAAAATTGAATGGGGAGCTCAAATCAGAAGTTATGTGCTGGATGATAGGAGGGTGAAAGACCATAGAACAAATTTTACAGTAAATGATCCTGACAAAGTACTTAATGGCGAATTGGATGGTTTCTTAAAAGCTTACTTAATGCTGTTTGGAAAAAATTAATATGAAATTAGAGATTCCGAAAAATGGTTTTCTATGAAAAACTAATTTTTTGTGGATGCTCGTAAAAATAAAGAATTGAAAATTCTTGTTTTTACGGCATTAGAAATTTTTATAACTAACATTCCTATTAACGAATAACTTTTTGGCGTCTCTGCTCCCGAAAACTTTCGGGATTGCGAGAAAATAACAAATAAATGACTAAACTAAAAATATATCACAATCCCAGGTGCAGTAAAAGCCGAGAAACATTGCAACTCATTAATAATGCTCATGCAGATGTTGAAATTATTGACTATCAAAAAGCAAGCATCACAAAAAAAGAGCTAGAAGATGTTTTGATGAAGTTAAATATGACTCCCGAACAAATTGTTAGAAAAGGTGAAGCACTTTACAAAGCAAATTATAAGGATAAAAAATTTGGCAAAGAAGAATGGATACAAATTTTAATAGAAAATCCTATTCTAATTGAACGACCAATTGTTGTAAAAGAAAACAAGGCAGTTTTAGGAAGACCGCCAGAAAACGTACTTGAACTGTTAAAGAATTAATCTTCTAAACCAGCCAATTCTCTTATGAATTTTGGAGCTACTTTATGGAGTAAGTACAATTTAATAGAACCAGGAACAACAATGGTAAATAAAAATAATAATATCCACATTGCCATAAAAAAGATAAAGAAGAAGAAAATCCAGCCTAAAGCTACCATAATAACAAGTTTTAGAAATTTGTAGGCGTAAAAGTAGAAAAAAATAAAATATAACAATATAAATAATCATTTAAAATTTTACAAAATGGAATACAGAATTGAAAAAGACACCATGGGAGAAGTTAAAGTCCCTGCTAACAAGTATTGGGGAGCTCAAACAGAACGCTCAAGAAACAATTTTAAAATTGGTCCTGCTGCATCTATGCCCATTGAAATTATCTACGGTTTTGCTTATCTAAAAAAAGCAGCCGCTTATGCAAATTGTGAATTAGGTGTTTTACCTGAAGGGAAAAGAGATTTAATTGCAAAAGTTTGTGATGAAATTCTTGCTGGGAAACTAGACGACCAATTTCCATTGGTAATATGGCAAACAGGTTCGGGAACACAAAGCAACATGAACGTGAACGAAGTAATTGCCAACAGAGCTCAAGAATTAGCTGGAGGCAAAATTGGTGAAGGCGAAAAAGCCATTCAGCCCAATGATGATGTCAACAAATCACAATCATCTAACGATACTTTTCCTACAGGAATGCACATTGCTTGCTATAAAATGGTTGCAGAAAAAACTATTCCCGGAGTAGAAAAATTAAGAGATTCCTTACAACAAAAAGTAGAAGCGTATAAAAATGTAGTTAAAATAGGCAGAACACACTTAATGGACGCTACTCCACTAACTATTGGTCAAGAATTTTCTGGTTATGTTTCTCAACTTAATCACGGATTAAAAGCATTAAAGAACACGTTACATCATTTGTCGGAATTGGCATTAGGCGGAACTGCTGTTGGAACAGGATTAAACACTCCGAATGGGTATGATGTGTTGGTTGCACAAAAAATTGCCGATTTTACTGGATTGCCTTTTATCACTGCCGAAAACAAATTTGAGGCATTAGCCGCTCACGATGCTTTTGTAGAAACACATGGAGCATTAAAACAATTAGCCGTTTCGTTAAATAAAATTGCCAATGATATTCGTATGATGGCTTCAGGACCTCGTTCGGGAATTGGTGAATTAATTATTCCAGCCAACGAACCTGGTTCTTCAATTATGCCAGGAAAAGTAAATCCAACTCAGTGCGAAGCCTTAACTATGGTTGCCGCTCAAGTTATGGGCAACGATATGGCAATAACTGTGGGAGCAACCCAAGGACATTATGAACTAAATGTTTTTAAACCAATGTTGGCTTACAATTTATTGCAAAGTGCCGAATTAATTGGTGATGCTTGTGTTTCGTTTAATGATAATTGTGCCGTTGGAATTGAACCAAATTACCCTGTAATTGAAAAATTATTGAACAATTCATTAATGTTAGTAACTGCTTTAAATACTAAGATTGGTTATTACAAAGCAGCTGAAATTGCCAATACCGCTCACAAAAATGGAACAACCTTGCGTGAAGAAGCTGTCCGTTTAGGATATGTAACAAATGAGGAATATACCGAATGGGTGAAACCAGAACAAATGATAGGAAGTTTGAAGTAACCTAACAGATCTATAATTAGGTGTTGAAAAATTAAAACCAATGAAAAAAAAATACCAAGCACATCCGTGGCACGGAATAAAAATAGGAGCTAATGCACCCATTGAGGTAATGTCTTTTATTGAAATGACACCAAGCGATTCAGTAAAGTATGAAGTTGACAAAGCCTCTGGATTTTTAAAAGTAGATAGACCTCAAAAATTTTCAAATATTGTTCCTGCTTTATATGGATTTATTCCACAAACCTACTGTGCAGAAGAAGTTGGTAAATTTTGTATGGAAAAAACAGGAAAAACCAACATTATGGGCGATGGTGATCCTTTAGACATTTGTGTGCTTACCGAAAGAAACATTACGCACGGAAATATAATTGTTCCTGCCATTCCTATTGGTGGATTTAGAATGATAGATAACAATGAAGCAGATGATAAAATTATTGCCATTCTTAAAGGTGATGAAGTTTATGGACAATGGAACGATGTGCTTGAATGTCCTATTTCATTGATTAATAGACTAAAACATTATTTTTTAACCTACAAAGCCATTCCTGGAGAAAATATACAACGGGTTGAAATTTCTCATATTTATGGAAAAGAAGAAGCCATGGAGGTAATTAAAAGAAGCCTAATTGATTATCAAAAACATTTTGGAGAATAACTATTTTTTTAAGATTCTTAAAAGCAAAAACAAATTGTAACTTTGGCAAAAAATTAGCTAAGAAATTAGCAACTTTATGAAAAAATACACTCTATACTTTTTCTTTTTATTGATTAGCAGTTCAGGTTTTGCTCAATTGGTTTTTAATACTTCCTACCATAATTTTGGAGAAGTTAACAAACAAGATGGTAAATATTATGATTTCACACTAACCAATGCTGGAACTCAAGAAGCAAAAATTCTTCGTGTTGAAGAACCTTATGGCGTTAGCGTTAGATTTTCTTCCAAAGTAATCCTTCCTGATAGTACAATTACTGTTCGAATAAAATACACTCCAAAAAGAAAAGAACTTTTTAAGGTAGATATCCCTGTTTGGGTAAACATACAAAATCAACCAATTACATTTACGTTAGAAGGTGATGCCAAAACATTTGACATAAAAGAATCTTTGCAAAGTCCAGATTTTATTTCTACAAAAAAAATAGATGAAGACCGAACAGAATTACAAATAAAAGTAATAGACATAAATACCAAACAACCCATAAACAACGCTACAATTGAAATTATTTGGGATGGATTAGTGTATAAACAACTTAAAACCAACAGAAGCGGTGAAACCAGCCAAACATTAAAAAATGATGCTTATTATTTTGTTGTAAATGCTGAAGGATACGGAACAGAAGAACAAGCAATAGAAATTAATTCGGAAAATAATAGCGTAACATTTTTGATGGGAGAACCCAAACCAGAGGAATTAATAGTGGAAAAAGCAGATACGGTTATAGAAGAACCATTTGTTCCTGAACCGAAAGACACTATTTCAACTGCAGAAATGCCTGTTAGTTTATATGCCGAAAATAACATTGTTTTTTTGATTGACGCATCTGTTTCGATGAAACAAGAAGGTCGAATGGATTTATTAAAAGCGGCTATGATAGAATTATTGAACGGACTTCGTTCTATTGATAAATTAGCAATAGTAACTTATGCATCCACTGTTGAGGTAGTTTTGGAATCACAATTTGTGAAAGATAAAGCTCAAATTACGCAAATCATTCAAGATTTATCAGCAGGTGGCAGAACAGCTGGAGCTCAAGGGCTACAAAAAGCGTATGAAGTTGCTCTTCAAAACAAACTTACTGAAGGAAATAACCTTATTATTTTAGCAACAGATGGTGCTTTTAACCTCAGCAAAGGAGACAAGGCAAATGTTGAGCAAAATGCAGCCAGTGGAATTTACATTTCTGTGGTTGGAGTGAAAAATGAAAAATGGACAGAAAAATCAATGTTATCTATTTCAGAATCAGGAAAAGGAAGTTATCTCAGCATAAAATCGTATAAACAAGCGAAAGAAACATTACTTAATGAAATAAAAGCAAAATCTAAAAAGAAGTGAAAAAAAGTGGGAAGTCAGAAGACAGAAGTTGGAAGTCAGAAGTTGGAAGATAGCTATGAGCGTTGGCTTCCCCTCTTGAGAGAGTTTATCCCGAATTTCGGGAGGCAGGGGTGTGTTTTTGAAATTCTTTAAATAAGAAATAATAAGAATGGAGTGAGTAAACTTTTCGTAGCATTAGCATAAATAAACCATAATCCGATAAACTGTAAACCAATAATGTCAAAAAAAAGAATAGCAATTTTAGGTTCAACAGGTTCTATAGGCACACAAACGCTTGAGGTGATTGAAGAACATTCCGATAAGTTTGAAGTGGAAGTGCTTACTGCTCATTCTAATGCGGATTTATTAATACAACAAGCCATACAGTTTAAACCTAATGCTGTTGTTATTGTGGATGAAACACACTATAAAAAAGTTTCTGAAGCATTGTGGCAATACGACATCAAAACCTATGCTGGATTAGAAGCGTTGGCTCAGGTAGTGGAAATGGAAACCATAGATATTGTGCTAACTGCTTTGGTGGGCTATGTTGGCTTATTACCCACTATTAATGCTATCAAAGCAAAAAAAACGATTGCGTTAGCCAATAAAGAAACATTAGTGGTTGCTGGAGAACTCATTACCAAACTGGCTCGAGAAAATCAAGTAGCCATACTCCCTGTTGATTCGGAACATTCTGCTATTTTTCAGTGTTTGGTGGGAGAATTTCAAAATAAGATAGAAAAAATTTATTTGACGGCTTCTGGAGGTCCTTTTAGAGGAAAAACAAGAAATGAACTTGGTAATATCACCAAAGAGCAAGCACTGAAACATCCTAATTGGGATATGGGTGCAAAAATTACGATAGATTCTGCTACCTTAATGAACAAGGGATTGGAAGTGATTGAAGCTAAATGGTTATTTAATTTACAACCGAATCAAATAGATGTTATTGTGCATCCGCAATCTATTGTTCACTCGTTGGTGCAATTTGAAGATGGAAGCATGAAAGCTCAGCTCGGATTGCCCGATATGAAACATCCTATTCAATATGCCCTTTCATTCCCACAGCGTATTTTTTCAAAATCAGCACGGTTTAATTTTATGGATTACCCACAACTTACCTTTGAACAACCTGATACCGATACATTTTTAAATTTAAAATTAGCTTACCAAGCACTTGAAAAAGGAGGAAATTTGGCTTGTATTCTAAATGCTGCCAATGAAATAGCGGTGGATGCTTTTTTAAAAGATAAAATAACCTTTTTGCAAATTGCTACCATCAATCAAGAGTGTATGGAAAAAGTAGCTTTCATTCAACATCCAACGTATGAAGATTATATTAAAACCAATGAGTTGGCAAGGGAAGAGGCACTATCTTTAATATAGTTAAGAAAAGAGCTATTTCCTTTACATTTTCCTAACTTTTTAATAATGCTGTTGATATTGCTTAGTGCTACTTTTGAGAAAAAAACTTATGGAATTATTTCTATTTTCCTTTGCCGCTTTATTTTCAGTTATAAACCCATTAGGAACAGTTCCTGTTTTTGTAGGTTTAACACAAGAAGAAGAAAAATCGGAACGAAACAAAACTGCCCTATTAACAGGAATTAATGTGACTGTAATTCTGCTTGTTGCTTTTTTTATTGGTAATTATGTATTACGGTTTTTCAATATAAGCTTAACTTCACTCCGCATTGCTGGAGGATTAATAATTGCCTCTTCGGGTTTTGCATTATTAACTGGAAGTTTTGCAAAGCACAAAGGAATGAAAAACAAGCGTGTTCAACAAGATTTATCGAAACGAGAACGATTTTCACTAACACCACTTGCCATACCAATGTTAGCTGGTCCAGGCTCAATTTCATTATTAATTGCTTATCGCCAACAACATACAAGTATGCAGGAAATAATAGCCATTCTTACTGCTATTTTCTCTATAGGATTAGTTACCTTTTTAATTCTTAGAACTTCATTTTTTATTGTTAAATTTATGGGGGCATCTGGGTTAAATGCTGTTTCACGAATTATTGGATTTATTGTTATTGCTATAGGAATTGAATACATTAGCGTTTCGGTAGTGGAAGTTCTTAAGTTGTAATTAAGAAAAAATCACAAACTTTTAGTTCTTCCTCCGTCAACAGGTAAATTAATACCCATTGCAGCTTGTCATTCAGGAGGAAACTTGTTTAAACAAAGAGATAAAGATTATTTTTGTACTGATGTTTAATAGAGGCAGTTAGTTAATAATCAAGGATAAATTAAATTTTCCTTTCAAGGTTACTTATTTATAGTTCGGTTCATCTTACCACTACTCAACAGGTTTCCTCCTGAATGACCCTAGCCCTATTCTCCTCCAAGTTTTACTAATTCTCTGT
>PCUH01000065.1:0-656 GCA_002770955.1 Flavobacteriales bacterium CG18_big_fil_WC_8_21_14_2_50_32_9 | reverse complement strand
ATTCTTCCACAGAAAGTTGTTCTGGGCGTTTGTCTAAAATGGGGTGTTTTTTAGTTTCTTCGTTCAAAAAAACTTTTACGGAATTTCGCATGGTTTTTCTGCGTTGGTTAAAAGCTGTTTTTACTACTACTTTAAAAAATGCTTCATCACAATCTAGTTTTTCGGTACTGTTTCTTGTCAATCGAATAACTGCCGATTTTACTTTTGGAGGGGGGTCAAAAACATGTTCGTCAACCGTAAATAAATATTCAATATCATAATAGGCTTGTAATAATACACTGGTAATGCCATAGACTTTATTTCCTGGTTTGGAAGCTACTCGTTCAGCTACTTCTTTTTGAAACATTCCCACCAACTCAGGTACTTGGTTTTTGTATTCATACACCTTAAATAAAATTTGAGAAGAAATGTTGTACGGGAAGTTTCCTATTACCGCAAAGGGTTTATTGTTGACAATTTCATTCAAATTAATTTTTAAAAAATCTCCATAAATAATGTTTCCCTTTAATGAAGGGAACTTTTCCACTAAAAAAGCAATGGATTCTCTATCAACATCTATAGGGAAAGTAGTGTAATTTTTTTGCTGAATTAAAAATTGTGTTAACACCCCCATTCCTGGACCAATTTCTAAAACAGTATCGTATTTATCTGTCTGA
>PCUH01000114.1 GCA_002770955.1 Flavobacteriales bacterium CG18_big_fil_WC_8_21_14_2_50_32_9 | reverse complement strand
GGATAATTCTTTAAATATAATAAAAGAATTTGCAGCTAACGATGATCGAATTTCTTTTATAGATAAAAAAAACACTGGAGTTTCGGATGCTAGAAATAAAGGAATAGCACTATCAAAAGGAAAGTTTATTGCTTTTTTAGATGCCGATGATGTTTGGAAATCAGATTTTTTAAAGTTGGTATTAGCAAGGTTTTCAGAAGATAATTTGTTAGGTTTAGTTCATAGTGATAACCAAATTATAAATGAATATTCTGAAAAATTAAATCAAATTAACGCTAGCTTCGAAGGATATGTTTTAGATAAACTTCTGTTGGGTGGTGAAAATGAATATATTTTTGCAATTAGTAGTGTTGTAGTTAAAAAGGAAGTTATTGACAATGTTGGACAATTTGATGTTCATCTGACAAATGGAGCAGACCATGAATTTTATTTTAGAGTTGCAAAAAAATATAAAATAGGGAGAGTTTCAAAAGTCGGAATATATTATAGGTTACATGCTAATAATATGCATGCTAACATTGAATTATTAGAGAAAGATACGCTTGCGATTTATAAAAAATCAGACGAAACCAACCTATTTAAAAATTCAACATTTAGAAGAAAATGCATCTCCAATATTTATCTTATTCTTGCCGGAAGCTTTTGGAATGATGGTGATAATAAACGCAAAGGAATACATTACATTATAAAATCAATCATAACTTATCCTCCAGTTATCTTTAAATTGATTAAAAAGATATTTAACTAAAAATGAATGGACTTGTATCTATAGTAATGCCTTGTTATAATGCTGAAAAGTATATTTCAGAAACAGTAAGCTCTGTCATTAATCAAACTTACGGTAACTGGGAATTGATAATTGTGAATGATGGTTCAACAGATAATTCTCTGAATACTATAAAAGAATTTGCTGCTAATGATAGTCGAATTTCTTTTATTGATAAAAAAAATACAGGTGTTTCTGATACTAGAAATTGTGGGATTGAATTATGCAAAGGTGAACACATTGCTTTTTTAGATGCCGATGATACTTGGGAGCTGACTAATTTAGAGGATAAAATTGCCTTACTTTCTCAAAAAGAAGTAGATTTTGTTTACTCTGACATGCACTTAGTGGATGAAAATTCAAAGAGTTTAAATAATATCACACCAGGCACTGATACAGGAGATTTAAATCAATACTTGTTGTGGGAAACAACGGTTATTCCTGCTCCATGTAGTAATATTATTATCAAAAGAAAATGTTTAGCCAATGGACTTCGTTTCGACCCTGCTTTCTCTACTGCTGCCGACCAAGATTTTTGTTTTACATTATGTAAAAATTATGTCGGAAAACGAGTTCCCAAAGCTCTTTGGAATTATCGTCAAATAGGTAATAGCATGAGTAGAAACATTGCTGTGATGGAAAGAGATCATATAGCAGTTTATAAAAGAGCCGCTCAAAAAGGATACTTTTACTCGTTTTGGTTTAAACAACAATGTTTTTCAAATTTATACCTTATTTTAGCAGGCAGTTGGTGGAAAAACGGGAACAATAAATTAAGAGGAATGTATTTTATTTTATTATCCATCATTAACTATCCACCTCAAGTATTTAATGTATTAAAAAAGA
The DNA here is from genome assembly GCA_002770955.1 of Flavobacteriales bacterium CG18_big_fil_WC_8_21_14_2_50_32_9. GTDB lineage: Bacteria > Bacteroidota > Bacteroidia > Flavobacteriales_E > Vicingaceae > BRH-c54. The sequence goes on along the minus strand of PCUH01000114.1, from coordinate 1,774 downwards.
TTTTTTAACCTAATTAAAAAATGTAATGGATTACATAAAAATTGTTGCTTTTATGTAATCCACTACATAAATTGTGCTATTAATAGAAAATGAGTAAGAAAAACAACATATTAGTTATTACCTACTGGAGCTTTAAGGATGCACTTATTCAGACTTACACCATACCTTATCTTAGGTTAATTAGAAAAAATTTAACTAAAGACCAAAAAATATACTTAGTTACATTAGCACAAGATGATTATAAAATGAGTGTTAATGAATGGAATAAAGAAAAAAAATTATTTGCAGAAGAAAATATTTATTTAATAAGGTTCTCTTATTCCAATTTTGGATTGTTAATGATGCTAAAGTTTGTTTATATATTTTTATATCTTCTGCTGATTACGTTTACCAAAAAAATAGACTATATTCATACATGGTGCACCCCTGCTGGTGCAATAGGCTATATTCTTTCTTTGATTTCAGGTAGAAAATTAATTCTTGATAGTTATGAACCTCATGCAGAACCAATGTTGGAGAGTAAAACCTGGAGTAAAAAAAGCTTAAAGTTTAAACTTTTATTTTGGTTAGAAAAACAACAGCTAAAGCGAGCAACTAAAGTGATTACTTGTGTTGATTCTATGAAGGATTATGTGAAAGAAAAGTTTGATGTTGATTTAGTAAATTATTATGCAAAACCTGCTTGCATTGATTTTGATTTATTTGATATTAAAAAGGCGAAAAACCAAGAATTAATTGAAAAATATCAGTTAAAAGATAAGATTGTTGGTGTTTATGCTGGAAAATTTGAAGGTAGTTATTTAAAAGATGAAGTCTTTGAATTTTTGAAAATAGCAGAAGATTTTTGGGGGAGTGAAAATTTTAGATTTATACTACTAACCAGCCATCCAGTATCGTTTGTCCAAAAAATGGTTGCTAAACACAAGTTGAATAAAGAAACTATTATTCAGTTATTTGTCCCTCATCATGAAGTTCCAATATATATGGGATTAGCATCTTTTGGAATTTCGCCATTTATTCCTGTACCATCTAAAAGATATGGAACTCCCATAAAAAATGGAGAATATTGGGCAATGGGGCTGCCTGTTATCATCACTAAAAATATATCGGACGATTCTGAAATTATTGAAAAGGAGGATATAGGATATGTTTTAAAAGACCTTACCAATAAAGAATACTTTAATGCTTGTGAGAAAATAGATGTATTAATTAAAGACATTGATTTACCTAACAAAATCATTCAAGTTGCTAAAAAACAAAGGAGTTTTGACATTGCGGAGCGAGTTTATGAAGGAGTTTATGGAGATGAATTTATATTTTCAATTTCAAATCAAAACATTCTCATATTGACTTATTGGAGTTATAAGGATGCACTAATTCAAACCTATACGTTACCTTATGTTAGAATTATACGGAGAAATATAGCGTCAAACAGAGCAATATATTTGTTTACATTAGAACAGCAATTTTATAAAATGACTGATGAAGAATGGGAGATTGAAAAAACAAAATTACTTCAGGAAAATATTCATATCATTCGTTTTAATTATTCCAATTTTGGAATTAAAATGGCTTTTCGCTTAGGGAATGTTCTTTTGTATTTATATCGGTTGACGAAGAAAAATAACATTTCCATCATTCATGCATGGTGTATGCCAGCAGGTGCTTTGGGGTATGTTTTATCTAAATTTACAGGAAGTAAATTAATTATAGATAGTTATGAACCACATGCTGAATCTATGGTCGAGAATGGCACTTGGAAGAAATCATCTTT
>PCUH01000008.1:4759-4901 GCA_002770955.1 Flavobacteriales bacterium CG18_big_fil_WC_8_21_14_2_50_32_9 | reverse complement strand
ATTCGTCCTTTGGCTTTTTTAAGAAAAGTACTTTTTTGATGGGTAACCAACATCGAAACTTTTTTGTTACTGGTTTTAATTTTCTGAAGTACCAATGCTCCGGTGCTTAGTTCTGCTGCCATAGCCAACACCGCAAAATAAA
>PCUH01000008.1:3688-4572 GCA_002770955.1 Flavobacteriales bacterium CG18_big_fil_WC_8_21_14_2_50_32_9 | reverse complement strand
GCAATTTCGCCAGCTAAAACTTTCCGGCTATATTTTTCGTAATGCCCACTGTTTACTTGTAAGGTGTTGTTTTTATAAGCTTCATAATGGCGAAGTAAAATTTCTTTCAATGGAGCTACGGCATCAAAATCGGTAATGGTTCCCGATTGTGTTTCCTGTATAATTTTAGCCGAATCACCAGTTGGTTTACCAATGGCAACAATGGGTCTTTTAGCACCGATGTATTCATACAATTTTCCAGGAATGATACCATCAATGTTAGGCGTATTATTGAGTGGTAATAACAACAGTTGAGCTTTAATTAAATGCGTGATGACTTGTTGGTGAGGAATACTTCCTACGCTTTTAAAATAACTGGTCAATTGATTTTTTTCTATGGAATGAATCACATTTTGAGCTACTTGACCAATAAATTTTATTTCTAAGGCATGTTTAAATCCCTCTTGTTCGTTGCATAACTCTTGTAAAGCATCCCATAAAGCATAAGGATTACGATCTTCATTTAAAGAGCCGGCATGAACGATGGTGAATTTCTCATCCAATGCAATTTTTCCAGCATCTATAAAATCCGCAGGGTCATATCCATTGGTAATAACTATAGGTTTTCTACCACAAATTTTTTCAAAATCAGTTGCCCAACTCCAACTTACGGTAACTACCTCATTGGCTGTTGTAAGTATTTCTTTTTCTAATCGTTTATGTTTTCTATCCGCCCAATTGCTGAGCATGAGCTTATTGTAAAAATCAATATTTGTCCATGGATCACGAAAATCGGCTAACCACGGAAGCTTATTTTTTTTAATCACATTGAGTGCTATCATGTGGGTAGAGTGGGGTGGACCAGTAGAAACGAGAGCATCAACTTTATTGTTTTTCAGGTAGTT
>PCUH01000008.1:3420-3627 GCA_002770955.1 Flavobacteriales bacterium CG18_big_fil_WC_8_21_14_2_50_32_9 | reverse complement strand
TTTTAGCTCCTTTGTCCATTCCAGGTAAAAGTTTTTCGTCTTTTTTCTTACCCATTAATTTTTTATAGAGATGAAAAGGTTCCCAGATGCTGGTTCTAATAACTTCAATGTTTGCTGGAATTTCATTGTTTAATTCTTCATCTAACACAGCAATTTCTCCATTTTTTGGAGTAAAAATGACGGGCTCCCAGCCAAATTCACGCAGGT
>PCUH01000008.1:0-3359 GCA_002770955.1 Flavobacteriales bacterium CG18_big_fil_WC_8_21_14_2_50_32_9 | reverse complement strand
TATGATTAACACTTTTTTCATCTGTTTATTTTAATTGTTTTTTTATCGGACACATGGAAGTCGCCTATAATTATCTTCCAGTGTGTTCAAATTTTTAATATGGCTCGTTTCATTCTATAGCAAATCGTTTCAATTGTGTTACATCAAAAGTCCATTCAGGTGTACGAATTTCATTATTAATTTCTGATAAACTATACCAAGGGCTTAGGGTTTCATTGTTGGGGTTTTTTAAAATATGTATGCTTTGGGCAGGCATATAACTTTGAGCTAACATAAAACATTTGTCACCATTGCTAGGGTGAACAGCCACATCTACAACAATAACAGCATGGCCAGGAAATCCACCTAAAATAAACACATCACCAATGTTAATGCTTTCAATGGCTACAGATTCCATTTCTTTACTTAGAGAGGCTGTTCCTGCATAACTAAAAATATTAATAAGGTATTTTTTAAAGCTTTTGTAAGAAGAATTGTTTTGAGCATTTACCCACACTACTTTATTCCCTTGCAGTTTAGGATAAAATCCGCTACTCCATTTGCTAAAAGGAATTTCCACACCATTGGTATAGTTAAATTTAATTTTATCGAATTGTTTGGTTGCGTAAAGATACTCTGCTCGTAGTCGCATTACAGCATCGGCACACTGTTGAAGGTCTCTATCTCCAATATCGATATCTAATACCACATGTTGAGCCTGTTGATTGTATTTTTTTTCACCATTGAAGAGGTAAACGGTATTATCAGTTGTGTTAATTGGCAAATGCTGAAGCCAAGCACCAAATGAATTTTTTTCTTCTGCAGAACGCTCATAACCTTTAGGAGGAAGTATGTTATTAAAAATGGAAGTGTTGGGATGATAGGACGCTAACCATGAATAAGTATATCGAGTAGTATCAACCAATTGTTGTTGAGGTGCATTTTTAAGCACAATATTTTCTGCTTTATTCTCTTTACATGAGTAAAAGTAAAAGCTTAACAGTAGAGAATAAAGTATGAATAGAACACACTTCATTATTATTTAACACTAACAGTTACATTATAAGAACCAGTATTTGCAGGGTTATAAACCGTTTCGTGTATGGATAAATAGAGCATACCACTTGAAGTGGATTTTTTAGAATATTTAGCTCCTGCTCTTGTTGCAGCTCCTGCTTCTCCTATTTTAAAAACAACATTTCCGTAAGTAGGATATTCGGAAGTTCCATAGCTGTCTGTATAACTATCTGTATTTGCATTTTTTACAGAACCATCAGGTTTGTAAGCATTATTAGATAAGCTAGCTAAAATGATTTCTCCTTTAGCAGAAATAGTTATGGTTTGGTTTATTTTCACCATAATACCTGTTTTAAGCCATCCACCATTTGCATTAGAAGTAATATGAGTTGAAGCATTTAGTTTTAATGATTTACTATTGCTGTTAGAAGGGTCAATAAATAGCACATCAATTTTTTCAATTTTTTCTCTTGGGATATTTAATGTACCGTATTCGGTTTTTAATTCTACAGATGAAAAATCATAGTTTCCACCCATATTGTATTCGTTATCAATAACTATAACATCTTTAGTTTTGTAATTGCTGCTAACATTATGTGTCATTTTTAATTCGGATAATGCATCTTCGGCATTAAAATCTTCAAAAGAAATTTTTTCTTCAATAGAGGAAAAAATAAGCTCTTCTAACACAGGAATAGCCCCAATTTTTAAGGCAGTTAATGAAGAAAATGCTTTGCTTCTTGTTGCTTCGTTGTTGTCATAAAGTTGGCTTACTAAAGAGGTTATAGTATTTTTCAAACTGTTATCAGCAACAATACCCAACTCAATGGAACTTACATTTTTAATAGGGATTTCTAAGTTACCATATTCGGTAGCTAAAGATACTTTCGATACTTTGGTTGTTCCAGTAACAATACTTCCGTCTTTTAAGGTTAGTGTAAATTCTGTTTTAGTTTGAGAAAAAGAGAGGATAGATAAAAATAATAATGTGATTACAAGAGATAGTTTCTTCATGGTAAAAATAGTTTAGAGTTATGGAGCAGTAAAAATAATGAAAAAAAATTATTTTTTCGAATCCATTTTAAAAGAAAGAGCAGCTAATTTTTTTACATCAAAATGTAACTCTTCGCTGATAGGATGATAGCCATCAGCCTCAATAAGAACATTGTAGGTTTTGTCAGGTTCAATTAATAAAATAAATTCTCCAGAACTACTTTTTGCTTTATAAATTCCTTGTACTTTTTTTGATTCAGTTTCAATTAATGTTACTTTGGCGATTAACATTTCATTTGTTTTTTTATCAAATGCTTTTCCTTTTAAAATCAAAATGTTTGTAGGAGGATCATTTATCACCGTTTTATAGATGTCTCTTCCTCCAAAACCATTTTCCATGGATGAAGAATAAAAACCAACTTTACCATCTGCTGTAAGTACTATATTAGTTTCATCTCTAACGGAATTTATTGGCGTACCAAGATTTTCTGGATTCGTCCATGTGTTGTTTGTAAACTCGGTTTTAAATAAATCATAACCGCCCATATTTTGATGTCCTTGACTACTGAAATAAAGTGTTTTGTTATCGTTATGTATAAAAGGTGCGTCTTCATTATAAGGCGTGTTAATTATAGGTCCAAGGTTTTCTGGCATAGCCCATTCTCCATTAGGCAATCGTGAAATTTTGTATATATCTTTGCCACCATATCCACCTGGTTTATCACTAGAAAAATAGATGGTTGAGTTTTCAGTAGTAATAGAAGCATTCGTTTCATTGAATGCTGAATTAATTTCTTTAGGTAATTTAATTGGAGATTCCCATTCATCTAAACCCATTTGCGAGGTATAAAGATTACTTCCAACAAAAAATTTATTGGTTTTATGTATGAAAAGAATCTGACCATCAGCCGATAATCCTGCGGCAATTTCATTATCGTTGGAATTAATACTTGAGTTTACTTTTTTTGGCTCTACAAGTTGATTTTTTATAATGCCTGATTGGTAAATATTATACGTATGATTTTCTCTGTTTGAGGTAAAAATAAATAAAGAAGCATCAGCATTTATTTGAGAATTGTAATCATCAAAAGGAGTGTTAACGATGCTTCCTAAATTTTCTATAGTAATGTTTCTTCTGTTTTTTATAGCGAGTTCAGCATAACTTACTTGATTAATTAATCGATTAATTTCATCATTAGAAAATTCTTTTTTTCCAGCAATAATTTTATAACCGTTGTAAAAATTCAGTGCTTTTTTAAATTTTTGATTGGCGTGTGCGACAGCAGCTTTATACCTGAAAAGTTCAACACTCACTGATGGAGTTGTTTTATTAAAATGAATTTCTGCTTCATTGAAATAAGCCAAATTAA
>PCUH01000318.1:25206-25348 GCA_002770955.1 Flavobacteriales bacterium CG18_big_fil_WC_8_21_14_2_50_32_9 | reverse complement strand
TAAAGCATAAGAATATAGCTTTTTCGTTGATGAATTAGCTGTGGAGTAACATTAATTATTTTTCTTTCAAGGTTGCTTATTTATAGCTTGGGACATCTTGCCTCTATCAAACAAGTTTATCAAAGCCTTTAATATGCTAAGT
>PCUH01000318.1:9340-25199 GCA_002770955.1 Flavobacteriales bacterium CG18_big_fil_WC_8_21_14_2_50_32_9 | reverse complement strand
TGGCGTTGTGTGTGCTTACTTTGGTTGGGTGTACGACAAATCCCCCTTATCATAGACCTTCAAGGTTTTAAAAACCTTGAAGGTCTTAAGGCGAAAAGGGAAATTTGTCGTGAACCCCTTTGGTCAGGGTAAATATAATACGTTATAAAAAAAAGTATTTTTGTGAAATGAAGTTTTAAAATCACATCACTAAGCCCTTCCCTAAAATGCTTACGATTCTGCTTAGCGATTACGGGGGATTACGGAGGTGTTAGCAACAACAGTGCATTACATATAACAGATAGCAGAGCATTACATATTAATTTTCTTCTTCGAGCCAACTCACTGCTTTATCATAATTTGTAAATAACCTAGTAGGAGTTTGGGGTTTATTAAAACGAATAAAAAAATTGGCTAATAATTTTGTTGGCATATTATCAACAACAATTGCAATTTTTTTTCGAAAAGGTAAAATTTCTGGGTCTGTGGCAAAAAAATTACGTGCTTCGTTTGAAATACTTGAGAATTTTTTTTGTGTGTCTACTAATACAGAAAATTCTTTTCCTTTTAACAACTCGATAAAAGCTTTGTCTATTTCAACTGCATCTTGAATTTCTATTTCATAATCATCTTCAAATACCAAGAGGTAGATGTTTTTATGTGAATATGAAATTTGTGAATGTTTTAGTTTAATATAAGTTACTTTATCAATCATTTCTTTTAACGAGTGTATAAAAATTGTTTTCTAATTCCAAATAACCTTGATTATAGCAAAAGTAATAAACATTTCCTGTTTTGGTCGTATAAATAGAAGTGAAAAGGTTAAAATCGAAATCTCTATCTACTAATTTTTGCTTATTTATTTTACATTTATCTATTGGGTTAAGTTTTTCTAAAATACGCCAATTCTTTCTCAGTCTATTGTTGGTGTTTCTAATGAGATTTGTTGTGTCTTTGTTAATTTTATTGTTGTAAGCATTTCTGCAATAATCTGAACAGAATTTTTTATCTGCTCTTCCTGAAAATGGTTCATTACATTCTATACATTTTTGTTTTTCCATATCCAACACTATTTTTATTTGATTATGAAGTGTAAATTTAATTATTTAATTCATAAATCCAAACAGAATTTATAATTTCTAAATCATGTGTTTTAATATGTAATGCGTTAATTTTGACAAAAAATGAGCTATGAATAAAATAATAAGTGCTTATCTATCTAAAAAAAAAGTATTGAGTTTTGCAACCTCTTTAAACAATATTCCTTATAGTGCAAATTGCTATTATGTTTTTGATAATACGAATTATGTGTTGCTGTTTTTATCTGACGAAAACACCAGGCATATTAAAGAGGCTGTTGAGAATGAAAATGTTGCTGGAACTATTACAACTGATGCAAAGACTATTGTTCAGTTACAGGGTGTTCAATTTACGGGGAAATTTATAATTCCTGATGAAACACAAAAAGAGCAATTTTATAAAGTTTATTATAACAAATTTCCTTTTGCAAAAGCAAAACCTTCGAAAATTTGGGGAATATCACTTGAATATCTAAAAATGACTGACAATACACTTGGTTTTGGCACGAAGCATTTATGGGAGAGAGGTCATTTTAATCCATCACTTCGATAGTGGTAACACAACCACTTCTGCCACGCAATGAATGAGGTATCTTTTTTTAGTAGCCACTTCTTCACACAAAATTCGGGTTCTTCTTTTTTCCATTTTTTTGAACACTCTTTTATTTTCAAGGACAAATATTGCTCCTTCAGGAATTTCCTTTAAAAGCAAAGCTGGTGGAGTATTATTATATTTTTTCAATGTTTCCACCAGTTTCATATCTACTTGAGATGATGCGGGAGGATTTTGTAGGTGTTTAATTAATACTTTTTCTAAATCAGGAGGAAAAACGCCTCGTTGCAGGTGAACGTGCATCAATTTAGCAAATTCAGTTTTCCATTCTTCACCGTGTGATTTAGGTTCATTTTGGTGTTTATCCCACACTAATAGGTGAGCAAATTCGTGAGTAAGTGTAATTAAAAATGAATATTTATTTAAGTTACCATTTACTGAAATTCTGCAAGGTTTCCCATTAAAAGCATGTCTGAAATCACCTAATTTGGTAGTTCTTTTTTTGGTGATTTTTAATAAAAAAAAGCGTTGTTCAAACCATTTTTTAAGGATAGGCAAACAGGTTTCGGGTACATATTTACCTAATATTTCATATTCTTTTTCGGTCATTTAAGGTGTGGTTCTAGAATTAGATTTTATATTTTTTTAATTTTTCCGATATTCTTACGCTTGAGGTGGACAAATGTTATTGTTTTATTCCAATAGCTAACGGAACGGCATCTTTCCCCTTAATTTTATATCAAATAATCGATTACTTGGTATAAAATTAAAAAAAAAATGTATGTACGACAAATTTCCCTTTTACTATTTTTCATCAGTTAATAGGAACAGCGAGGCTTTTAACTTTTTCTTTTTGCCTTCGTTAGCGTCATCCTATGTTTACAAATCTTTTTTGCAAACATAGGATGGCGATTGTGAGCAAAATTTATCAAAGTTCGCTTCCTTACTTTATTCTTGTAATGTTTCTATACTTTTATTTATAAAAAGGGATATTTGTCGTACACTTAGAAAAATCAACACAAAATAATTCCGATAATAAAATCGGTTAATTTAAAGAACCCACCTTAAGAAAATATTGTAAATACTACAAAGCTAGCTAAATAAGCTAATATTCCCATATAAACTACCTGAATAATTGGCCATTTAATTGATTTTGTTTCTCTATAAACAACCGCCAATGTTGCCATACACTGCATTGCAAAAGCATAAAAAATAAGTAGAGAAAAAGTTGTTGCTTTATTATAGAGTTTTTTGCCAGTCACAGGGTCTTTGGCTTGAAGCATTTTTTGTCTAATGGTGGTAGTATTTTCTTCATCGCCAACGCTATATAAAGTAGCCATTGTTCCTACAAAAACTTCTCTAGCTGCAAAAGAAGTTACTAAAGAAATACCTATTTTCCAATCAAAGCCAATAGGTTGAATAATTGGCTCAATAAACTTTCCAAGATAGGCTGCATAGGATGTTTCTAATTTTTCAGCAGCAATTAATGGGTTTAATTCTTCATTAGATAATTTTTTAAATTCGGGAGCGGAGTATTTTTTTTCAATTTCAGCAAAGTTATCACCTGGTCCAAAAGAAGATAATGCCCAAAGGATAATAGAAATAGCAATAATTACTTTTCCAGCTTCAAGTAAAAACACTTTTACTTTGTTGTAAATTGCATACCCAACATTATTCCATCGAGGCATTCGATAAATTGGCATTTCCATAGTGAAGCTACTTTTTTCTTTAGATTTGATAATCAATTTAAAAACCAATGCTGCCAATAGAGCAGCAATAAAGCCTAATAAATATAGCCCCATCATAATAATTCCTTGCATATTAAAAATTCCAATAGAATGATCTTCGGGAACGACTAATGCAATTAATAAGGTATAAACAGGAATTCGTGCGGAACAGCTTATAAGAGGTGCAACCATAATGGTTATAAGCCGTTCTTTTAAATTACTAATTGTTCGGGTACTCATAATGGCAGGAACTGCACAGGCTGTGGAGCTTATTAGTGGGATTATTGATTTGCCATTTAATCCGAATTTTCGTAAAATTTTATCCATTAAAAAACTCACTCTCGACATGTATCCGGTGTCTTCAAGGATGGTTACAAATGCAAAAAGCATAGCTATTTGTGGAACAAAAACAACTATACCACTGAGACCAGCAATGATTCCATTTACAATTAAATCATTCAGCAATCCTTGAGGAAGGAGTTTACTTACAAAATTTTCTGACAGCAAAAAACCTTGTTCAATTAATTCCATGGGGTAGGCTGACCATGAAAAAATAGCTTGAAAAATTAAAAAAAGAATTCCTAAAAAAATTGCATAACCATAAAATTTATGGGTAATGATATTGTCAATTTTCTTAGTAAGAGTTATAAATTTATTATCAGTTCCCCCATCAAAACAAGTTTGAATAATAGATGAAATTTTTTTGTATCTTAAAATAGTTTCATCAACAGAGCCATTGATGGCAGATTTTTCTAAAAATGAAACAGAAGAGAAGTTGTATGTTGAAATAGTTTCTTTCAGTGCATTTACACCTTTGTTTAATTTCGCATTTGCGGGAACAATGGGTATTCCTAAATGCTTTGATAATAAATCAATGTTAATGGTTTGCTTGTTTCTTTCAAGTAAATCCATCATGTTTAGTACTAATAAAACAGGTTTTCCTAAATCAATAATTTGAGAGCATAATAATAGATTTCTTTTAAGATTAGTTACATCAGCAATTACTATTATTAGTGATTCCTGATTTACCGCCTTTATATTATCTACCGCAACCTTTTCATCTTCTGAAGTAGGTTTTAGTGTGTAAGTTCCAGGTAAATCAACAACTTCAACCTGTTTATTGTTGATGGTACAAAATCCAGTTTTTTTATCAACGGTTACACCTGGGAAATTACCTATTTTTTGTGTCAGACCAGTAAGTGCATTGAACAAGGAACTTTTACCTGTATTTGGATTACCAACAAGATAAATCGTTTTAATTATACTATGTTTAGTTGATTGTTCCATCCACTTATTTAAAGTTTCTTTGTAATTTCAATTTGTTTGGCATTTAGCTTTCTGATGCTGATATAATTTAAGCCTGAGGAAATTAAAATTGGGTCATTTAACGGAGCGATCCGTTCTACTTTAATTTCATCACCTATGATGAAACCTAGCGATAGTAATTGTTCTTCAAGTGTAATATCATCAATTTTGATAATTATACCTGAATCATTTTCAACGAGTTGGTCTAAGGTCATTTGTTTTTATTTAGAATTAGTCTAAATAGTGGGCAAATGTAATAGAAAATAACGATTAAATAAATGATATAATTCAGTAAAAAAAAGAGAAAGTTTAATATACCTTAAAAGAGGTAGAAAGAGAACTCCATTTAGGACAAGTATTACATTTATTTTTCTTTCTTATAACGCACGATGCAAGAAATAGCATAATACCAATAACTAAAAGAATATTTTTTATTTTATTTTTCATTGAAAACAAAATTAATAAAATTATTGTAACTACTCAGCAAGGATTATAACTGAACTTTCGGAGTTGATATATTTATTTGATTTTAAATACATTATAAAACAATAAAATTTTTAAATTACTTAATATCAGTGATTTATAATTTATATAATTATCTACTATGAACCACCAGGGTCTTCAGGTAAAGCCTTTTATATGTTCCGTTCCTACGGAACTACTGTTTATTATTGTTTCTTATTATTGTTTCTTAGCAACGGACTAAAGTCCGTTGTTACAATGTATTCGTTCCTACGGAACTCCTTTATTACTACATAGAACCATAGGTTCGATTGTATTGTAAGATTGAACTTCAGTCCAACCCTTAAAAAACACTGCCGTGATACAAGAACAATAGGTTCGATTCATATAGTATCTTTTATCTCCTAAAGTTCAGATTATAAAAACAAAAATTTGAGCCACTATCCCGATATCGGGACAAAGCCTCCAAGAAACACGAAGAAAACTTCGTATTTTGATGTTACATCCACTTCGTTCAGTTCAGGCTTTGTGACTAAAAAACAAGAATATTTATTAATTTCTAAAAAAAGATGTAACTATTATACTCAATACACATAGATTTTGACAATAATATTGATTATTGAACTAACTTCAAAAGAAATTAATAAAGACATCCCATAATTTTTTATAAATTTGTGCGATTCTATGTTAACAGTGTTTCATCATATAGGAAAATATTTTATACTACTTGGAAGAACTTTCAAGAAGCCAGATAATTATAAATTAATTGGAAGGCAAACGATACATGAAATGGTAAGTCTTGGTATAGGCTCATTAGGTTTAATTGCTATTATATCAGTATTTATGGGAGCTGTTGTTACACTTCAAACAGCATCAAATATGCACAATCCATTGTTACCTCCTTATCTGATTGGTTTTGCGACAAGAGAATCATTTATTTTAGAACTTGCTCCAACCGTAATGTCGCTTATTTTAGCAGGGAAAATTGGTTCTAACATTGCTTCGGAAGTAGGAACAATGCGTATTTCAGAACAAATAGATGCCTTAGAAATTATGGGTATAAATTCGGCTTCTTATCTTATATTACCTAAGATTATTGCTTCTTTGGCTTTTATACCAATAATAGTTGTTTATAGTATGGCTTTAGGTATTATAGGAGGCTTACTTGTTTCTACATATAGCAGTGGGATGACAACCCATGATTACATTACAGGGATACGTTATGATTTTAAAACTTTTTCTATTATTTATGCATTAATAAAATCTGTGTTTTTTGCTTTTATCATAACTAGTATACCTTCCTATTTTGGTTATTACACCAAAGGAGGCTCCCTAGAAATTGGCGTATCGAGTACCAAGTCAGTTGTTTACAGTAGCATTACTATACTTGTTGTAAATTACATTATCACACAATTGATATTGATATGATAGAGGTTAAAAACTTAAATAAATCATTTGGAGATTTGCATGTATTGAACGATGTATCTGTGAAATTTGAGCCTGGAAAAATCAATTTAATAATTGGGGCAAGTGGTTCGGGGAAATCTGTTTTATCAAAATGTATTGTAGGTCTTCATCCAATAGATAGTGGTTCTATAGCATTTAATGGGGAAGATTTTATTACTATGAATTTTTCTCAAAAAAAAGAAGTGAGAAGAGAAATAGGTATGTTATTTCAAGGAACAGCACTTTTTGATTCTTTAACAGTAGAAGAAAATATTCGGTTTCCTTTAGAAATGCATTCAAAACAAACAAAAGGAGAAATTTTAGAACGTGTAAATTTTTGTTTAGAGCGCGTAAATCTTTCAAATATTAATCATTTATACCCAGCTGAATTGAGTGGTGGAATGAAAAAAAGAGTTGGGATTGCAAGAGCTATTGCACTCAACCCAAAATATCTTTTTTGTGATGAACCAAACTCAGGGCTTGATCCTTTCACCGGAATAGTAATTGACCAATTGATTCAAGAAATTACGAAAGAGTATAATATGACAACCATTGTTATCACACATGACATGAATTCTGTAATGGAAACTGGCGAAAACATCACATTTATTCACGAAGGAAAAGTTTGGTGGCAAGGTGATAATAATGAAATTCTAAAGTCGGACAATAAAGAGCTTTCAGAATTTGTTTTTGCATCTAAGATAATGAAGAAGTTTAGAAAATTGTAGCCCTATCAATATATAATTCACAATATATACAACACATATAGGTTTTCGGTTTTTTCACTCTTTCTTTTCCCCCTTCTCTGCGTTAAAATTTTAAACCGTAGCTACCAGCTATGCTTGAAAATTTTGCCTTGATAAAGAAAAAAATAAATTCGTCAAAATCCCCAAAAACCTATATGTGTTGAGTATAGTTAGAATTTACTAAACATTTTCTATTTTTCCATTTCCCAATTAATTCTTCTTTTGGAATAATTAATCCTTCACAATCCAAAAAATTCTGGTTTTCATCTAAAAGAATAATTTTACATTTTCCAGATAAAACAACTTCAATAATAAGCTCTTTCAACTCAAAATTAGAAGATTTTTTTCCAATTTCAATCCCCACATCATTATTAAAAAAATCCATTTCAGAGCTTATTTTATCAGGAGAAATAACCGCCTCATTTTTTCTTTTTTTATACAATTGATAATTTCCTTTTTCGTGTGCTTTTCCTAAACTTTTAGCTCTTCGCCCTCCTAATTCTTGAGTTAGCCGAGCCATCCAATACGTATGTCTAAACGCATCTATCTGCATATTATACCCATTCCCTTTTAATAAATTTTCTTTTTTAACATCCTCAACAATTTTTCTTGTTTCAGTGGATATTTTTTTAGCTTTTTTCACTACAAAAGGATGCTTTATTGCCCACCATTTTTCAGCACAACTAACCTCTTTCCATTGAATTTTATTATTATTTTGGGCTTGAGAAACCAATGATACAAAAAGGAAAAGAAATACTAAGTAAAATTTCATATTACATTTATTACATTTCAATATTCTCAAATCATAAGTTTATATAGTGCTAAAATACTTAAAAATTAGCTATAAAAAATAGAATTTTTACGCTACATTTGTAGCTTAATAAAAATTTGAAAATTAAACTACAGTAATAAAAATGGCTCAAATTGAATTGATAATGCCTAAAATGGGCGAAAGTGTTGCCGAAGCGACAATAACAAACTGGTTAAAACAAGAAGGCGATGCCATTGAATTAGATGAAGCAGTGGTAGAAATTGCAACAGATAAAGTAGATTCAGAAGTTCCTTCAACCAGTGAAGGAGTGTTAATCAAAAAGCTATTTAATGAAGGCGATGTTGTGCAAGTAGGACAAGCCATTGCAATTATTGGAAGTGCTGGTGAAACTGCTACATCAGCATCAATACCAACAAAGAAACCAAAAGAAGTTGTTGTTAATCAATCAGCTCCAACTCCCGTTTTAACTGAATCGACATCAACTTCTGTTATTGAAAAAATAGCAAAAACATCTGCTTCAGGTAAATTTTTCTCTCCATTAGTGAGAAGTATTGCTGAAAAAGAAGGGATTTCTGTAGCGGAATTAGAACAAATTAAAGGTTCTGGTAATGAGGGAAGAGTAACAAAAACAGATATATTAAATTATATTCCTACGAAAGGAAATAAAGCCACAACAAATGGTTCTGTAGTTCAACAAGCTAATGGAACTCCAAATCAAGTTATATCCATTCAAGAAAAAACATCTGCACCAATGCAACGAAAAGCAGTTACACTAATGGAAGGTGATGAGATTGAAGAAATGGATAGAATGAGAAAAATTATTGCTCATCACATGGTGGAGTCAAAACATACTTCACCACATGTAACTTCTTATGTTGAAGCTGATGTAACTAATATTGTGCTATGGAGAAACAAAGTGAAAAATGAATTTGAAAAGAAAGAAAACGAAAAAATTACATTCACGCCAATTTTCATTGAAGCAATAGTAAAAGCTATTAAAGATTTTCCAATGGTAAACATCAGTGTTGATGGCGACAACATCATTAAAAGGAAACACATCAATATTGGAATGGCAACTGCTCTTCCTTCAGGAAACTTAATTGTTCCCGTGATAAAAGATGCAGACAGATTAAACTTAGTTGGATTGACAAAAGCAGTAAATGATTTAGCAAACAGAGCAAGAAATAACAAACTTGCACCAGATGATATTTCTGGAGGCACCTACACCATTACCAATGTAGGTTCATTTGGAAATGTTATGGGAACACCAATTATCAATCAACCACAAGTGGCTATAATGGCAGTTGGAGCAATACAAAAAAAACCAGCAGTAATAGAAACTCCAACAGGAGATGTTATAGCTATTAGACATAAAATGTTTTTATCACATGCCTATGACCATAGGGTTGTTGATGGTGCTTTGGGAGGGATGTTTGTTAGAAGAGTTGCTGATTATTTGGAGCAGTTTGATATAAATAGAGAATTTTAAACTTTAATAAATTAATTATAATCAATAATTTAAACGCTTTATTATTTTGATTGTTAATGCAAATGAAATATATTTGCATCTTGTCAAGATTTAATTTAAAGATAGAAAACCTATGAAGAAAATTGTATTCCTTTTAACAATTATAATAGTAACCTCTTTAGGTGTTACTGCACAAGATAATTTTAGACAAAAATTCTTTGAAGCAAACACTTTGATGGAGGAAAATTCTTATGACATTGCCCTTCCAATATGGCTAGAACTTATCATTAGTGAACCCGATAATTTTAATGTAAATTATAAAATAGGTGTTTGTTACATCAATTCAGCTAATGAAAAAGCTAAATCGTTGCCTTTTTTGATAAAAGCATCTCAAAATACAACTGCTAATTACGATCCTTTTTCTCACTCCGAAAAAAATGCTCCAATCAATGCCTTGTTTTACTTAGGTAGAGCCTATCATTTGAATTATGAGTTTGATGCTGCTATAATGAATTACAACACATTCAAAGAAAAAATATCAAAAAAACATTATCTTTTTAATGAAGTAGAACACCATATTCAACAATCCCTAAATGGAAAGGCTGCCGTTGCAAACCCTGTGAATATAATTGTAACCAATATAGGAAACCCTATAAATTCAATTTATGGTGATTATAGTCCTGTTATTTCATTGGACGAATCATCTATTTATTTTACCTCAAGAAGAGTGAGAAAAGACAGTTCGAACTATTACATCAAAGACGAATCTGATGGGAAACATTTCGAAGATATATATATGTCGAACAATTACGATGGAACTTGGTCTGAACCTGAATTATTAACAATAAATACTGATGGACATTTAGCTACTGTAAATATTTCTGCAGATGGACAAACACTTTTTGTTTATAAGGATGACGAAGGAGATGGTAATATTTACACAACAACAAAAAATCAAGACGAACTATGGGGACAATTGGTTAAATTAGGTTCTGACATTAACACAACAGCGAAGGAAACTCATGCTCATATTTCTCCAGATGGAAATACGTTATACTTTGTTAGCGATAGAAAAAAAGATGGATTCGGAGGTCAAGACATTTATTATTGCAAAAAACTTCCAACAGGCGATTGGGGTCTTGCTCAGAATATAGGAAATGTGTTAAACACTTCTTATGATGAAGATGGTGTTTTTCTTCATCCCGATGGAAAAACCATCTATTTTAGTTCAAAAGGACACACAAGTATAGGAGGGTTCGATATTTTTTATTCAGAATTAGATGAAAATGGAAGCTGGGGTACTCCTGTAAACATGGGATATCCTGTAAACTCTACCGATGATGATGTATTTTTTGTAACTTCTACCGATGGAAAAAGAGCCTATTATTCCTCTTTTAAAAGTGAGGGGCTTGGCGAAAAAGATATTTATGTGATTACATTACTTGATGCCGCTGAAAAATCCCTAACCTTATTAACAGGACATATCAAAGTAATTGGTGTGGATGAAACTCCTGATGATGCCATAATTATTGTTACCGATAATGAAACAGGAAATTTAGTTGGAAAATATGCTCCTAGAAAAAAAGATGGAAAATTCAGTATCATTCTTTATCCTGGAGGAGATTATCATATTGAATATAGTGCTGCTGGCTTTACTAAAGAGGAAGATATTTATATTCCACCAGCGTCTGTTTATAATGAAATTAATAGAGGTATAGATTTACAAGATGTAGTTTTTGGCGAAGTTGATCCAAAAGATATAAAAGACCCAAAAGATGTGAAAGATCCTAAGGATATCAAAGACACAAAAGGTGATGAAGTTAAGATATTGAAAGATGAGATAAAAGAGTTGAAGAATAAAATTAAAAATCTTGAAAAAGAACTTGCTACTAAGCCTAAGGAAGTAGTTGTTGATACAAAAGATAATACAAACAATGCTAAATTAAAAGACTTGCAAACTGAAGTTGACAATCTAAAAAAACAGATTACTCAACTAAAAAAACAAGAGGATTCTAACAAGCCAATTCCTACAGTAATTACTGATGCTACTGCCTCATATCAAGAGTTTTTTAACTACAATATTTCTAAAGTAAATACTTCTGATGCTAAATATGTGGATATGATAAACAAAGCCGTAAATCAGGTAAAAGCAAATGGAAAAGTTGTAATTGATATTGAATCAAGTGCATCTAAAGTGCCTACAAAAACGTATGGTTCAAATGCTAAATTAGCATATAAAAGAGCAATTGACACACAAGAAATTGTTATTAATTCATTAATACAAAAAGGAATTTCAAAAGATAATATAGTTATAAATGAAGTTTCAACTGGTGTTAAAGGACCTGATTACAATGGTGATTTTGAAAATAAAAAAATCTATGAGGATTATCAATTTGTGATTATTAAAATCAAATAAAATTTAGTTTTATCAATTAAATAAAAAACTTGCTAAATAAAAAATTCATACCATTTTTTTCTATTGTTCTTGTTTTCATAACAATAAACGCATATAGTCAAAAAGCGACTTCCGAAGAAAAAAAAACTTTGAAACAAGCGAGACGTTTATTGGATAATGAAAAGTATAATGCTGCCCAAGAAAAATATCAAAAATTAGTAACCCTTAATTCTACAAGCGATGAGTATAATTTCGAAGCAGGATTGAGTTTTTATTTATCAAACAAAGAAAGAGCAAAATCAATTCCTTATTTTGAAGCTGCTCTTGAACACTCAAAAGAAGATACAATTCCTGAATTATATTACTATTTAGCAAGAGCCTATCATTTAAATAGTGATTTTGAAAAATCAAAGGAAGCGTTTTACAAATTCAAACCTAGTATTAAACAAAATACACTTGCTGGAAGAAATTTAGCCAAAGAAACAGACTACTTTATTGATAAAACGGAAGCTGGAAAAAAGTTTTTAATTTCAAAAAACAAAAGTATAGAAGTAACCAACCTGGGTATTAATATTAATTCCGAATATGGCGAATATGCCCCTGTTTACAGAGAAGACAAGCAAGTACTACTATTTACTTCTCGAAGAAAGAATTCAAAAAATTCAAAATTAGCTGCTGATTTACTTCCCTATGAAGATATTTATGTGGCAAAAAAATCAGGCAATACATGGGAGTTAGTTTCAGATGAAAATGAATTAGCCAAACACTTACCCAAAGATTTTAATACAAAAAAACACGATGCTGGTATTATCTATTCATCCGATGGGAAAAGGCTATATACCTACAAATCAGACAAAATATGGCAATCTAATTTTGAAAATAATACATGGACAGCATTAGAATTATTAGATAAAACCGTTAATTCAAGTAAGTATAATATTCCTAGTGTAAGCATTTCTCCTGATGGAAAAACATTACTGTTTGTGACTGAAAGAAAAGATGGACAAGGAGGCAAAGATATTTATCAATCTTCATTAAATACAGAAGGAAAATGGAGTGAAGCAATCAATCTAGGAGATAAAATCAATACTAAATATGACGAAGAATCACCCTTTTTATCTGATGATGGAAAAACACTTTATTTTTCCTCTAAAGGTCATGAAGGAATTGGTGGTTATGATGTTTTTAAAAGTAAGCTAGTTAATGGTGAATGGTCTAAACCTATTAATATGGGAATACCCATTAATTCTCCTGCTGATGATGTCTTCTTAATTATTGATATAGAAGAAAAAAATGGTTTTTTCTCCTCATCACGAGATGGAGGTGTGGGAAGTATGGATATTTATAGTATTGCCCCTCCTAAACCTAAAGAAGAGTTAAAAGAAATTTTACATAACATTAATGGTATTGTGGTAGATGAAAACAGCAAACAAATAAATAATTCAACCATTACATTAAAAACAGTTGCACCTGATAATGTTGTCGCAAGTACTCCTTCTTCTGATGGTAAATTTAATTTATCTTCAACCTTTGAAGGAAATCACACCATTACTATTGAAGCTAGCAACTATGAGGCTCAAAATGTACGCTTTTCACTTCCTCAACAATCATCTACTGCAGATTTAACCATAGTTATGAGCAAACAAGAAAGTTCAACCCATCACCTTCAAATTATGCATATAACCAGCGATGCACTTAACTTAAATAAGTATGACACACTTAAAATAGAAAAAGTGATTGCTGTTATCACTGATGATTTGAATGATAACACCAATGGTGTAGATGAGAATAAAAATAATGTATTAGGAGCATATATTGCTTCTTACAAAGAAATGTTTAATTATAATGCTAAGGAAATCAGTACTTCAAATCCAACTTACATTGATTTAATCAATAAAGCAATAAATCAAGTAGCTGAAAAAGGAAAGGTATATGTGGATATCGAATCAAGTTCATCAAAAGTTCCAACTACAACGTATGACAGCAATCAAAGTTTATCTAAAAATCGATTAAATGAAGCAGAAAAAACTTTTATTAATGCACTAATAGAAAAAGGAATTTCCAAAGATAAAATTATCATTAATGATACTAAAAGTTTAGTTCAAGGACCTGCTTATATTGGCGATAGTGAAAATGAAAAGAAGTATGAGCCTTATCAATATGTGATAATAAAAATTAGATAATGTTCTTCTTTGATCAAACTAACTTAAACCATTTAGTCTATTTAAAAACAACTAAATTATAAGTATGCCGAAACCAAATATATTTTAGAAACCAATTGGAATAGCTATACCGCAACCAAATAGCTTTTCGGATAATTTTTATACTTTGGTTGCGAGTATAACTGTAACTAAGCACGTTTTCTTCCGAAAACCTGCAAAGTTTTAGTATATATGAATTGATTTCGAGCATTACTCAAACTAATCATCTTTTCCTCATAAAACATGGAAAGTTTGAGTATATTAGATTTTTTGGTATCAATTTTGTAATTTTAGAGCGAAAAAATACTTGAACAAGTTGAGAAACATATTACTTTTTATTATCATTCTTTTGGCATCCTTTCAACTTTTTGCACAAAGAGTTGATCCTGCTGACGCAGAAGAACATTTTAAACATCATAATTTCATTGATGCTCTTAGTGTTTATGAAAAACTTATAGAAAAAGATCCCAAAAATCCTGACTATCCTTTTAAAGCAGGTTATTGTATTTTACACATTAATAGTGATAAATCAAAAGCCATCAAACATCTCGAAATTGCCTCAGAAAGAAAATCAGATCCTGATGTTGACTTCTATCTTGCTAAAGCCTATCATGTGAATATGAAATTGGATAATGCATTAGTAACGATGAAAAAATACAAAACTTCAGGTATAGGAACAAAACAAGATGAAGCAGTTAGAGAAATTGAAATGATAGAAAATGCAATAAAACTTTCAAAAAGCCCCATTGATGTTAGTTTTGAAAATGCTGGAGATGCTATAAATACTGAATTTCCTGACTATTATCCGTTTATCACACCCGATGAATCAAGAATTTATTTCACATCCAGAAGAAAAGGTGTTGTTGGTGGAACAAGAGAATTTGATGGATATTATTCTTCCGATGTATTTTATTCTACAGTAGAAAATGGCGAATTTGCGAAAGCAAAAGGAGCTGGAATGATGGTTAATTCTCCTTATGACGAGCAAGCTGTTGGTCTTTCTTATGATGGAGAGTTATTATTTGTATATATTGATCTTATTAAGGAATTTGGAAATATTTACACTTCAAACATTGTGAAAGGAAAACCGAAAAAAATTGAAAAAATGGGTGACCACGTCAACTCAAAAGGGTTTGAAAGTGCTGCAACTATTTCGGCTGATGGAAACACCTTGTTTTTTGCAAGTAAAAGAGATGATGGTTTAGGAGGGAAAGATATTTACATGACAAGAAAACTCCCCACTGGTGATTGGGCTGAGCCTCAAAACTTAGGGAAAAACATAAATACACCTTTTGATGAAGATTTTCCAAATTTATTTTATGATGGTTCTACACTCTATTTTTCATCAAAAGGACACAATAGTATGGGAGGATATGATTACTTTAAATCAAATTGGAATCCAGAAACCAACGAATGGAGTTTAGCTGAAAATATTGGTTACCCTCTTAACACAGCTGAAGACAATTTATGTATTTCTTTTACCGAAGATAAAAGACACGCTTACATTTCTGCATACCGAAAAGACAGCAAAGGTGAATTGGATATCTATAAAGTTAGTTTTAATGAATTAGATGCTCGACAAACTATTATAAAATCTAAAATTGTAGCAGAAGGAACTACTGAAGCTATAAAAGACGCATTTATTATTGTTACCAATAACAGAACTCAAGAAGAATTTAACTACACACCAAGCTCAAAAAATGGAAGTTTTGTTATTACCTTAGTT